>DATDQA010000191.1:0-42782 GCA_035292505.1 Saprospiraceae bacterium | reverse complement strand
TTCTACGCCTAAAGTCATTGGCACAAAACATCGTACACTTACCATCTGGAATGGATTTGCTAACGCATATTAATCACAGACGACTCTTCATATGCATCTTTCCTGCTTTCATGATGGCTTCGGTGATAGGCACCATTTCCCATGAATACGGACACTATGTCATTGCAAAGGCATATGGGTACGATGCCAGGATAAATTATGCAAAAACCTATTGGACACCAAAGAATGATGAAATTGTAAGTGCCGAGAAGAGTTTCTACATCACACTCGGTGGACCATTACAAACAATGCTGACTGGTACAATTGGACTTGTACTCTTGTATATATTTCGTGGACGCTTTCACAAGAAAGACAGGCTTTCCCTCATCCAATGGATACTTGTATTCCTTTCACTGTTCTGGCTCCGGCAGACAGCAAATCTCTGTGTTTGGTTGAGTCGTGGCCTATGGAAGGGAGAATTTACGACATCTGAGGATGAGATCAGGATGGCGGAATATCTCGGACTTCCGTATTGGTCAATTACAGCATTGACAGGATTGATCGGGGCTATTGTTCTCGCAATGGTGATCTTCAAAGTGATCCCGGCAAAGCAACGCCTGACTATTGTCCTGGCAGGACTTGCAGGAGGAATGACTGGTTATATCCTTTGGTTAATTTTACTTGGAAAGTATGTGATGCCTTAAAAAAAGATATTGCCTTCTTCATTGAATAGCTCCATTATGATTAAAACAGTCTGTTTCATTATCACAGGACTATCACTCTTGTATTGCGAGAGGTCAACCACATCAAATAGAGACAACACGCAGCAAGAAGAAAACGATTCTTCAGCAATTGATCCTCAAAATTTCTTCACCCTGGCAAATGCCGAAAAAATACTTGGACAACAGGCGCATTTATCAGACAGTGCATCAATTGTAGAAGCAGAAGTTTCGACATTCAAATGTTCGTTTACGGCAAATGCTGAAGATGAGAAAACCGGGAAGACCGGTAATATTTATTTGATGCTGGAACAATATGCGCAGGTTTCATCGGCACAAAAAGTGTACTCCTCTATCAAGGCATCTAATGCGGATCATGCAGGAGTCAAAGAACTTCATGACCTGGGAGACGAGGCATACTTTCATAGTGATGGCGAAAACTTCCTGTTTATCCTGGCAAGAAAAGGTGAGAGACTGCTGAGGATGAAGGTGAATAAGATCACCAGTACAACTTCAGTGTCCGAATTCAATCAACTGGCTGCAGAGATCTTCGATCATCTTTGAGTTTCTTTTTACAAAAAGACACATGCGCAAACAGAGAATACTTGAAAACATATATCGTCGATTCATTAAATATTGATGGCATGCCCAAACCATATCATAACGAATCCACGAATCTCATTTACAACCTGCTCTTCTGTGATAGTATTGGATTGTATCGACGCAGTGCAAGTCAGACAAATCAATATCCCTGGAGCATTCTGATGGCGGACACGAGTGATGTTGCAGATCTCCGGAAGATCATCGATGATGAGAAGACGGAATCGCGCATGAAGATTCTTGCTTACAATCTCTTGCGTGAGGGAGGACAGAATGTCAATACGAAGGAACTACATGGAGTCATCGTTGAAGTCGGAATAGACGCAGGGCTTGATGTGCTGGCCTCATTCCGTGATGGCAGTGCCCGCTACATCAACCACACCGGAAAGATGGTCATCTGGGAGACATCGAATAACACCTCAGAGGCTCTTATCACACAGCTCTTCAATGCCAGTGCGAACATTGTAAAACAAATCGGTCCATGGGATAAGCCAAGGCGTCCGCATCCATCTCGCGGTGTTGTCCGGATTACCTTCCTCGTTTCGGATGGATTGTATTTCGGTGAAGGACCGATTGCGGCTTTGTTTAACGATGCATTGGCAGGACCTGCACTGATGTCGGCGACGAAGTTGATGCAGTATTTGACTGAGAATGTGGTAAACGCTCAATGAGAAGAGAGGTAAAATGAACTTGAAAATCTAATACGTAATACTTGTCAATTTGATTGCATGAAAAATATCCTTCTTATTCTTCAAGAAACAACGGTTTGTATCATTTCTATTGTCATATTCTTTTCCAGCTGCAAGCACCATCCTTCAATCTCTTTTGATCTCACCATCACACCCGACACGCTCGAACTTTTCGCTCCCGGTATCATCTCCACTGAATTATATGAACGCGATATGGCAATCTCTCCGGATGGAAATGAGATCATGTATTCTCTCGGCACTTACGATCAATCCAGGAGATGCCTCGTCGCCATCGTGAAATCAGACCAAGGCTGGGGCAACAAGGAGGTTGTCAACATTTCAGGAGTCTATCAGGATATTGAACCATTTTATGCCGCAGAAGGGAATACGTTGTTTTTTGTATCCGACAGACCAATGCCTTCAGATACTACACGAAATGACTACAATATCTGGAAGTCGCAGCGCGTAAATGGTGCATGGAATGATCCCGTTCCATTAAGTGATCTCATCAATACTACCGAAGGAGAATACTATCCATCTCTGAGCCGGAATGGCAATCTTTATTTCACCGCAACAAGAAGAGATGGCATGGGCAGGGAAGACATTCTTGTCAGCAGGTATGTCAATGGAAACTATCAGCAACCTGAAGTGCTGGATACAAACATCAATTCCGCCACGTATGAGTTCAATGCTTACATCAGCCCTGATGAGGATGTCTTGATCTTCAGTTCGTATGGAAGAGAGGATGATCTCGGCGGCGGTGATTTGTATTACAGTGTTCGAAATACTGATGGAAGCTGGACGAAGGCAAAGAACCTCGGCGCGACAATCAACTCGGATAAACTGGATTATTGTCCGTTTGTGGATTACGCAAGAGGGAATTTCTATTTCACAAGTGATAGGTCTGCGGAATCACGTGGCGGGATCGAAGATACCGGAGAGTTGTCACGACTTGCGAATCATCCATTGAATGGGATGGGGAATATTTATCGTATCGACATGAATAAATTGAGAATCAAATGACTTGTGCCGAACAGGCTGAGGCGAAGGCGAAGGAAGAGCTGTCACGTTGTAATCGTGACACTTATTTAAGCCGAATAAAGAGAACATCAAGTTTAATAATCGTTTTCCTGACAATAAATGCATGCGAAAAGCATGCTCAAATAACCTATGAACAAGGTCTTGCTATCTGTGACAGCCTGTTGAAACAAAGACAGGAAGAGTCGGGGACAGAATTCGTGTTTATAGGACGTGATTGTATTGTAGGAGCGGTAGCGCCTCAATTTACCACGAGTACCATCGATGGTAATGTAGTTGACAAAGAGTATTTCAAAGGGAAAGTAAGTGTGGTAAACTTTTGGTTCATCACCTGTCCGCCATGTGTTGCAGAAATTCCAGTGTTTAATGATATGGTGGGAAAATTTGGGACAGAGGACGTCAATTTTCTTGCAATTGGAAGAGATAGAAAGGATGATGTTGATGAGTTTCTGATTGAACATCCATGGCAATTCGATCATATTGCAAATGGCCGCACGCTCATAGAGGAGACATTTAGGATGAGGTGGGGTTATCCGACAACTTTCATTCTTGACAAGAATGCAACGATTGTCGCTGTACTACATTGACTGACGGATTCAACTGCAGTGAGTGTGTTGGCTCCGATCATTGAAAGGGAATTGACCGAGTAACTAAAAGACCAAACCCATTGTACAATTTATTTCCGGAACAGACGATACGGTTAAAGCTCTTTTTGTAGATTTCGCGGCTTATTAATTCACCCTTTTCTCACACGCACTATGAAAAAAGTATTGAAATGGACAGGGATCGTGCTCCTGACCCTGGTACTTATTGTCCTCATTGGTTCATGGCTGTTGGCCAGAAAATTTAATATGGAGTTTGTCAAAAAGTACGAACTCACCCCTGCACCCGTGGCGATTCCAACGGATTCGGCTTCGATCGAGCGAGGCAGGACACTGACAGTTGGATGCCGGAATTGTCATGATGTAGACCTGGCAGGCAAAGTCTTCTTTGATGATCCCAAGATCGGGAGCCTGGCTTCCTCCAATCTCACCCGTGCAAAAGACAGCGATACAGAAGGCTATAAGGACGAAGATTTTGTCAGAGCTATCCGCCATGGCTTGAATAAGAGAGGTAATCCTCTTATGGTGATGCCCTCCGAAGCCTACACTCATTACAGCGATCAGGATTTGGGGTGCATTATCGCTTATCTCAAATCATTACCACCAATAGAGCGCAGGTTCGCAAAACGCCACTTTACCTATATGTCTCAGGTGATGGCCGGCGCGGGCATGTTTGGTAATCTTTTCCCCTACAAAGTCATCGATCATGAGAAAGCAAAGAATATCACTGCGCCTCCGATCGGCAATAGCATTGAGTATGGTAAATATGTCGTGGATTTCGACGGATGTAAGAATTGTCATGGTGCAGATTTTGGTGGAGGAAAGTCACCTGATCCGGTTTCTCCTCCTGTCCCGGATATCTCTACCGGCAGTAACTCCGGCAAGTGGACATTGGAACAATTCATCAATACCTTCCGAACGGGCAAGACCCCGGAAGGGAAAGCATTGCAAGGTCAGTTTATGCCGTTTGCGGGGATCGGTGCTCTCAGCGATGTAGAGATTGAGGCGGTGTATAAGTATATTCATTCGTTGCCTGCGGCGGAGAAAAAAGGAGAATGAATGATGGATGATGGATGATGAGTGATGGATGATGGATGATGGATGATGGATGATGAGTGATGGATGATGAATGATGAATGATGAATGATGAGTGATGAGTGATGAGTGATGAAGAACGAATATCGAATGTTGAATAAAGAATTGCTGAGGATAGATTGATAAAGAATTTTAAGCATGTCAATCAAAGTCATTGGCGCCGGCATCGGACGCACTGGTACACACTCGCTGAAGCTCGCGTTGGAAGAACTGGGCTTCGGCAAGTGCTATCATATGGAAAACCTGATCATGGACCATCCGGAGAGGGTCAGCTTTTGGAAGGATCTGCGCGCTGGGAAAGAAGTGGATCATGAGGATTTTTTCAAAGGATATCAGTCTGCCGTGGATGTGCCGGTCTTCCCACATTACAAGCAATTCATCCAATGGTATCCGGATGCCAGGGTGATCCTGACGGTACGTGATCCGGAGAGTTGGTATAAAAGCTTTGGTGATACGATCATCCGGAGTTCCAGGCCATCAATGGGTAAGATCGTGAGGATGAGTCTTCGCCTGCCCTTCAATAAAACTTTGCGTCAACGACTTTCAGTACTGAGGTTCGCTGGAGCATATCTCAAAGACTTTTTTCCGAAAGGCTTTGAGAACAAGGAAGCAGCGTTACGATTTTATCATGACTGGAATCAGGCTGTGATCGATGCTGTGCCAAAGGAAAAACTTCTTGTGTATAATCTCAAAGAAGGATGGGAACCGTTGTGCCGATTTTTGAACGTACCTGTGCCTCAGAAGGAGATGCCTCATTCGAATACGACCGATGAGTTTTTGGAGAGGAAGATGTAGGGGCGAAAATGAAAATAAAAATATGAATCAATAGAGACTACCCTTCTTTGATGACAGAATTTTTACGACGTCGATACGCCAGTTGAACCAAGCCGACAACAATAATCAAAGAAACAGTCGCCCCATCCTGAGGCTGGGAATATTTACCAGATTCAAGAAGTAGCCATAGTATCCGTGTGCAAAAGCAGGAACCAACAACGCAAAGGCACTGTAGAGGAAGATCTTGTTTTTATAAAGCTTGGCCTCTCCCGTGCAAAAATTTATTCCACTTTCCACGTCTTTTTTTGAACAAGCCCTTTCCAGATATTTGAGAGTCGGATTTATTCTGGCAGGTGTCACGTTCCTATTGCCAGCGCTGATGACATTTTTGAGAACAAAAAACACCCTTGTCACGATTATGCCGGGAAGATCATTACAAACCTCAGGCATCTATTCTCTTACCCGCCCATGTATACAGGTTTATTGTTTATCTACTGTGGCATCGCTGTTGTGAAGGGGAATTGGTGGACATTTATTTTTATTCCATTGGTCATCATGATTGTCACCTTTTTTGTCATCGTGAGAGAAGAAAACTACCTGGCCAGAGCTTTTGGGCAAGATTATCTTGATTATAAGAAAAGAGTGAGACAGTCCTGTCCTGGGCACCGAGACAGGACGAGAAGTTTACACTGAGCTGTCGAAGTGAGTCCTTTCCTGGGCACCTCTAAGTATACCGGATTATGCAGGTCATCAGGCGCTTTCAAAGTTGGTAGGAAAGCAAAAAAAATTTACTTTTGGCTCGTTCTTATCCCGAAAACAGTGTACGAAGGTGCGCTGCCTTATATGTTCCAGCCTTCACGGCGCAACTTTTTCACATATGATGCGTTTAATGGGGTGTCAGGTGAACAAAAAACCGATATCTAAATAGCAGATATTCACGGCTTTGCCGTCATCAAAGATGTAGTTTTCTTATTTTGAGACCTTAGTCGAAAATGCCTGGATGCGAACGCGCGTTCAGGCTTTTCGCTTTAAGACCGGCCTTTTCGGTACATAAACCAGGCCAGACCAATTAAGGTCTTGGCATCGGTGATCTCATAGGCATCGACGAAGTCGGACAGCTCATTCACCGGCACTTCCAGAATCTCGAGATCTTCATGTTCGTCGGTTGTGCCCCCTCCATCGGACACACGTTGCGCGTCGGAGACTTCGATATAATATAGATATATCCTTTCAGACAGGATTGCCGGTGAGGGATACATTTTCTGTATCTCAACCGCCTTTGTCACTTCGAATCCCAATTCTTCATGCACTTCACGCAGGATGGCATCGGTGCGCGATTCTCCTGGATCGACGACCCCAGCCGCGAGTTCTACTGTCCAGGCAGGATCACCTTTGGCAGCAATACCTAGTCTGAATTGACGCACGAAATACAATGTTTGTCGATCTGTGTTCAATACCACTGCACATACCGCATCTGGACGGCGCAATAGATACCAGGAGAGCTCAGGGGACATGTGACCTGCATGAGTCCTATGCCGGAGTTTGACTTTATCGACAATAAAAAAACCTTCTACCAGTCGTTCGCTGTCAAGCCATTCGAGCTGTTGTTGATCGCCCACTTGATCCTCTTTCATGGTATTATTTCCTGGCATTCCTGAATTCGGAAGTTTCATTCCATTGCGGGAACGTCGTCTCTGATGCCAACCGCCGACCGACAGTCAGGAAGAGTTGCGCATCCATTGCCAGACCGCGGAGATCCCAACTCTCATCAAACTCATCGGAAGGTTTGTGATACCGATTAGCGACATACTCTTCTTCCTTGCTATTCCCATATTCAATTCCCTTCTCCCGATGATCAGGTCCGTTTTCTGCATAAATTGCCGGGACACCCACTTTTGCAAAGTTGAAGTGATCCGATCTGAAGTAATACCCTTTCTCCGGTGATGGATCAGGAGTGATATAGCGATCCTGCTCTTTTGCTGCGGTAGCGGCATATGCGTCAAGCTCTGAATGACCATAGCCGTATACAATGAGGTCATTTTTAATGCCCGCAGTCGAAAGGCCATCCATATTGAGATTAGCTACGGTGTTTTTCAAAGGATATACCGGGTTTTCTGCATAATATTGGGATCCAAGTAAGCCTTGCTCTTCTGCAGTCACAAACAAAAACACAATCGTGCGTTCCGGTTTCTTTGGTTGAGCTGCAAATGCTTTCGCGATTGCCAGCACACTTGCTATCCCTGTGCCATTGTCTGCTGCACCATTATAGATAGAATCTCCGTCGACAGAGGTGCTTACTCCAAGATGATCCCAATGCGCGGTATAGATGATCACTTCATCCGGTCGTTTGGACCCTTCAATTTTCGCGACGACATTTTTCGAAACATCTTCTCTGAAGGTATTTTGTAATCCGGCAGACATTGTCAAGTCTAATGACACGGGGGTAAATCCTCTCATCCGTGCGCGCTTGATCTCACCTGCGAGATCTTTACCGGAAGCTTCGAATAACTGTTTCGCGGCATCAAGCGTAATCCATCCTTGAATTGCGGGTTTACCGGGATTCCCATCTGTACTTTGGAGCTGCAATCTGCCGCCGGATCTCGAACTCTGCACCACAAACCAGGGATAACCTGCAGAGGTCGTCTCATGTATGATGAGGATCGCTTCTGCACCCTGCCTTTCAGCTTCTTCATATTTATAGGTCCATCGACCGTAGTAGGTCATTGTGTTGCCTTTGAATAACGTCGAATCCTCAGTGCCGAAATCAGGATCATTAACCATCACCACAGCAGTCTTTCCCTTCATATCGAGTCCGGCATAGTCATTCCATCCGATTTCCGGAGCGACCACACCAAAACCGCAAAAGACAAGTTCAGAGTTGTTGACAGCAATGCTCTCTTGTTCGCGCTCGGAGAAAATTACATAGTCATGATTGAGTTTAAAAGAGAGATTCTTCCCGTTTCCTGTGATCTGCATTTCAGGAGAAGGGACAGATTTGACTTCCACGAGCGGGACATCCTGGGTGTACTTATCACCATTACCAGATTGCAGGCCTTGCTTCTTCAATTCGGTTTCGAGGAATGTCACCGTTTTACGCTCTCCTTCCGTAAAGGGCTTGCGACCGAGATAGGAATCATCGGAGAGTTCTTTGATGTATGCAGCGAGTTCTTCTGCCGTGATTTCTGTGGATGGAGTTGATTCGGTTTTGGTTTGGCATGACCAGAGCATGGTGCTGACAAGCATAAATATGAATGACTTATTCACGATAGGAAATTTGTGTTGATAACTACAATACATTAGGTATTTCAACCACAATGATAAGAAGACTGTCGGGGAACAGTCTTTGGTCTCTGGAGAAAGTTCATAGAAACTTAAAACGGGGAAATGCTTGTCATTCCGAGTAATCCATACCGCTGCATGCTATACCTGTTGTAAATGACTAAATCTAATTGTTGCTTGTTGTCATTGGCAGCGAGGGGCACAGCGACTAGTCTACCGCGAGCCGCCTAAGCTTCAGCGGTGGCGCAAGGATGCAAGCGAGCGCCCCCCACATCTCGAGTGAGCCATGAGACGAAGAGCGGAACGCGAATGAGTCGAAGGCCGAATCGAGAGATCCTGAAATTATCAACAAGATTTCTCGACTCGTTCGTCGTTACTCTCTTCACAACATAAATCGAACTCAACGACAAGACTATCATGCCGGAAGGTCATTCCATCCTTGATCCGTTCTTTCTTCTACTCTATTTCAACACCTTAATCAACGAACCTGCCTGCACCTGATCATTCAGCTTCATGCTATTGAGAATAGCAAACTCCTCCATCCTGGTCGATGGTACCTGCAATGCCTGGAATGCAGCCTGAACTGTTCCTGTTTTAGGCACAGAAGCTACCCTCAAATGTTCAGGTTGTCGATTGAGTTTGTTTTGATCTGTGAGTCGTTTGAAGCCTGACATCGTATTCCTAAATGTTGAAACATAGCCCTGGTAGTCATTCAACATCGATAGTCCATGAAACTTATAGATCGTCTGTCCATCCTGAATGAAATAGGTCATAATCCTGATTACTTGCTTCGGGTCCTGCGGGTTCCCCTGGTCTGCTACCATAATGAGGGCAGGAAATCCATTTACATTTGTTTTTTTCGATTCCACTACTGTAAGCTGGTTATCCTGTACTGTCGCTTGCGCGGCAGCATCGAGCGATGAGCCTTGGGCAAGTGTGAGGATCATCAATGCCTTGCCATCTTTTGGCGCCATACGCACATCGGCCTGTGAATTTTGAGTAACCCAGTTTTTAGGGATTGGGTATTGAAATTTCAAATCAGGATGATAAAAGACATCGTTCTCTACAAAGCCCTGACGAGGATCTTCGCCATAGACGATACCATCTATCATATGCAGATAGCTATCACGGTTTACCTTCAATTTGCTCTTGTCTAATTGCGCCTGAGCAGCAGTAGCATGTTCATGTACTTTCGCATAGCGGTCGGCAGGATCAGGATGTGTAGAGAGGAACGTCGGAATTGAATTCGCGTCATCGCCCCCCATCCGTTTTAAGGTCTGAAAGAAGTCAGCCATCTTATGCGCATCGTATGAGATTTTTGTAGAGTAGTCTACACCGAGTTTGTCTGACTCGCTTTCGTGGTCCCGGCTAAACTTTAAAAAAAGTAAACCCAGAGCCTGCTGTCCTACATCTGCAAACTGTGCAAACTCAGGTGAAATCACAAGTCCTGCGATAAAGCCTATTTGAAAGAGTATCTGCTTGCTCTGCGCACGTGCTGTGTGACGTGCTGTGATGTGTCCGATTTCATGACCAAGTACTCCGGCAAACTCCGCTTCGTTATTAAAACTGGCCAGAATGCCCCGCGTGAAGTAGACATAGCCTCCGGGTACGGCAAATGCATTCACCACCGGCGAATCGAGAACTTTAAATTCATACTTCAGCCCTGGGCGATGCGAAATCCTGGCCATCTCCTGCCCTTTCACGTTGATAAAATTCTGCATCGTTTGATTCGGATAGAGGCCGAAGCTTGCGACGATCTGCGGATCGGCCTCCTGTCCCATCTGAATCTCCTGTTGTTCGGAAATCAACATCAGATTTTTCTTCCCGGTGACAGGATTTGTGGCACATGAGCTACCAAGAAGAAGCGCGATGGTGAATAAGGGGGCTAACTTTTGAGCTGTCGATTTCATGGCTCAGATCTTTTAATTAATGAAAGATATGATGAAAAACAGGAAGATAAGGGGGAAGTTTGCATTGCTTTAACGTTACGATAAGGGGCAAAATTGAAAAAGCCGAGGAAATAGAGGAAATTGGAAGAACCGATTATCATTAGTCCATTTCCTCTGCTTCCTCGATTTCATCTATTCCTCCCAATATTCCCTCAATCGACTTCGCAATATCTTCCAGGCGCTGTTCTCGTATATAACGAAAATGCCCCTTTGGACATTTTCATAACCGGATTCGGGGCGGGAATGAAATCCCACCCCTCCACAATACAAATTGATTTACTTGCAAAGCACTTAAGGGCATCACATTTTCCTCTATTTCTGTCGCGGGAATAAATCCCGCTACGGGCGAGAGCTTTCAAAGATCTGCGTGGCTACAATAGCGATTTCTTTTAAAGCAATGTCCCTTATACAACGAAAATGCCCCTTCGGACATTTTGCATATCCGATTTTTGAACAGGGTCGACAGGGAAGATTTTTGATTTCGAATTCTTGATTCTTGATTTGAAGGTCGTGAGGGTAGTATGGTGTCATGCCGAATTCAGGGATGGTATTGCCCCAAACGGAAATAACTGGTTTGTGCAATGCCACGGCGATATGCATGAGCCCGGTGTCGGGTGTGATGAGTAGTGCCGATTGTTCTATCACGGAAGCAGATTGTGGCAATGAAATCAATCCGGCGAAATTGAAGCAGTTGTTTGATTGAGATGCAAGCCAAGAACCGCGAGCCGCATCCGTAGGTCCACCAAGCAATGCAACGGGCATCGACAAGCTCTTGATCAATGATAGCCATTGCGCATCTTCAAGATTCTTTGTAGCATGTCCTGCACCAATTGCCATGGCGACATAACTTCCTGGAGGGAGTTTGTTGTTTGATATCTGTTGCACATCGATCCGTGTATCAGCTGCAATAAAAAAGTCAAGGCCTCGCCCGTCATTTATAACTCCGAGAGTCTTGACTGTTTCGAAGTATCTGTCCACGATATGTACATCCGGCAACCTATTGATCTTGAAATTCGTCATCAACCATTTTTCAATATTGAGTTTTGGGAAGGAAGCGCCGGGACGTCTGAGCGCTTGCTTCACGTTGAATGAACGCAAATTGTGATGCAGGTCAGCAATCCAATCATATTTAATCTCACGAAGAGTGGGCAATACTTCATCGACATCTTTTTTAATTGTGATGAGGCGATCGATATAGGGATTTGGATGCAGCGCTGAAGCGTACGATTCCTTTACCAGATAGTGGATCTCTGCACCGAGCTGTTGTTTGAGACAACGGACGATGGGAGTCGTGAGTACAATGTCTCCGATGGAGGAGAAGCGGATGATCAGAACTTTTTTGCGAGCGGACATTTGAAAATCAAAGGGAAGGCATTAAAAGAAGGGGTAAAATCGGGGAAATCGAGGAAATGGAGGAAGTTGGTAAAACCGGAATTTCAGATTGCGGATCTCGGATTGCCGATTCCTAAGTCATTGCCTTGGCTTTTACCTTTTCCCTGCTCGCTTTATTGGACTCCCGGACCCTGTAATATTACTTCAGGGCGTACAACGCGCAGTAAGTCAACCCTTCAATCAAGGCCGACCAAAATTGGATTTCGGATTTCCTTCGCCTTAGCCTCAGCCTTCGCCTTTCTTCATCTCTTTCCCCATCTTCGCCTCCATGGCTTGGAAATCCAAACTCATTCTCCCTTTCGCCAAGCGCGCTTCTGCAAAACTGCTGTATGAAGCCAGTCATGCAATAGCGTATCAGGAAAAGATCATGCAGGCATTGGTGAGACAAGCGCGTGATACACAGATCGGCAGAGAACTGGGTTTTGATACCATCCGCTCTTATACGGATTTTAAAAATCAAATACCGATTCGAGACTATGAAAGGATGCGCCTGTATATCGATGCCATCGTAGCTGGTAAGAGCAATATCCTGTGGCCTGGACGACCGCGATACTTTGCCAAATCATCCGGTACAACATCGGGTGTGAAATATATCCCGATTACGGCCGACAGCATCCCGAATCATATAGGTTCTGCACGGTACGTCTTATTTAATTACGCAGCACATAACAAGGATGCATCGATTTTCGACGGCAAGATGATCTTCCTGAGCGGCTCACCTGTTCTGGAAATGAAAGGTGACATTCCCAACGGTCGTCTATCGGGTATCGTCAATCATCTCATCCCACGATGGATCAAAAGCAATCAATTGCCCACCTACGAGACGAATTGTATTGATAACTGGGGAGAGAAAGTCGATCGTATCGTGGAAGAATCACTTCGTATCGGTTCAAACGCGCCGGTCCCTCAGCTTAAGTTTACCCCGACGCATGGAGGGGAAAGGCCGGTTGACATGCGTCTCATCAGCGGTATCCCTCCTTGGGTGCAGATGTATTATGAACGATTGATCTCTGCGTCTGGCAAATCAACTGTGTGTGATATCTTTCCAAACTACTCGCTCTTCGTCTATGGCGGAGTGAACTATATACCGTATGCATCGAAGCTGGAAGAACTTGTAGGTCGACATATCGACTCACTCGAGACCTATCCCACATCCGAAGGATTTATCGCATACCAGGATTCGTGGCCGTATGAAGGACTCCGGTTGAACATCAACTCTGGTATCTTCTTCGAGTTTGTTGCTACGGAGAGTTTGTCGTCAGCAAATCCAGACAGACTTTCACTGCAGGAAGTGGAACTGAACAAGGATTACGCAGTCATTATCAACAGCAACGCTGGTCTCTGGGGCTACGACATCGGCGACACAGTACAGTTTGTCTCCAAGGATCCTTATCGCATCGTCGTAAGCGGTCGCGTCGAACATTTCATTTCCGCCTTTGGTGAGCATGTGATTGCAAAAGAAGTCGAGCAGACTATGAGTGAAACTTGTGTTGCTACAGGTATCCATGTTACGGAATTTACCGTTGCACCCCAGGTGAATCCGCCCGATGGAGGAGCGCCGTATCATGAATGGTTTATTGAGTTTGACGGTGAGGTGAATGATTTAACAGTCTTCAGAGATAAACTTGAAGCATCAATGCGTGCGCAGAATATTTATTATCGGGATTTGCGGGAAGGAAATGTATTACGGCCGCTTGTCATCACGCTGGTGCAGAAAGATAGGTTTCGGAAGTATATGGAGTCGATGGGGAAACTTGGAGGGCAGAACAAACTGCCGCGACTGAAGAATGATCGGGGGATTGCGGAGAGACTGACTTTATGAGAGAAAAAGTAAAGTCAAAATGTAAAATGTGAGTCTACTCCGAAAAGAGCTTCGCTACCCCTGACCCCCTAAAGGTGGAACCGCCGCCCGCATAAAACATTGAAATTCAATGCGCGTGGACTTCCCCTTCAGGGGACAGAGGGGTGCGGGAGTGCAAAAGGTGACTTTTCGGAGTAAACTCAAATGTAAAATGCAAAAGTTAAAAATGGATCTCACCAGTGCAGGAAGTTGCAAACTTCAAGACAGCCTCTTCGACAGTGCAAGTTCCAAACTTCGCACAAATCTGTCATCACTTTTACATTTTGACTTTTACATTATATTTTACATTTTGACTTCTTCTTTTCATTCCTCAGGTCTTCTACAAAATCATCCTCAACCTGGATATCCCCGTGGTCCCATGCTCAAGTGCTTTTGCTACGGCTTCTGTACCTGAGGAGACATGGAGCTTTTGATAGATATGGCTGATGTGCGAGTTTACGGTCGAATAGGAGAGGTTACATTTATCCGCGATCATTTTGTAGCTGTATCCTTCCACCAATAATGCAAGAATTTCCAACTCACGTGGAGTGAGGTCAAAGTCATTTCTGGGAATGCTCTTATGTTTATTACTGAATAAGAGCAATACCTGTTTAGCGACCGAGGGTGTCATTGGTGCTCCCCCTTCGCAGACTTCTTTGATCGCATCGAGCAACTTGACCGGAGGTGTCTTTTTAAGGATATAGCCATCAGCTCCTGCAACAATCGAATTGAATATTTTTTCTTCATCCTCGAAAATCGTCTGCATGAGGATCTTGACTTCGGGAAACTGCTTCTTGATCAGGACGAGACCTTCTATACCATTCACATGAGGCATGTCAATATCCATGAGCACAACATCCGGCACATTGGAAGCAATATGCTTCAAAACGTCACGACAATCCTCATACGCACCCGTACAGGTATATCCCTCGGTGGAGTCGATCAGAATCTGAAGTAATTCCCTGCGCGGCTTATTATCATCAAATACTGCAATTTTCAGTTGCTGCATGCCACAAATTTGCGTGAGTAATCAGTCATTTCCAATCATTGATTCCAATGATATTTACGCAGATCACGGCACAAAGGAGATTTGGACTGATGTACCATGACCGGGTGACGTATCAATGTTTAATTTCCCCCTGATCTCCCGGGCCCGTTTTTGCATATTATTTAAGCCATTACCGCCAAATCTTTCATTTTGCCCGGCGCCTGTTGCAAAGAGCGTGTTCACATCACCGGAATGGCTGACCTTAAACCCCCTACCATCATCTTTGACGTTCATCGTCATCCTGCCATTCTGAAAGCTAATATCTACCCATACGTTTTTACAATCTGCATACTTTGCAGCGTTGTGGATCGCTTCTTTAAAGATAAGGTATAGGTTCTTACGCTGCTGCATATCCAACAGCAGATTGTTCACATGATCACTCGCGGCAAAATGAATACGAATGTCCCTGGGCTCGAGGATCTCGATCGCAAAGGCGCGCATACGGTTTATCACATTATCGAAACGGTCGTTTTTAGCATTCACCGCCCAAACAATATCGCTCATAGCTTCCATCATGTTGTCGGTATTATTGCTGATCTGTTGCAGGAGTGAAGTAACTTCCGATGAACTCACCGGCATTTTTTTTTGAATTACCGAACCTGCAATCGAGATGCTGCTAAGCGTGCTGCCAATTTCATCATGCAAGTCTGTTGCAATCCGATTGCGGATCGTAAGCAGTTTTATTTGTTGTACATGCCTGTAATGATATAACACATAGATTCCTCCGGCCAGGGCTGATAATACAAGCATGCGAAACCACCATGTTCCCCACCAGGGCGGAAGGATGGTGATCTGCAGCGCTGTCGGCTCAGGATTCCAGACGTTTGCACTATTACAACCTAATACCTGAAAAGTATACTTCCCCGGATTGAGGTTGGTATACGTAGCTTCATGCATGGTGCCCGCATTGATCCAGTCAGTATTGAAACCTTCGAGCCTGTACTTAAAACGGTTTGCTCCGGGGTTCGTAAGGTCAAGAGTAGTGAAACCAAAAGTGAACATACGTTCTCCGTATGGAAACACGAGTTCGCGGCACAACTCTATCGGTGCCGGAAGTCGAAAGCCATCTGATGGCGGTCTTAGGTCAGCGTGGAAATACGCCACTTCTTTATTTGACAACTTCAATTTGTTGATCACTGTCAATGACGGACGCTCTGTTTCATAAAACTTTTCGGGATCAAAATAAATAGCGCCGTCCACGCCGCTGAAGAAGAGATGTCCATCATCGGACTTACAGTAATCATGCCTATTGAATTCATTCCCCGGAAGCCCATCCTCGGTGGTAAAATTTTGAAATTCCAGGGTCTTTGGATTGAAAAGAGAAAGCCCGTAATTCGTACTGATCCAAAGGTTGTGGTGATGATCACTTTGAATCCCATAAATGATATTATTCGGCAATCCATCTTTTGTGGAGTAGCGTATGCATTTTCCGGATTCGCAATCAAACTTATTTATCCCCCCACCGTCTGTACCTACCCATAGATACCTGTCAGGTTGCTCAGGGTCCGGACAAAGCGTGATTACGTAATTGTGCGAAAGGCTTTGAGGGTCATCTCGATCAAACCTGTAGTGTTTCCATTGATAGGTGACCGGATTGAAGAAAAACAATCCCTGCTTCGTGCCCAACCAAAATTCGTTATCGCCTGTGATGAACCAATCAGAAATAAAGTGATGATCGTTCTGGATGACTTCAACCGGGAAGAAATGTTCTTCAACCCGCCCGGTTTTTTGATTCAGATGGAACAATCTCACAGATTTTCCGGAATACCTTTCGCCAAACCAAATCTCACCCCGGAGGTCGCTAAACACTGGTACCGCAAATCCGGCACTGCTGTCGTAAGGCATGCTCGCCATGATATCATACATCGAACCTGATGGATGAATTCGGATTAAATACCCTTCCCTGAGTTGTTTACTAATCGCACTGGTCCAAAAATTTCCCCGATTATCAATGCTCATAGGCGCCGGGACATCTATGAATTCAATTCCCGTCTTTTCACGTCGCATACGATCCTTGCAAGCCGTGATCACATCGCGTGTATAATAATATACTGCACTTCTGCCCTGAAAATTTACTCTCCCTCCATATTGATCCACCGAGTTGGAAGGAACGCGCATTAATTTGTCATTTCTTGAACTGATCTTCACCAATCCGTGTCCGTTAGTGCTGCCCCACAGGTTGTAGTGTTTGTCCTGGCATACGATTTTGAACGGACGCCCTTTGAGTTTTTCAGTGTTATCCCGATTTATTTGCACCTGATTTAATTGCCCGTCAGAAAGACTAACGCGCAGCATGTTTCCGTCCTTCTGATGGACCCAAATGTGACTCTGACGGTCGACAAATAATGGCTGATGCAGGATCGAATAGTCTGAGGGGATCTTCAGAATCGGCTCGAATAAACCGGTACCAAAATCAAGCTGATGAATATTATTTTCACTATCAGCGAAATAGATGTTGTCAAATGCGGAGTCAAAAAAATATGGGAGTCCTCTTATTCCTGGATCTGAATGATCTTCCGAAAGTGGACCTGCCACTGTTTTTCCTGCGATGACCCATCCCTCTGAATTTATCCTATACAGGTCGTCATTTTCACGATACCAAAGCGTACTGTCCCGCCTGAATCCCAAAATCTGTTTAGCATTAAAAGGAAATGGTAAGTCCTTAAGTCCGGGATAGACATCTTCGAATTTGTATACTTGACAGGAAATGTGTTGTCCCGAATCCGTGTGCTGAATCACTGCAAAGATTTCCAATTCACTTCCATCTTCATTTTGTATAATAATATTACCAAATGCATCCTCCTTAATGTGATTCACATTCAGAATACGGGAACCGGTTGGATGATTTGCAGTGATGCCAAAATGGATAAACCTGCCGGTGGTGTGTTCGAAAAGCTCTAGTCCTGATGCATTGGTCCCGACCCATACCAGGTTCCTCGAATCCACAAATACGGAGCTAATAAAATTCTGTGCGATAGAATGGGGATCATCAGGATCATTGCGAAATACATGAAATCCTGTACCATCATACCTGTTGAGTCCATCCTTGGTAGCCACCCAAAGAAATCCTTCTCTGTCTTCTGCCACATCATTAATCATTCCCTGTGAAAGGCCATGTTCGGCGGCAATGGATTCAATCGGAATTTCGAGTGTCCGGCCAACCTCTGCCATTTTCTGTGCATTTGTGATTCCCCACACACTGAAGAGTATGCATACAAGGGCATCTGTTGTTCGAGCTGAAAATCGCATATGAGGTAACTCTCTTAAAGGTACAATTTGACCAAAAAAGCAATGACGTCCCACGCGCATCATTGATATCAATGAAAGCACAGGTATATCTGCGTGGTAAGTTCATTGGAATGAACGATTGTAGGAGTGATGAATACTGAGGAATATTTGTTGTGTTGATTTTATTGCTTTCACCTTTCTTAAAAATCTTTCAGCTATGTACACAAGAACACCTGCCTCTTCACCCACGATGATAATACTGGTCATTGCAGTTTTCTTAACGGGAAATGCCTTTGTGGACACAGAAACAGCCATGATTGGTCCGCCCTACTATGGAGAGATTTCTGTGAGTAACAACACAGTGGGACAAACATTGCCAGCCCAGAATACCTGGTACAAACTCACGGGCTTCGATACAAACGGTGAGAGTTCTGAGACAACGCCGGACCATACCAATGACAGGATCACGGTAACCAACGCCGATTATTATCAGGTCAATCTGACTGGCAATATCGTGATCACTAAACAGGAGAGTTTTAAAGTAGCCATATATGTGAATGGCGTGCAGTTGCAGGAAGCCACACAACAGTTTTTTGACAAAGACAATGACAATGAAAATGCTTTATCGATGACTGCTCTCAGCTATATCGATGCAGGTCAGCATGTCGAAGCTTATGCTGTCTGTACCACAGCTGGTGGTAAGGAGATCACATTGCGATTTGCCACGCTGACGGTGACTGCGGTGAAAGGAGAAACAGGTCCTCAAGGCGGGGTTGGGCCACAGGGTCCTCAGGGAATACAGGGAGAAACCGGTGCAACAGGAGAAGCCGGCCCGCAAGGTCTTCAGGGTATTCAAGGTGAAGTTGGACCACAAGGCCCGCAAGGAATACAGGGAGAAACCGGTGCAACCGGTGAAACAGGAGAAGCCGGCCCACAAGGACCTCAGGGGATTCAAGGTGAAGTTGGTACACAAGGACCACAAGGAATACAGGGTGAAACAGGTCCAACAGGTGAAACCGGAGCAACTGGGCCTCAAGGACCTCAGGGTATACAGGGCGAAACAGGTCCAATCGGTGCAACTGGTCCAATTGGTCCGCAGGGAATACAAGGCGAAATAGGTCCAAGTGGTGAAACAGGAGAAGCCGGGCCGCAAGGGCCTCAAGGCGATGCTGGTTTACTCACGCCGGGAACAGCTACAGGAAACACACCCTACTGGGATGGCGCAAAGTGGGTGGTCAACTCCAGCAACATTTACAATGCTGGCGGAAATGTAGGGATCGGCACTTCCGCGCCTGCAGCGAAACTCGATATCGTCGGTGGAGATGCCAAAATCAATGGTGTTCGGGTCGGAGCCGGTGAAGGCACAAATGAAAACAATACAGCAATTGGGAAATTCTCGCTTGATGCTAATACTACCGGCGTAGAAAATACCGCAACAGGATATCAGGCGCTGGAATTAAATACAACAGCGGGTGGAAATACAGCATATGGTCATAGGGCCTTGCGTAACAATACCACAGGACATGCAAACACTGCAATTGGCGATTATGCCATGTTTAGCAATGTCTCTGGGTTTGACAACACAGCTTTGGGTCTTAATGCACTGGGAGGCAATACTACAGGCCAGGGTAATACTGCTGTAGGCATTGCGGCACTCGAATCCAATAACGCAACTGGAAATACTGCAATAGGTACAGGTGCACTGAAACAGAACTCCTCGGGAGTCGATAATACTGCAGTCGGTCTCTCTGCCCTGAACATTAATACAACTGGAAATAGCAATGTCGCCTTAGGAACGAGAGCACTTGAAAATAATACTCAAGGATCTGAGAATGTAGCTCTGGGACGTGATGCGCTCTCAAACAATGCGACAGGTTCAAGTAATACCGCTATCGGATTCGGGGCGAATGTCGCAACCGGTTCCCTAGCCAATGCCACCGCCATCGGCGCAAATGCGCAGGTCAGCGCGAGCAACAGCCTGGTACTGGGGAATGGTGCCAATATTGGGATCGGCACTTCTGCTCCTGCAGCTAAACTCGAAGTCGCCGGTGGTGATGCTCTCGTGAATGGTGTCACAGTCGGACGGGGAAACAATAGCGATCAATCCAATACCGCTATCGGGCGCCAGGCCCTTGATTCAAATTCGGACGGATGGAACAATACCGCCACCGGAATCCAGGCCCTACAGGATAATACAACCGGTTATGAAAATACGGCCACCGGCGCAGGCGCTTTGACCAATAATGGCAGTGGGTCTTACAACACGGCAACCGGAACGGGGGCGCTCTACCAAAACACTACCGGAGGTGCGAATACAGCAACAGGGCAATGGACACTAAACGCAAATACCACCGGTGGAGAAAATGTTGCAGTTGGAGCCAGGTCCATGGAGAATAATACAACTGGGTATGCAAATGTCGCGACTGGAGCGTATGCATTGTTAAGCAATACCGTTGGATTTTTAAACACAGCTGTAGGACATGAGGCATTAGTTGCAAATACATCCTCACAAAATACAGCAATGGGAGCCTTCTCTTTAGGAGCAAATACCGCCGGTATTTCCAATACTGCTATCGGAATTGATGCATTGCGCTATAATACATCAGGAAATTATAACAGTGCTATGGGACATCAGTCCCTGTTTTTTAATGAAACGGGTCACAATAATACCGCAGCAGGCCCTGGTTCACTTTGGGACAATACGTCCGGCCACAACAACGTAGCGGTGGGCGATGGAGCAATGCTCGGTAATACAACCGGATCGTGGAACGTTGGTATCGGAGCTTTCACGATTTTTTCATCCCCTGATCTGACCAATGCTACCGCTATTGGAGCACATGCAACAGTTAGCGCAAGCAATAGTGTTGTCCTCGGTGACAATGCCAATGTCGGTATCGGTACTTCCGCACCCACTGAAAAACTTGAAGTGATCGGCAAAACCAAAACTGACGACTTCCAAATGACAGCAGGCGCCGCTGCTGATTATGTCCTGCAAAGCGATAACGGGGGAAATGCATCCTGGGTAGATGCTGCAACATTATCGGTGACTGAAACAGATCCTAAAGTGGGAAGCCTTGTGGCAGGACAGGTTCCAAAATGGGACGGCACCGCACTGAATCCTGGAAGCATTCATGATAATGGATCTGGCATTGAGGTGACAGGAGGATTATCTGCAACCGGTGATTTGTTTTTGAATGCAGGCGTAGGTGCAAAAATCGAAGGCTATGACCCCAATCATGCCATTTATATCCGTGAAGGCTATGACGGAAGCAATGATCGTCTGGAACTTCATGAATTCGGCTCAATCGGCTTTTATACGGATGGTCCGATTGAAACACAGACGGAAAAGATGCGCATTGAGATCAATGGGAATGTGGGTATCGGTACCACTACCCCGGGCGGGCTCTTTGAACTCAGCCTTGACGAGGGGCGTAAGCCTTCCACCAGTACGTGGACCATCACCTCCGATGAACGCCTGAAAAATATCGACGGTGACTACACCAAAGGTCTGAATGAAATTCTGCAACTAGAGCCAGTGAGGTATCACTACAAAAACGGAGCAAACAGAGCCTTTGGTCCTGATGTGCTTGCAACTGAAAATGTCGGCTTGACGGCACAGGCAGTACAAAAAGTATTCCCGGAAGCAGTCGGAAAAGATGAAGACGGCACTCTCAACATGAATTTGCACCCAATCCTGATTGCACAAATCAATGCCATCCGGGAACTCAATGCGAAGGTCGATGATGTCACCGCACCGCAAAATGAAAATGGAGTGTTGGTCTCGTTACTGGAACATCAGGTCAGTAATCAGCAACTCATCATTTCGGACCAGCAGGAGCAGATCGCCGATCTGACGGCGAAGATGGATGATGTACTCAACCAGATAAAGGCCTTCGAAGAATCCCTCTCACTCTGCTGCACGCAGTCCGGTAATGGCATTGTTCCCGGAGACGAAGCACCGCTCCTCGAGCAGAACATTCCCAATCCGTTCAGTAGTTCGACGTATATCAAGTTCTACATACCTCGGACTGCGACAACAGCGACTATTGTTATCAGCGACAGCAAGGGCAGTGTAGTCCGTCAGTTTGATGTCGTTCATGGATACGGTACGGTAACCGTGAAAGGAGGTGAGTTGATTAGCGGCACATACCATTACTCGCTCATCATCGATCATCGTCTTGTAGACACGCGGACTATGGTTTTGACGGATTAAGATTGAGATTGCATACACTC
The DNA here is from genome assembly GCA_035292505.1 of Saprospiraceae bacterium. GTDB lineage: Bacteria > Bacteroidota > Bacteroidia > Chitinophagales > Saprospiraceae > DATDQA01. The sequence continues at coordinate 20,317 of DATDQA010000191.1, read as the reverse complement.
GCTTGAACGCACACAGCGATCCCGGTACTGATCGGGGTCGCTGTTTTTGTTTTAGCCGGTGAAGTTGAAATTACTTTTACAGTGCGAAGTTGTTTCGATCATCGTCTGAACATACATTATTGATTGTCCCTGGACATCTTTTCGCCACAAAGGCCTTGCTTTCCACAGTCAGGTACCAAGACTATAATAATATTACCAAATGCATCCTCACCACCCAAAGAAATCCCTCTCTGTCTTCTGCAACATCATTAATCATTCCCTGTGAAAGACCATGTTCGGCGGCAATGGATTTAATCGGAATTTCGAGTGTCCGGCCAACCACTGCCATTTTCTGCGCATTTGTGATTCCCCCCACACTGAAGAGTATGCATACAAGGGCACCTGTTGTTCGAGCTGAAAATCGCATAATGAGGTAACTCTCTTAAAGGTACAATTTGACAAAAAAAGCAATGACGTCCCACGCCGCATGGGTGTGTGACGAAATGCAGGTTTACTCATTTCAGTCAAAGCACTTTATGCCGCCCGCACCCCTCAATCCCTTAGCGCCTCCGTCTTCAGCGGACGTAGTCCACGTCGTTGGACGCAATCCGCTGAGAAGCTCCAGCGCTCGCGGAAAGGGGAAGTCCACCCGCAACATGAATTTGAGGGGAGTGGCGGTTCCCCCTTTAGGGGGTCAGGGGAGGGGTCAGGGTGGGTCAGGGGGGTCTCGGGGTAGCGATGGCAATATTTAGAAGCGATCAAACCTGCAAAATGTCATACACCCACGCGCATCATTGATATCAATGAAAGCACAGGCATATCTGGGTGGTAAGTTCATTGGAATGAACGATTGTAGGAGTGATGAATACTGAGGAATATTTGTTGTGTTGATTTTATTGCTTTCACCTTTTAAAAACAACGCTACTCATGCATCAGAAGAAACTCCTCACAACAATCCTCATAACTGCTTTCATGTTTGTTTCGTCATTGATATTTGGTCAGGCCGTGGGTATTGGCACTCCTTCTCCTGATACTAGCGCTCTGTTGGAAGTGAGCAGTACGGATAAAGGCGTTCTCATACCCCGTATGACGACGGCGCAGCGTGAAATGATCAGCACTCCTGCTGTAGGCCTGTTGGTTTTCGACATGGAGACCGAATCTTTTTGGTTTAAAGAGACATCAGGATGGGTGAACCTGGTCGCGCATGAGGCCGACCCGCAGATTAGTAGTTCTGTTATGCATAAAGTTCCCAAGTGGAATGGAACGACCCTGATAGACGGATTAATTACGGATGATGACACCAATGTTGGCATTGGGACATTTCCACTTGGCCATCCGGAGCGAAACCTGCACATTGCCGGCCCTCTGTCACAGTCCGTTTTTATTCAATCCGGAGGAGGTGACGCCAAACTTGAATTGATGTCCGACAATTCTGTCTTTAGCACATTGTATGCACCCACAGGTACGGATGACCTGAGATTCAATCATGAAGGTACCGGTGATGTCATGACACTGACGCACGCAGGCAACGTAGGTATTGGTACTATCGCACCTTCGGCAAAACTGCATGTTGCAGGTGGTGACGCATTGATCAATAGTATCACAGTGGGTCTTGGTGGTAGTGGTATAAATAACAATACCGTTTTAGGTAGTGAGGCACTGCAAGGAAATACTACGGGGAATCGGAACACTGCAACCGGGTTCAGGACCTTAAGTTGGAATACGACAGGAGAAGCGAATACAGCGATCGGCCATGAAGCCTTGCTAAATAACAACAGCTTTGCCAATACTGCTCTTGGTGCGCACGCAATGAGCAATCTGACTGACGGATATGAAAACACGGCAATTGGTCATTGGACGATGCTCACCAATACCACCGGTGATCGGAATACCGTCGTCGGGGATCACTCTGACGTTGGTGACGTGAGCTTATTCAATGCTACAGCCATCGGCGCATATTCGGTCGTAAATACAAGCAATAGCCTTGTACTTGGAAATAATGCCAACGTCGGCATCGGTACTTCGGCCCCGGATACGAAATTGCATGTTGTTGGAAGCATTAAGATGGTAGATGGCAACCAGGCGGACGGCCGAGTCATGGTCTCCGACACCTCCGGTCTGGCCAGCTGGCAGGTTCCTTCAGTATTGGAATCAGATCCACAGGTCAGCAGTGCTTCAATTAACCGTATTCCCAAATGGAATGGTTCGACACTTGTCGACGGCATCCTTACGGATAATGGTAGTGTAGTGAAGATCGGAGATTTAGAGTTTAACTCAGACTATCTCCCCACAGCTACCATGAGATACGTACACCCTGACATGCCCTCGGGCGGAGATGTGATGCACTTGGATATCTGGTCAACACCCAACGAGTTTGATTTCCTCGACTTCAGAAGAGGAAGCGAAGAAAAATTCAAAGTCTCACAAGGGGGAAATGTTTACGTTGCCGGTAATATGGGAGTTGTCGGTAATGTCGGCATCGGAACGACAAATCCTGCTTTCAAACTGGAAGTCAATGGCACCTTTGCTGTGAATGATCTTAAGATAAACAATGGTGCATTGCATAGAATCGAATATATCAACTCATGTATTGCAGAAGGAGGTGATTTTATGCATGTGGATTTCTGGGCCTGCCCCAATGAGTTTGATTTTCTTGACTTCAGAAGGGGACCGACGCAGAAGTTCAGAGTGACACAGGGCGGGAATGTATATGCCGATGGTCTGGTCTTCTGCAGAGAAGTAGAAGTCTCTTTGGCTGACTTTCCCGACTATGTATTTGCCACCGAGTATGATCTCATGTCGTTGCAAGAGATCGAAGAGTTTATCGTAAAGCATGGTCATCTTCCGAATGTGCCTTCTGCTAAGGATGTTGAAGAAAATGGAATAGGACTTGGCACATTGAATAAGATCTTACTAGAGAAGATAGAGGAGTTGACATTGCATATAATCGATAAAGACAAGCAAATTGAACTACTAAGAGCACAGGTCAGTGAACGTCAAGACGAGATGTCGGATCAAATCGCGCGTATTGAAGCCTTGATCACGAAGACCAATTAATAAAAGGCTTCTGAAAAAATAACTGCGAAATGCAACGCAACATATCATTGATAATAGGGATGATTGCCTTTTTCATGACGAGCAGCCTCCTTGCTCAAAGAGATAAGTCATATATCCTGCAGAATACAGATACAGCAGCATTGCGGAAAATGGCGGTTGAGTTTGCGAATACATACCGTACTGAACATGCTAGGGCAATAGCAATGGCGACTGCGATGGGTTGGGATACAGTGAATTTAGAGAGACTGGATTCAAGGGGTAACCCGATCTACATCGGCACGCATAACAATGACGCCGCGACGATGACACATACTACCACATTGCGAAACAATACTGGCGTGCAAGGTCAGGACATGATTATCGGCGAGTGGGATGAAGGATATGCAAGAACAACACATCAGGACCTCACTGGCCGGGTAACCATCAAGGACAGTGGAGGGAGTATAGCGTCTCATTCCACACATGTAGGCGGGACGTTAATCGGAAGGCCACCAGCGGATGAAGGTGATGATTCTAAAGGCATGGCTCCTTATGCCAATTTGCATACATACACCTGGACCAGTGATCTGACTGAAATGACAACTGCTGCCGCGCAAGGACTTCTCGTATCTAACCATTCATATGGTGACCATGCAGGCTGGAAGCCAGAGGACACAGATGAAAATGGATGCCTGTTTGGCGGAACCGATTGGACGTGGTATGGACCGTCGGATCAATATATTTCAGGGGGTGATGACATCAAATTCGGGCAGTATAACTCCGAGTCAGAGGATGTCGATAGCATTTGCTGGAATGCTCCCTATTATCTCCCAGTATTAGCAGCAGGAAATGACCATAATGATAATCCAGATGAAGGAATCGTCTGTGCTGATGTCGTGAGAAATGGCACGGGCGGAACATATGAGGACTATGACATGGATATCCATCCTCCCGGTGATGGCCAACAAGTTAGTTCGATTGCCACATGGGCCAACGCCAAGAATCTCCTGACAGTCGGAAACCTGGAAGACGATGAAGATATCAATGAATCCTCCAGCAGAGGAAAAACGGATGATGGCCGGATCAAACCGGATATCTGTGGCAATGGCACAGAGCTCTGGAGTGCAGATTCCGCAAGTGATGACGACTACAGTTACAAAACCGGAACGTCAATGGCATCCCCTAATGTCGCCGGATCTCTGCTATTGCTACAGCAATATTATGAAGAGCTACATGGCAATAACGGCACATATATGAAAAGTGCCACACTCAAAGGATTAGCCATTCATACTGCACAAGATCTGGGTTGGTTTGGGCCGGATTATACATTTGGATGGGGACTATTAGATGCATCAGCTGCCGGAGCAGTGATTCTTGATGATGCGACTAACTCTTCCGGTCAGAATGAGAGCCGCATCCTGGAAAAGGAATTCTCTACAACACAGGCGTCTGATTCCTACTATTTTAATGGAGGAAATTCTATCCCTTGTAAAATCACGATATGCTATACCGATAGACCAGGAACTGGTTCTGATAATCATAACGAGACATCGCCTGAATTGAAGCACGATTTGGACATCCGGTTATATTCTGTCAATACAGGAAATCTCGTAGCATTACCCTTTGCCCATGGTACCGACGATTGGATACCTGATCTGGGTGACAATGACGTCGATAATATAGAGCAACTCTTTCTGTCTAACCCAGGTAATGGCCTTTATGAACTAAGGGTCACGGTGGAAGGCAGCCTGACGACAAATCAAAAATATTCTCTGCTCGTGAGTGGACAGGACAATACTTGTCAGACCAATATCACACATGGCACCGGGGCAATATCCAGTTTCATCTACCGCGCTTCGAATAACATCATTTCGCAAGGCAACGTATGGAATAATCAGTATGTCACATATCAGGCTGCTAACTCAGTAAAATTGACTCCAGGCTTCAAAGCCGTTCCAGGTTCAAGATTTGTCGCGAACACAAAGGGATGTAATTAGATCAGCCAGTCTTGAATTCCAATGATCATTAAATCTGTACTCAACGATTAAATAAATTTCAGTGAGATGTATATCGAATTTCAAAAAAAGAATCCGTCTCCTTTGAGGATTGTCGCGACAAATCTTCAATAGCTTTCGAGACGATTGGAACAAAAGAAAAGTCCGACACACCTCAATAAACTCTGTTTTTCAGAAGGAACTTCCAAATACTTACTGCCATACCATGACGTCATCTACTTTAAATCCGACAGCAACTATTGTCATATCATCGGACGCGACCAAAAATACTTCATCTGTCAAACCTTGAAATGGGTATCACGTCAGCTTCCCCTGTCTCAGTTTATCAGAGTCCATCATCGGTATGCGGTGAATATCGACGACATCAAAAGTTTGAATATCAGCACCTGGAATATTGAAATCAGCACCGGAGAATATATTCCTGTGTCAAGGACGAACAGGGCTGCAGTGCGGGAGCTCTTTCAGACGAAATCGAAAGTCAAAATGTAAAATATTAAATGTAAAAGTGGAGTTCGTCCCATCCGTAGACCTGCATCGCTTTCGCAAAGCTTCAGCGAAGCAAAGCCAGATTACCCCCCACACATCCCTGCCCTAAATCTAGCAGTGCCTGCCCCCCTACACGCGGGGTCAGCTAGCGCGCGGATAACCTTGGAGGTGTAGCGAATGCAGTGTGTCGAGCTAACCTACAAGGTTTAGTGCAGGAGGTGCAGAATCCCAATTTTGAAATAGCCTTATTTTTATCATTGAGATTAAACCTCTGTTGTTAGGTTTTGTCTATAAATTGGTCTAATTCCTAAAACGCAAAATTTCAAAACACATCACTTATGAAAGCATCATTTCTCATCACATGCGTATTCTTCTTCTTACTTCAAGGACAATCCTGGGCACAACAGACCGGCCAGGATTCCACCGGATTGCCGGGCGATAATTTCAGTTTGGAGGGAGCGCTCGATATGTTCGAAAAAGCCGCCTCGCCGGAAGAGTTTGAAAAAGCAATCAACACAGAAGGCAATCATGTCAACAATCTCGACCTCAATGGAGATGGAGACATCGATTATGTCCGCGTAGTAGATATGATGGAAGACAATGTACATGTGTTTGTTCTCCAGGTGCCCGTTTCCGAAAAGGAAAGCCAGGACATCGCCGTCATTGAACTTGAGAAGACAGGAGATGAAAGCGCCGTAATCCAGATCGTCGGTGATGAGGACATCTATGGAGAAGAAGTCATTTTTGAACCTGAGGGTACAGATGAAAAAGATGGCAGAAAAGGTGCAGGTCCATCGGTCGATTTGTATGGGCCGGATACTTATGTCGTGGTCAATGTCTGGTACTGGCCATGCGTCCGGTTTGTTTATGCTCCTGTTTACCGACCCTGGGTTTCTCCATGGAGATGGCGTAACTATCCGGTATGGTGGCATCCGTGGAGACCGGTAAGATGGCATGTATGGCATCCCTATCACCGGAACTATCATCGGTCATATGTTGTGGTGCATACGCATCGTATAGTGCGTGGCCCGAAAATCTACAGACCTGTGAGAACGACCTCTGTCACCGTCCACACCCGTCACGCAACATCAGTTGGCCATTACCGTGTCAATCGGTCAAAAACAACTGTTACCGGACCTCGAGGTGGAAAGACTACCGTGAAGAAAACGACAGTAAGAGGTCCGAAGGGGAAAGTCAAGGGGACGAGGACGACGGTGAAGAGGAGAAGGGGTTGAGTCTAACTCACCCGCTTCCCCTCCCTGTTTATTTATCACTATTACGGTTTGGCATTCCGGGCAGGGAGGGGTGGCATTTACGGAAACTGGTGAACTCTGCACTAAGGTTTGTACTCGCTCAGACTGTGGAGACCTCAGACAACATACCAACTTCTATATTGAGCACCTCCCCTCTCTTTTCGCAATGCCCAAAGAATGGCCTAAACTGAATCAAAGAGAGGGGAAGGCACCGCCCCGGCCATAGCCTTTGGCGCCGGACGGGGGTGAGTTCCAAATCTGTCACAGGACCAAGGGGAAATAAGACTACTGTGAGAAAGACGACGGTTCGTGGACCGAAAGGTCTTGTTACAAAGTTGTACTCCATGCCTCTCTTTTTCCTACCTTTCTTCCAATTCCACTCTCACCCTGGCTAAATTCGGAATTACCCCGGTTACAAATATGCGATCGGCTCATAAATGATGGGCGTTCCTGGTGAAGTTGTCACCCAGTGATCAACCTTTGGTTGGCAAACTTCAGATAGCGTTGATGTTAGTGCGAAGTTGCGCCAAAGGCATCCCCTCGGGGCAAACTTCGCACAAGTCAGATTTTCAATATGATGCTTACCTTAAGCTATTCTAAACGATCAATAGCAATGGCACCAAAGAAAAAAAAGTCAAAACCCAGAAAACATGCAGCAGGAAAAGCAAAGGGCGTGGAGGCTCATCCATCTAAAGACCAAAAACATGACTCCGGAGCCGAACCTGACACGGACAGATCCATCCCCATCGGTATGCCGGTGAGTAAGAAAAAATTCGAGGAGATGAAAAAGCGGAGTAAGAAGATTGATTGATGAGATGATGAATGATGCCCGCCCGAATGGACCATTTCGGTACGGGCGGGGATGATGAGTGATGAATGATGAGTGATGAATTAACACCTATTTATCATCCCTCTTCTATCAATCATCATCCATAAATAAATTCCCTTCTTATTTATCTAACCATTTTAAAAACGCATTTAGTATGGCAAAGAAACGCAAACCTGCAGCACCAAAGAGCGAAGGCTCCCGCGGTGCAAGTGAAGCACAAGCAGCCGCCGGAAAAGCGGTGTCTATGGACGAATTGACTCTTCGGGATGTCATGCTCCGTGCAGAAATGCCGGACAAACCCTCGTTCAAAATCACCAAGTATCCTGTGAGCCCAGAGCAGTTCAAAAAGATGAAACTGGAAGCAAGGAAAGTCGACAGTAAAAAAAAGGCATTAGCCGCGACCGATCAAGCGACGGGTGATTCGGATGATGAGGCCAAAGAAGTGAAAGAAGTGTCGATGGAAATGCCCGAAGATGGCTTCTTCGCATCCGGTCCTTCTGCGATGGCTCCGTCAGGTCTTATCACCTTTGACGCGCTCGGTGATACAGGATATCGTCCACCGGATTGCACATTGGCTGTCGGTAAAAACGATGTCGTGGTCGGCGTGAACGTAGATATGGCTGGGTATTCAAAAACCGGTACGCTCAAATTCAAATGGGGAGGCTTCACATCGTTGTTTCAAAATGTATTGCCTTCGGGTGCACGCCTCTTCGATCCCAAGATGATCTATGACCATTACTCCGATCGCTATGTCGTGGTGGCAGCAGCGTTAAGGGATTCACCGAATGGATCATGGATCATGTTGGGTGTCTCACAAACCGGAAATCCTGGTGGATCTTATTGGGTATGGGCACTCGATGCAACTAAGAATGGAAAAACGGCCTCCGCGAATTGGGCAGACTTCCCTATGCTCGGTTTCGACACACAGGGGATTTACATTACAACGAATCAATTCCAATTTGCCGGCAGTGGTTCTTTTCAATATTCTAAAGTCAGGATACTGAGCAAAAAAGAAGTGTATGCCGGAGGCGTAGGCGCAAGTCACTATATCAAATGGTATGACTTCTGGAATATGAAGGATGGTAATGGTGGCGAGGCCTTCACATTGCAACCCTGCGCGCATTATCGAGGGACGGGTGGCAATCCGGATGCATACCTGATCAATTGCGGTTGGGCAGCAGGGAATTTTCTTACGCTGTGGACACTCAAAGATCCGATTGGTCACTGGAGCGGACGCACACCTGCGCTCAACAAGAGCACGATCACCTGCAGGGCATATGATCTGCCTCCAGATGCAGATCAGCCTTCTTCAACTGTCAACATCGAAACCAATGACAATCGTCTGCTGAGCGCAGCCTTCCAGAATGCCGGAGGTGTGCAACGTATCTGGACCGCTCATACTTCGAAAGGAAGCCTCAGTGGTGATACATCGGCACGTTCCGTCATCCAATGGTATGAGATCGATGTACCTACCAAAAAAGTGATTCAGCAAAATTATTACGGCGCGAAAGGCAAATACTATTTCTTTCCCGCGATCCATACGGATATCAACCGCAACGCGTACCTCATCTTCGGTCGCTCTTCATCGAGTGAATTCGGCAGCTTACGTCAGACAGGACGCCGGGCCACCGATCCCACACATGATTTGCAGAACTCTTCGTTGATCAAGGCTGGCGAAAGTGCATATACAGGGCAGCGATGGGGTGATTACTTCGGTATTTGTCGCGATGGCAGCGATCCCGCACGCATCTGGGGCTATGGGGAATATGCGGATAGCGGGGGAAGATGGGGAACGTATGTATACTCGGCGAAGTATTGAGATAAAATAAAATCAAAGAAGTCAAAATGCCCGCCCGGACGACCGCCTGCCGCGCCCGAATGACCATCGGTCGGGCGGGAATGACAGAGTCGGGCAGGAAGTCCATTCGGACGGGTAAAATGCAAAAGTCAAATCATGTCCTGCAACTTTTGACTTTTATATTTAACATTTTACCTGCCCGTCCGGTTCAGGCGGGCATTTTGACTTCTTCTTCTTTTCATTTTCATTTTCATTTTTATTTTCATTGATTCCTGGGCGGCGTGAGAATTTCCTTCGGCTCATGGATGAGATTTATCAACGATCAGCTTTTCTTCGGCAATGGCTTGCAGAACGATTTGCTGAAGCTTCTTGAGTTGTGCATTTTCTGATTGCAGGAGATCTTCCGTGTCTTTATGCATAGTGATAGATTTATCGGGTAAAGGTACATGTGCTGAGTAAACAGATCATCGCTATGTAAACACGCCTGCGAAAGACGACTCACATATTTATAGGATGTATTTTACTTTTAACACGACGAGGATAACTATTGTCAGCGTTGCAATTCCAATAATTATCCTGTGCTTCGCATAAAAGGAACAGATCGTCATGATCAAACATGAGATTGCGCAGACCAATGCTCCCAGCATAAATGGATAAAGAAGTTCTGTAGTCAGTTTTTCCTTAAGAGTATATTCCAGTCTGAAAAATTCACCGATGATTCTGATCAGCGCAAGAAAGACGATGATCATCGCCTCGTTGGAAATTTTCTTCACGTTTACTATCATCGATGCTGAGAATTTCTCTAAAACCTCAATTCTTCAAAAATCGGTGAATAGATAGATTAGCGATTTGCATAAGATACATGCCTGGAATGAGTTCGCGAATATCCACACTTATTCCTTCACTTGTGATCTTACCAATCAACAATCGTCTGCCTAACTGATCGAGGATAGCATACGTGGTACCGATGAGCGATGCATCCACTGTAACTCTGATTTCATCTTCTGCAGGGTTAGGGTACACGTTTATTTTGTTGATGACTCTTGTTTCGGTTATGGCTGTCGCACTGCAACTATGCTGTGTATCAAATATCCTTTGCAACGAATCAATGGGTTCCAGTTGGTCATTATTATGTGTTTTAACGGAGATACGAAATGAGGGGCTTCCATAGCTATCCGTCGGCTCCGCTACTTTCAAAAAGGCAAATAATGAAGATGTCCCATTTGCAGTGCATCTGATATCCGCGCCTACCACCTTAGCTCCCTGTAATGCTGCCATTAACCTGCAGTGTAGATCCCCTTGCGCATTTCTAAACCTCGACTCCATAGAATCGATGACCTGTTGACCAAGCAGGATATTTCCCTGAATGGCGTAATAAATCCCATTGACGCTACCTGTTACATGGTTTTTGAAATCAAAACAGTTTATACCTGTGAACCCAGCAGCGCTTACATTATTTCCTGAAAAGCCCACGACACCATATTGGCGAGCCGATGAGTCGTCATCGGCATCGTTCTTACTCAGCCAGTTCACAATTTGTTCCGGTGTGTCACCGGCCCTCATTCTTGCCCTTGCATTATTCTGATTGGCAGTTAAATAAAATGACTGTGTATTTATGGCTCCCGTATCCGGGAGAAGATCCCCAAGAAATGTTGCGTCCGGAAACCCAGCGGCAAACAGGTCCACACACGAGGCGCCTGCACTCCCTACTTGCCTTGTCGTAGAGTCAGCAGCAACTATTGAAAACGTGTCTTGCGCAGATAATTTTGTGAAGAAAGCTGCTTCTGAAAATACTATGAACAAGGACAGAATGATCAAAAGATTCTTTTTCATATGGAAAGTTATTGCGTACGCTAATGTAACATTCCACGTCGAGAATCCAATGAAGGCCCAGGGCCTGGTAATGTCTCATTACTTGCTGTCCAGCAGAGGGCGCTTAGCAATCGAAACTTACAACATGTTGGTAGTTTCGGAGTTGAAAGTTGAGAGTTTCTATTCAGCCCCTTCAGGGCCTTCTTTTCAAGTTTATCTTGAAAAGAATTTAGATTTTAGTGTCTATTCGTGTGGTTAGTGGAAAAATCCTCAAACAGTCCGAAGTCCGCATTCCGCCTTCGCTAAAACTTCGGCGGACACAGTCCGAAATCCACAATCGTATCACTTCATCCCCAACCTCTCTTTTATTTCAGCTAATTGCAAGAGTAATTCCTGATTTTGCTCTTGCAACTCCTGAATGGTCGCATTCTGATCTTTGATCATCTCTTGTTGTTCCTGCACAGCTTTTACGAGTGGCATCACAAAATCTGAATACCGAAGTGAATAGAGTTCATCAGGATTTGACGGTTTCTGTACACCGCTGAAATCGTACCCGGCCTCTCTTGCAGCCTGTTCAACGTCCTGCGCCAGGAAGCCGGTCATCCTGATCTTTTCAATATCGTATTTACCTTCCCAATCAACTTCCTCTTTTGCTTTATAGACCATCTCATTCTGTCTGTGAATATTCAGATTGTATGTCACTGGACGCAATCTTGTGATAAAGTCAAGGCCGGGAACGTCTTCAGTAATATTGTCTTTGATACGTGCATCGCTATACGTGCTGAAAGCCACCTGACCTGCAATCGTCGTTACGCTTGTATTTCCGATTTCGACACGGTTGTTTGCATTTACAATCCCGCCTGCAAAATAGCCGAGGCAGACAGTATTCGACAGACTTTCCGTAGTGAAGAATGCATATTCACCTAAGGCAGTGTTGAAGTTTCCTGTAGTATTCACTAACAACGCACGCTCTCCGAAGGCGGTATTCTGATCGCCAGTTGTATTCATCTGCAAAGCAGCGGCACCGACAGCTGTATTAGAAAATCCTGTGGTATTGTCGAGCAGCGCATCCGATCCGACAGCAGTATTAGCATAACCCGTCGTGTTGAAGGCGAGCGCGTGATAACCATTGCCTGTATTGGCGATGCCTACAGTGTTCGCATACAACGCTTCCATCCCACTGGCCGTATTGTAACCTCCTGTCGTATTGCTCCAGAGTGTTTGATATCCAAGAGCCGTGTTGTAGTTGCCGGTGTTATTCAATGAAGTCGTAGAACCCCGGAGCGCTTCATAGCCCACGGCGACGTTTGCATTGTTAAATGCGGTATCGGTACTATTGCTGTACTGCATTGCATTCGTACCGATAGCCGTTGCAAAACTTCCAGTCTTATTAAAATAGAGGGCCTGATATCCATATGCACAGTTAGCACTACCGGTGATGTTTCGATAGAGAGCGAAGACGCCACTTGCTGTGTTGTCATTTCCGGTTGTATTGAAGACCAGAGTACGCGAACCAATAGCAGTGTTCTGATTACCCGTCGTGCTTGTGGAAAGAGCAAGAGCTCCTGTTGCGGTGTTATTATTTCCCACAGTATTATCGCCTAGCGCATCTGATCCGGTTGCTGTATTGTCGTAGCCCGTAGTATTGCGATACAAGGCGAACGTCCCGATTCCTGTGTTCTCATAGCCGGTAGTATTGAAATGCCCTGCATTGCTCCCGATAAATGTTTTACGGTTCAATCCGGCTGCATTATCCATCCTGCCTGAGTGTAATCCAATAAAGGTGTTTGTAGTATCATCTGAATGAATCCGCATGAGCTCTTTGCCATTACTTGCACGCAGAAGAATGAGAGGGTTCAGAACACTTTGCGCAGAGTGCGCGTCGACAATTAATTGTGTTGCATCAGCAGAGCCCTTGATGTGCAGCTTCGCTTGTGGAGAAACAGTATTGATACCAATGTTACCGCCATTATTAAAAATGTTACTGCTGTTCACGATCCAGGCAGCACCATTCCAATAGGGCGTATTCCCCGCCGCGCTGCCATTGGACAAGAACCCTGGCGGTCCCTGCGGTCCTGTAGCGCCTGTTGCGCCAGTTGGTCCTGTTGGTCCTGTAGCTCCTGTTGCTCCTGTTGCTCCTGTTGCTCCTACAGGTCCCTGAGGTCCGGTTGCACCCGTTTCACCCTGAGGCCCCTGTGGTCCCTGTGGGCCTTCCGGTCCTGCGGGTCCCTGGTTGCCGCTTGCGGCATACAACGAATAGGGTACACTGAGCAACTGTGAAGTACCCATTTTCACATAAGCGTTTCCTCCCGAAGGATCCAATTCAATCTGAAGCCATGCATTGACATTCGCCCAATCGATGGATGAAAATGTTTCTGACACAGGAGCGCCATTACCAACATTCAATGTCAGCAAACCAAATTCGTTAGTGGTAGTATTGTGTGTTTCCTGGTATAGCACAGGGCCATCCGGTCCATTCGTGATAGTCAATCGCATACCGACATTTCGGCTAGCAAGAATATCACCTGCATTGTCTCGTGCTACAGCCTGGTAGTTTAATCCCTGAGGAGCCTGAGAAAACACAAAAGTTGGCAGTAGGCAGTTGGTAGCCAATAAACATAATGTGAGGATATAGCCTTGTATTTTTTTCATAATGCAAGAATTTTTCGATTGTTATCTGACAATTTGAATTTTAGAGACAAAGTTGTTTTCCATCCCGGAGTTGTTTTCTTGAACGGACAAGGAGATCAGGTAAACACCCGGAGTTTTATCCGAAAGATTAAATGGCTGTATATGCACATTGCTCTGCTGATCAAACTCAGTGCGTAGAATAACCCTTCCCAATACATCTGAAATCCGTACAACAACGTTTTCATTGGCCTCCGAGTCGGTCAGAAGACTAAAATATCCATCGGATGGATTAGGATAAATGCCAAAAGCAAAATGCGGATTGGGATGTTCGGTGATATAGGTACCGAAATCGAAGGTCTGCTGGAAACCCTGGGTTAAAATCGCAGCAGAAGAAGTATATGTTTCTACTGCGGTCATTTCTCCGATTGTGAAGCTCAACATGCCCGAGGCATTACTATAGAATCCCCCTGAGGATGAAACAACAAACGGGTTGAGCTCTTGAGCAAACATCCTTCCTGTTGCCAATATCAGGAAAAGCCAAATGATGCATTGGTTCTTTTTCATCGGGAAACATTGAATGTGATAGGGGCGAGACGAAAAGACAAGATACATCAAATTTTTCTTGTCCTCCTCGCTTGTTTCACCCCTTCCACCCGCCAAATATCCGTCCACGGACAGCGCTTCGTTATACGCAAAGACCATTACAGGATGTTGAACTTTTGTTAATCAAAGAGCGTGCAAATGATAAGTGCTCAAAGAAATTTTCATCGACTCAGCCGCTTTCCAACGGACGTAAAGTCAGATAAAGCCTACCTTAGAATCGCTTTTGATCAAACAATCGTTGGAAGTGATTGTCTGACGAGAGTGATGTCATCACAAATCGAGGCCTATTCACCCTATGTCCATACTCTACGTCGTTTGGGCTTTGCTGACAAACATGCAGACTGCTGCGGATGATAATATTACTAAGGCTTCTTATTCCGCATCGCTGGATTGTAACTGCACCATCACTCAAAGCGGCTCGACCTATCCGGTTTCCGCATTACTGGGTAGTGAAACTGCTGCTACGTTTTATAGCTATGGCATTCCGAATGTCTCCAGTGCAAATACAGGCCTGGAAATTTCCAATGGACTGATCTTATTCCTCTATGAGGATACCAATACCGGTATCATAAGTTTGTTTCTCATTGCAGACATCGCAAATGACGGAACAGGCGGAGAGATGGAGTTTGAGGTCAATTGTCTTCCCGACAATGCCTTTGTCTCTGTTCAGGACGATCCCGGAGAGTTTAATGGCGCCCCGCCACTCGTAACAGGCAACTGGACCTGGAGCGATTGCTGTACAGATGGAGGCGTGATCGAAGATATCGGCTGTAACAATACGTTGAACCTTGACCTGCTCGTAGCAAACGGTCTTGACAGCATCCTTTGGCTGACAGGAGATATTGCCGCCCCTGATCAGATTTTACTCAATATGAATGGAGATGCCATCACCATTAATTGTGGCGGAGGTGTGTGTTGTCCTGTTGGCTTCGATACGGAGATCCTTATTACCAATGCGACCTGCCCTGATGTACCGGACGGTAGTATTGATATCTCACCAAAGGATGGACTGGCCCCATATACCTTTATTTGGTCTAATGGAGCGACAACAGAGGATCTCGTTAACGTGATACACGGTACTTACGACGTCACTATCACCGATTCGCAAGGTTGTATGGACGAACTGACGATCACCGTTGCGCTGTCTCCGGGTATTCCTCCAGCTGAGCCCGCAAGCATCACTTTGTGCAGCGAAAGCTCAACAGCTGTCTTTGATCTTACCAGTATAGAAGGCATCATCAATCTCGGGATGGGCTTCACCGTTTTGTGGTTTCAAAACGCAGATTTAACGGGTGCAATTGGAAATCCATCCAGTTATGAATCTGGAACAACTACTGTCTATGCGGTCGTCGACAATGGATCATGTCAGTCGGATCCTGTACCCATTGATCTTGAAGTGATCATGTCACCCGTGGCGAATACGGCATCGCTGAATGCATGCGAAGAAGAGAACGGGATGGCCACATTCGATCTCATTATATTGAATGACATCGTGAGCGGTGGGAATGGCAGCGTATCCTGGTACCTTGATGCGAACCTGTCAATTCCGATTTCTGATCCGACTCAATTGCTCAGTGGATCTGCCACAGTGTATGCCGTTGTCAATGATGGCACCTGCATCTCAGATGCTGTAGAAATTCAACTCATCGTAGATCCCAAACCCGTTGGCAATGCAACCGGAATGAGCCTTTGCGGAGATGAATATGATGAAGCCGAATTTGATCTCACGCTTCTCGATAATACAATTGGTGGTGGGACCGGATCTGTGGAATGGTACTACGACGAAGAGCTGACAGAGCCCATCCTCAATCTGACAGAGTTTCTGACCAACTCCACTACGGTGTATGCAACAGTGTTTGATGGTGTATGCTACTCGGATGCGATTCCAATTGTTCTCACGGTCGAACAAACACCTCAAGGAAATCCATTGACAGCAGAACTCTGTGATGATGGGACAAGCATGGCCTTATTCAATCTTTGGGATTATGACTCCCAGGTGAGCGGAGGACAAGGTGGTGTGGATTGGTATTACGATGTGTTGTTACAGGATCTGATTCCGTTTCCAGATGCATTTTATACTACATCAACTATTGTTTATGCGACTGTCGACAATGGTATATGTATTTCTGCACCGGTAGAAGTCACACTCTCCGTGATCACAAGTCCTGTCGGCAATCCCACCTTTATTGAAACATGTGCGGGCGGCAATGGCGAGGGGATATTTAATCTGACTTCTGTGGACAATGATGTCAGCGGAGGTGTCGGTACCGTTTTATGGTTTGAGGATGCACAGGGCAACCTTGAGATCGACAATGACACCGCCTATGTAAGTACTGGTTCTACCGTCTATGCACAAATCAGTAACGGGGTATGTGTATCAGGTTTTGTTCCTGTAAATCTCATCATCGTTGATTCTGTTTCAGCATCGCCAACGCTCTATGAAGTGTGCGATGATGGGTCTGGCATAGCAGTGTTTAATCTTTTGAATATTGAAGATGAAGTCAGTAGTGGTAGCGGACAGGTCAATTGGTTTCTGGATTCGCTCGGCACAATGGTCATCATATCGCCGGAAACATTTCAGAGTGGGGACACTATCATCTATGCAAATGTAACCGCAGGAGCCTGCATTTCTGATATTGTGCCTGTAACTCTCATGACATTGCCTTCCCCAGAAGGATTTAGCACGTCCACAGATCTCTGCGGAAATGCGAATGGCGTTGTGATAATTGATCTCACCACACTCGATACGATAGTAAGTGGGAATTCCGGAGATGTCTTATGGTTCGTTGATGCATTGTTGAGCATGCCGATAGCAGATCCCACAACGTTTATGACGGGTGATACAACTATTTATGCTTCTGTATTGAATGGCGTATGTATTTCGCCTCCGGCCGTGGTTATCATCTTTGTTTCAATGGGCTTGTCTGCGAATCCTGACACAATGGAACTCTGTATTTCTGCAGGCGATACACTTTCGACAGACCTCACGCAATCAGATCTTATTATCAGCGGCGGATCCGGCCAGGTCAATTGGTTTACGGATTCATTGGGCATGGCGCCGATTATGACTCCCGCTTCGTTTCCTGTGTCCGCCAGTGTGACAGTGTTTGCCAATGTATCGGATGGTAACTGTGTTTCGGAACTGGTAGCGGTTGAGTTGGAGGTCGTCGCATCGCCGGTCGCTACCCCTGTCGCAATTCAAAGATGCGGTGATGCCAATGGCCAGGTGACGGTTGACCTCACGACCTACGATGTGCCGGTCAGTGGGAATACCGGTATTGTGACATGGTATGCTGACCCTGCACTATCCATGGCGATCGTCAATACTGGAGCTTTCATGAGCGGCGATACAGTCGTTTATGCAATCGTGACGAATGGCTTTTGCGTATCAGCAGTTGCATCCGTGATATTGGAAGTCGTCGACAGTCTTACGGCCACTGCCATTACGATCGCAGAATGTGTGATTGGCACAGGTAGTGCTACATTGAATCTAACTCAATCGGAATTTGATATCAGCGGAGGAGGAGGTACGGTATATTGGTTTACAGACATTCTTGGGACAGATACCATTACAAACACCACAGCCTTTGTCTCCGGAGATAATACCATTTATGCTGTAGTCGCGGCAGACGGATGTATTTCGAATATTGCACCGGTCACAATTGATATTGCCAATGCGGACATGCCGTTGCTTGATTGCGTTTTTTCTTCCATCGATTCGATAGCTGTATCGTGGACAACTGTAACGACTGACTATGAACTGTCCTATGCCATCAATGGCCAGGTGATCGGAGTTCCATGGATATCACAATCGACAGCATTCGGTTTGGGTGGACTTGCCCAAGGAGATACACTCACACTCTGGGTCACTGCTTTGTTTGGCTTTCCATGCATGCCGCTGACAAATAGTATCACATGCATCACGGAGATGTGTCCTGCGCAAACAGTGGAGTTTATTGGATTGGCTTCAGCATATTGTCGGGATGAAGACGCTATTCTCATTACGACGAATCCACCGGGCGGACAATTGTCAGGACAAGGAATTGTGGGAGCAACACTCGATCTAAATCTTGTCGTTGGAGGAAGCACTGTGATCTTTTATACCTGGGAGGACATTGCATCGGGTTGCGTATATGATATTTCTGCACCAGTACAGATTTACGATCCGCTCAGTGCGCCAGTGTTGAATTGTCAGTTAGCGACGTTGAGTTCTGTCACTTTTGACTGGAATGCCACTGCAGGGCAATTCGGTTATCAATATGCGATCAACCAGGGAGCTACTGCAGGGCCGTTTACGACCGGGAGTGCATCGCTCCTCATTGACAATCTCAATGAAGGAGATGAAGTGACACTGACGGTTTGGTCAGTTGGTGCTGCTCCGTGTGGAAACAGCGACACAGTCTCCATATCATGTTTTGCCAGGCAATGTCCTGCGGCCACTCTTATTATTCAGGGTCCCGGTATCATATGTGAGAATGATACTCCCTTTCAACTGAATGTCGAAATTCAGGGCCCTTCCGGCAATCCTATAATTACATGGTCAGGTCAGGGGATCACAGATCCATCCGGAACATTTGATCCTATGTTAGTGGGACCGGGACAAACAACAGTGACTGTCATTGTAGAGATAGACGGATGCACCTATACGGAGTCAAGAGACATGCCTGTCACGTTTCAACCTGACGCTACTTTTGAAGTAGAGGGAATACCCTGCCTCGACAGTGTCTTGCATGTGACCTATACTGGTATGGCCTTTCTTAGCTCTCAATGGAATTGGAACCTGGGAGGCGCAGAGCTGGTATCCGGTAGTTTACCGGTGGACTTCTCTCTTCAGTGGTCCGACCCCGGAGACTATACATTGAATCTTGAGATTGACTGGAACGGATGTATTTCCGAACCCTTCAGTATACCTGTCCACATCGATGCACCGCTTGGCACACCAGTCATCACATGCGTCGAAGAGGATTATTTTTCATTGACGATCGAATGGGAGAATATCGGTGGTGCATCATCATATAGTGCGACGAGCTCTCTTGGCACAGGCATCCTCTCCGGCAATACCTATACTGTCAGAAACTTGCCAGACGACACCACAGTGAATATCACAGTGATTGCGACTGGAGTATCGACCTGTGGTCCGACCTCGTCCACTATCCAATGTCAAACACTGAAGTATATCCCTGTGACTTCCTTCATCCCGAATATCTTCTCCCCCAATGGAGATGGGGTCAACGACATCTTATATATCCAATCCAATTCAGAGATCACCGAAGTCAGCGTCTTCCGGGTTTTTGATCGATGGGGTGATGTCGTCTTCGAGGATTTCAATTTTCTACCGAACGATCAGCAACATGGGTGGGATGGTACGCATACAGGAAAGGAAATGAATCCGGGTGTGTTTGTGTATTGGGCGAGGTTGCAGACGACGAGGGGAGAGTCGATAGTTGTAGGGGATGTGATGGTGGTGAGATAAAGATCAAAGTTTCATGTTTGATGTTTCAAGTTTCAAAACTCAGAGTTTTTAAATCCAACGTCACTTCGACAAGCTCAGTGTAAACTTCTCGTCCTGTCTTGGTGCCCAGGACAGGACTCACTTCGACATCCTTCGACAAGCTCAGGACAAGCGCTCAGTGTAAACTTCTCGTCCTGTCTTGGTGCCCAGGACAGGACTCACTTCGACATCCTTCGACAAGCTCAGGACAAGCGCTCAGTGTAAACTTCTCTTCCTGTCTTGGTGTCCAGGACAGGACTCACTTCGACATCCTTCGACAAGCTCAGGACAAGCGCTCAGTGTAAACTTCTCGTCCTGTCTTGGTGCCCAGGACAGGACTCACTTCGACATCCTTCGACAAGCTCAGGACAAGCGCTCAGTGTA
>DATDQA010000190.1:0-11203 GCA_035292505.1 Saprospiraceae bacterium | reverse complement strand
CTTGGTGCCCAGGACAGGACTCACTTCGGCATCCTTCGACAAGCTCAGGACAAGCGCTCAGTGTAAACTTCTCGTCCTGTCTTGGTGCCCAGGACAGGACTCACTTCGACATCCTTCGACAAGCTCAGGACAAGCGCTCAGTGTAAACTTCTCGTCCTGTCTTGGTGCCCAGGACAGGACTCACTTCGGCAAAGCTCAGTGTAAACTTCTCGTCCTGTCTTGGTGCCCAGGACAGGACTCGAACCTGCACAACCTTTCGGTCACCAGCCCCTCAAGCTGGCGTGTCTACCAATTTCACCACCTGGGCATTATATCATGTCAACAATTTACAAAGACGCAACTCCTTTTTCGTGCGAATTTCACCTGCCGAAGCCTTGGCGAAGGCAGGTCTACCAATTTCACCACCTGGGCAATTCATGCATCAGAAACTTCAGTCGCCGATCGTTTCAAATGGGGACGGCAAAGATAGAAATATGCTCTAAGAGAGGTTTGCTCGATACTCTATAGGCGACATCTGATATTGCTTCGAAAACACTTTCGTGAAATAGCCCGGCTCGCTGAATCCGGTTTCGTAGGCGATCTCTGACACAGTGAAGTGAAGGCATCGCACAGCCGATTAAAGGTATCTCAAGACCAACCCCGATTCCGCGAAGAATGATACGGCGAAGTATTCAGTCATGTCGACAGAAATTTTGATTCCAGTGCAAGAGATAATTGATCTGGTAAAAAAAATACAAATCGGGTTTTGAGGCCATCGGGGATTCAGTTTGAAACTTCGATGGCGTTTTTTTTAGCAAACCACGCAATAAGTGCTTCATTTCATGGTAGACTGCCGATTCTTCCATTATTTGCAATTGTAAAAAAACTTGATTCATAAAGATTCTTCCCAACCCTAAAGCCCATCCGACGTGTCCGGCCACCGTCAGTCTGACCGAGAGGTCTCAGAAAGGATCTAAACCATTGGTAGTGTTTTCCATCCATCAGCTATAGATGATCTGATACAAGAATATCAGTAGCTCGAAGTCCAGATAGTTGCGATATCCACACCTCTGTTGTCATTATAAGACATGGCATATTTTCCACATGGTTATTGTTATTGTCGAGCAATCGGCCCAAATACTAATTGAAGGGTGGTTCTTTCCTGATTCCCTCTTACTTTGTGAAAGATGTCAGCATACTGTTTTAAGGTCATCATGATATTGCTCTTTATGACTCTTTTAGTCACGGGAGTGATCGGACAGTGGAGAGATATCCGGTTTGATGAAATCGGACAGCAGGATGGATATATGGCGCGTGGCGTATATGATATGGCTCAGGACAGTTTGGGGCACATGTATTTTGCAACGGAAATGGGTTTGTTGCGATACGATGGTACTGCATTCGATTACTATTTGTATGATCCTGGCGATACCTCAGGGATTGCTGAAGGGAAAGTAAATTGTATCAGCATTGATCCTAACGGGATCTTGTGGCTGGGAATGAATGGGGTATTGGATCGTTTCGATCCCAAATCCGGGACGTTTCTTCACAATTCTGTGGAATTCAGCATCGATTCCAACTCCCGGAAGAGATTGAGTATTTCCAGTATTCTGGATGATGATGACAGGCTATGGCTCGGCGGTGGTGATTACACCTTACATCAGTTCTATAAATCCACGGGAAGGATGGAAACTTTTATTCCTGAAAATCCGGATCTCTCACAATTTTCAGATCGGAATGCATTAGGCATGCAAAGAATTGTGCGTGATCGATTCGATCAAAACAAGTTATGGTTAGGTGTCAATGAACTCGGCCTGATCTTATTCAGTATTCCGGATAAAAGATTCAGCTCAGTCGAATGTTTGATTACCATGCCGTGGCAGGACGCAGATGGTATCCTCTGGAGTGGAAGCTATGCACAGGGCCTCATCCGTTTTGACCCAGCCAACAGAAGTTGTACACAGCAGTCAATTACCGTTGTTATTCCAAATGTTGACGTACACACCACACCCCCCACGCATGACGTGATCCATTTTGGAGACCAACTTTGGTTGGGAGGTCCGCACGGTATCATTGCCTTTGACAATGCCGGCAAACAGAAGTCGCTGTATTACGATCGTGAGAATGACAACATATTCAGGTTTTTTCAGGATCAGAGTGGAAATATCTGGATCGGTCCATTTGGAGGGTCTATCAAGGTATTCAATCCTGCCGCGCAGCATATCCAGTTTTTTTCGATCAATGCGTTTGAATCAACAAGAAGATATTACCCGAGCTGGCAAATTTTTGACCCGGTACAGCAAAGGATTTTAGCCGTACATGGATGGCGAGACAAAATATATTCCATTGAGATGGATCGCTCACATGCGGATCGCAATAAAACCATTGAGACAACATTCAGAATACGGGGAATCGTATTGGACAATGAAAATACCATTTGGGTTGCGGGACATTCCTCCCTTTATGTCCTGGACAGGACAAATGATGCCCTCAAAGAAGTCAAAAGTTCTGCCTTACAGGATATAGACTATCCTTCGATTAATACCTGGCAACTGGGAGCCGATTCTATTGGAAATCTTACAATTCTCGGTTACTACGGATTCATTTACTATCATGTGGCGAAGGATTCAGCCGTGCTCATACCGCTCGAGGCCCTCTGGAATGAAACAGATAAGCCTGAAATCTTTTGGTCACACAGTATCGATCATAAAGGTGATATCTGGTTGACAACAGAATCGGTAATTGGACGATATCGTCCTGGAGATGGCTCCTTTATCAAGTTCTCCAATTTACTGCCTGGCAGACGTCCACACTGGCGGGCAACTGTTGCCGATACGTCAGGAAACATATGGGTAATAGGCAATACGCTGGAGCAGTTTGTTCTTCAACATGACAATCTTCAGCATATCCGGACTTTGTCTTCTCCTGGACTCCCAGGAATCATCTCTGGTGTACATCTCCATGTTGATCTGAGTGGTCGTGTTTGGTGCTTTGGTCAGAATGGGCTGTATGGAGTTGATCCTGTATCTCAGGAAGTCAGAACCTTTGATTTGTATGACGGATTAGACAATATGTACCTTGATCCGCTTCAATCTGTCAATCTTCCTGATGGTTCAATATTGACCCACGGTGGTACCGGAGTCATGATATATTGGCCGGATTCACTCTGGTATAGTGGCAATCCGCCGCAGGCAGATATTGTGATAAAGAGGATTCGGGTCTCTGGTTCGGTCTATCCAGGCAAGCTGGATGTGAATTACATCACCTCCGTGGACTTAGACCCTGATGACGATTTTCTTGACATTCATTATCGGGCTATTGTATTACCACGTCCACGCAAAGTCACCTATAGCTACAAAGTAAAAGGACTTTCAGATGCATGGATTTTTCATGGCAATAACGAGACAGTGACATTAACGGATCTGGCGCCTGGAAACTATACGTTTTATGTAAAGACGGGTCTTCCGGATAGCAACTCTCCGGTAAAACATCTTGATATATTTGTGGCGACCCCCTATTATCTGCAGGTATGGTTTTTACTTCTTTGTGCATCAGCGTTTCTGGGTTGTATTTACCTGTTTTATCAAATACGGATACGGCGGATTCGTCGAGAGGAAGCATTGAAGACAGAATTCAATAAGAAGATTACTGAAGTGGAATTACAAGCCCTGCGTGCTCAGATGAATCCTCATTTTATGTTCAATAGTCTGAACTCCATCAAGAGTTACATCCTGAAATCAGGGCCACTGGAAGCAGCCGAATACCTGACAAATTTTTCCTCGTTGATCCGGTCAATCCTGGATAATTCACGTGAAAAACAGATATCTCTGCAAAAAGAACTTGATGCGTTATTACTGTACATTGATCTGGAAAGTATGCGTTTCCCGGACAAGTTTAATTTTATCTATAAATCGTCCGGTCAAAACTCCCTGAATAATATTATGATCCCACCCCTGATCTTGCAGCCTTTTGTAGAAAACGCGATCTGGCATGGATTACTTCATAAGGAGGAAAAAGGAAACCTGATGCTTACAATACAAAAAGGAGAGCACAGTGTCGAATGTATCATAGAAGATGATGGAATAGGCAGAAAGCTGGCCATGGAATTAAAGAAAAAGTCTCCCCGGAGATTTAAATCGATGGGGATGGGAATCACGCAAGACCGGATCGCACTACATAATAAGCTCAATGACCTGGGTATTTCGGTGACGATTATAGACAAAGAAGACAACTATGCAAATGCCCTCGGTACAAGAGTGGTCATACACTTTCCCAATAACAATGAAAATGCTTAAAGCCATCCTTATAGACGATGAGATCAATGCGCTTGACGCACTGGAAGTGGAGTTAAATGCTTATTGTCCGGACGTTGAGATCCGCGCAAAATGCCAAAATACGAAAGAAGGGTTGACTTCTATTCGGCAGATCGATCCCGATGTTGTTTTCCTGGACATCGAAATGCCATGGATGAGTGGTTTTGAAATGCTGGAACAACTCGATGAAATTATGTTTGACGTCATTTTTGTCACGGCATATGACAAATTTGCGATCAGCGCATTTGACTTCAGTGCTGTTGACTATTTACTGAAGCCGGTTTCGAAAGACAAACTCATCCGCGCGGTAGATAAAGTGATGACTAATAAACAACGCCATGTGCCGGGTCCGCAGTTTGAGCTCTTGTTGAAGAACCTCAATGCGGACCAGCTTGTCATGCCTAATATCGCCTTACCTACACCGGAAGGGCTTGAATTTGTCCAGGTCAGCGACATCCTTTATGCGGAAGCAGACAGCAACTATTGCCGCGTCCATTTATCAGGTGGGAGCAGGATTTTTCTCGCCAAAACGCTGAAATACATCGAAGATCTGCTGATTGACCATCCTTTCTTACGAATTCATCAATCTTACCTCATCAATCTCGCACACCTCAAGAAATATGTAAAGGGCAGAGGCGGGTATGTGGTCATGAAAAATGGTGACAACCTGGCGGTCAGCAGGGCCTCAAAGGAAAAATTGATGAAACTGGTGCGGTTGTAATTCGCCCGAAATCGACCTCAGGAAAATTCCGCTCGGCCGGAGTATGCTTTCTTCGCCCTAATGCTCATGTGCAGTACTGAATACTAATTGTGTCTTTGAGTGACATCAGATAGACCATAGTTTGTGCAACAAAAAACAGAATGAGATACCTGATTGCATTGTTGATTTCGCTACCGGTATTGACAGAAGCCCAGAACATAGGAATTTATATTGACACTTCCGGCCGGGTGGCAATCAGGAATGATACAGTTTGGGAACCCTTTCAGGTGTTTGCAGAAGCAGGCACAGGTATGGAACAACTGGATCAGCAATCCGCCGAAATGGGAAACACAAGCGGCTTACTCATTACACCAACTGTCAAGGCGGGTCAATCGTTGACTTGCGGATTAACCGGTGAACTGGTGATGATATCTCTGCGCATGGCTACGGCCGATCCATCTGAGACCAGCATGCTGGAGATGAAAATCAGAGATGGCGACCAGCCCACAGGTCCCATTCTCACGACTCAGACTTTTACGGTAACAGACAATAGTCTCGAGTGGTATGACGTCATGCTCGACCCGGGTACCTTAGTGAATGCCGGCGATGCCTTATTCATTGAAGTCGAACATATGAGCGGTGATCACGGTGTATGGGATTGGATTGAAGGGACAAATGAATATACAGATGGCAGCTCGTGGCAATTCGCCGGAACATGGAACGTACTCGAGTCCAGTGACCTGGTCTTCAGGACATACGTCGAGGCAACGGAGATACTGGATGTCTTCAGTGTCACTTCGGGCGCGAGAGTTAAAATCCATGACTATACCTTACCTGCTGCAGATGGCACAAGTGATCAGGTCATGGTTACTGATGGTGCGGGTAATCTGAGTTGGCAGACGGTGTCAGGTTCGGGAAGTGGCTCTCTGATACAGGATGCTGATGGAGATACTAAAATACAGGTGGAAGAAACCAGTGATGATGACGTGATTCGGTTTGATAATGCAGGTGTGGAGTATTTCCGAATCCTGGACGGTCGTTTGGAGACAGTCAACACGGGTAATAGTGTGTTTATAGGTGAAGGAGCCGGAGCTAACGATGATCTGGATTTAAATGCCAACGTATTTGTTGGTAAAGACGCAGGCACCAACAACATATCTGGATACCAAAACGTAGCGATCGGATATCAGTCGGGCAAAGACAACGTCGACGGTCTTTACAACACAGCATACGGAAGTCGCTCACTGGAAAAAAATACCACGGGAGATGAGAATACTGCGGCAGGATTTAGTGCGTTAAGCTTCAATACCTCAGGAAATTACAATACCGCTATCGGGTCCACAGCTTTGATTACAAATACGATGGGAGGTGAGAACAGCGCAGTCGGAAATGGTGCGCTTTATTCCAATGAAACCGGCAATTACAATACCGCTCTTGGTGTAGCCACTGGGCTTAATAATACAACAGGCAGTGGCAATGTGTTTTTAGGTTATCGGGCGGGATCTTTTGAAACGGGGAGCGATAAGCTTTACATCGAAAACTCAAGTGCTGATGCGACATCGGCGCTGATCTACGGAGATTTCTCCCAGGACATGCTCAGGATTAATGGTATGCTTAATATCAGTAACGCATATTCTTTTCCCACCACAGATGGTAGCTTTGGACAGGTATTGCAAACAGATGGAAGCGGTATTCTTTCGTGGCAGTCCGTAGGTGGATCAGGAAGCATGTCATTTATTGAAGACACTGATGGGGATACAAAAATCCAAACTGAAGAAGCTGCCAATGAAGATGTCATCCGTTTTGATCTTGGCGGAACAGAAAAAATGGTGCTCAGGCAAAATGCAAGCGGACAAGAGAGGCTGGAGATAGGATCGGGAACAAACACAGGTGTGGGCATGCATGCACTTCTTTCTAACACTACAGGGACTAACAACACCGCGTTTGGACGGGAAACACTTGGTCTTAACACCATGGGTAAAGAAAACACCGCCAGCGGTACATACGCACTTTTCGGCAACAGCACTGGAGACAACAACTCTGCCAGCGGTAGTTATGCGCTTTATTCGAATATCGACGGAAACAGCAATTCTGCCTTTGGAAGGGCTGCACTTTATTTAAACGCAGAGGGAAGTTTCAACACTGCCATGGGTAGGGATGCGCTTTATTTCAATACAGAAGGAGGTGAGAATACCGCCATTGGTAGTTTAGCGCTGTATTCAAATGTGGCTGGTACCCATGCGACTGCTATAGGTTTTGGGGCCATGCGCTATGCCAATAACACAAGCACCTTCTTTTTTAACCACAATGTTGCAATGGGTCACGACGCGCTTAGGGGTTCTACGGATGCCTCAACGAACACAGGAAACTCGAACACGGCAATTGGATATCAAACATTAGTATACAACAGCACAGGAAGCGAAAACACCGCCACTGGCTCACAGGCACTTCATAACAATATTGAAGGGAATTATAATACAGCAACAGGCTTTGAAGCACTGTTCACTAACGATACAGGTCTGCGAAATACAGCCACTGGCCATTCTGCCCTCGGTTCGAATTCTGACGGAGACAACAATACCGCTGTCGGTATATTCGCCCTCGAATTCAACGGGTCAGGCAACAACAACACAGCTCTTGGCTACAGCGCAAATTCAAACTCAGGAGACTTTAGCAACACTACAGGAATCGGTTATGACGCTGATCCCACTGCATCAAACAGAATTCATGTCGGCAACAGCAGCGTGTCATGGATCGGAGGCCAGGTCGGTTGGTCGACATATAGCGATGGACGCTTCAAATCCAATATTACAGAAGATGTCGTTGGGCTGGATTTTATCAAAAAATTGCGCCCGGTCATGTACAATGTAGATCTTGATGCGATCCAGGATTGGAAAGCATTGCATTACGATGCACGCGACAGTGCTCTGTATGATGATAAGTACGAGATCGAATCCTATCGCTTTTCAGGGTTCATCGCGCAGGAAGTAGAAAATGCATCGAGGAGTGCAAACTATACATTCAGTGGATTATGTCCGCCGAAAAATGAAAAGGACTTTTATTCGTTGCGGTATGCTGAGTTTGTAGTCCCTTTAGTAAAGGCTGTACAGGAGCTATCAGTGGAAAATAAAAATCTAAAGACCCAAAACGATGTGTTACTTGACTTGATAAATCATTTGGAGATGAGAGTATCTGCAATTGAAGAGAAGTAAGGTAAGTCTGAATGGGTAAACCGCGGCTGTCAGCACAAAACTGAGACGCTACTTGCCCGTCCATTCATTTGCCTGTGCAGTGATTTTCGGCACTTGTATGAGAAGGAATTTTTTTCGTCATTGGAGGGAGAAGGAGTATCGCGATATGAGATTAAGTGATGACGTATCCAGCCAGGAATATTATTTGCACATCGTCATTCCTTCTGCCAGTCCATCTGACATCAGCACCATCTCCTTTTCGCTATCCTTATACAGAACCAGCCAATCACCGACTTTCTTTATCTGACCACAAATAGCCACCTGATCTCCCACAAATGGTAGTACTTCAGCGTTGATCGGCTCGCCGTCCTCGCCGGTTACTAAGTAATAATATATACCGCCTTCGGCCGAGGTGGTTTTCAAGACGGGAGGAATACCACCTGAAATGCAGCGGGCGGCGCAGGAACGATGCGGTTTCCCATATCCCGGCTTCATGACACCGAAGAAACATTTCGGATCGGTAATCTCTCCAATCACAGATCCTTGTCCATATGGCAGCGGTTCAACGAGAGAAACCGTAGCTGCGCCCTGGTCTGTGATATCGGACATATCCTCAACTTCCATAAGAGTTTTCCCATCGTAATAGATCAGATAGCCTTTTAGTTTTACCATCCTGCCCTGAACAGAATGTCCGAGTTTCTTTTCCAAGGCACCCAACATTTCCGTAACCCCGTGCTTACCGGGAGCTACGAGCAGGATATTCTGATATATGGATTCTCCTTTCCAATCTTTCCCACCCAATACCTGGAGGAATGGAGCAGGTGTCTTTGTCATTGTCCCTTCTACTTCTGTCACCTGACCATACTCAAATGCCGATTCACTGAAGCCAATCTGATTCACGACTAACACATAGCCTACAACCGGTATGAGAATACTTATTGCAAGAATAAACTGCCGGACCAGATGCGAGATACCATCCGGGGCAACAGCTTGCCAACCTATATAAAACTCATTTGGATTGTCTTTCATAATCTTCAGCAATTGAAGTGAGTTTTTCTACCAGAGCATTCACCGGGCAAGGTGGACGTTCAGTTCCTTCCGGATAGGGAGTAGGATTTACATATACCCAATCACCCTCGAGTTTAACATCATATGTTTCTACTTTTTCAGTGAAGGGTGGGGGAGACTGACCATTGTGCGGTAAGTATTGATAGCCGTGCCATGGGCACGTGATGCAGCCATCGATAATCTTTCCTTCCCCAAGTGGACCATTTTGATGGCGGCAGAGGTTATTGATGGCGGAGAGTTTGCTGTCGTATTTATAGATGGCAATGTTTTCTCCATTGATGATTACGGTCTTAGCGCGGTTCTCAGCGATCTCGTCGACGTGGCAAACGCGGGTGAAAAGGGGAGAAACCGGAGAAGCCGGAGAAATCGGAGAAGCCGGAGAAATCGGAGAAACGGGGGAAATCGGAGAAGCCGGGGAAATTGTTACAGTAGTTCCTGTTTCACCTATTTCACCTGTTTTACCGGCTTTACCGGCTTGACCGTTCCTAAGCGCAGCAATCACATGCAACCCGACAACTGTACTCATCCCTACTCCTACAACAGCAATGAGCACCGGTGACTTTTCCAGTTGTATTACGCCAAGCATGACATGCATCACCAGCATCGCATATGCGAAGTACACCATCATATGCAACGTCTTCCAGACCTTCGGAGAGAGATTTTTTAACCAGAAATCATGACTCGTGGACGCCATCAACAATAAAATCAATAATGCAAAGAAGCCGAATATTTCAAAAGGAAATCTACCGAAGGCGGCATAATTCGGATTTGAAGTAAATAGCGACACGAGCGGAGCGACATTACCTTGGGTATGAAACTGGATCATATTGAAAGTGGCGTGGATAAGGGCAATCCCGCACATTGCGACACCTAGATGCCGTCTATTATAAAGCAATGGTAGAAACCTGCGGTCAATCCGCGCAAGCGGTCCAATACTCAGGATCACATGTAGCATGAGAAATGCCAGGGTACCGGAAGCGCGGATGATTAGTGTTTCGATTGTGATCTCCGGAAAAACGATAAGCTGCAGACTGATGAAAAGGAGAAGATATAGGGTCATCAACGCTAGAATCACCCGATCATAGATTTTCTTCTGGCGATTCCAAAGTACAGGTGCGTAATTGACACTCATAGGACTTGATACTAAGATTAGGATTTCAAAGGGTGATGGAATGAAACACGGAGTTGCTCAAAGGATTAAAAAATTCGACTTTGCTGTTTTTCAATTCCAGGCCACTTTTCAACGCAAACCGGTAAACACCCGTTGAATTGAGTTTTCCAATCAAGACTTTATCTGCGACAGATTGTGGAGTCAGGTAGACAAGAGCTTCAGGTTCTGTCAAGGGTTTCTTGAGCATGATTTCCAACTGGAGGTTGGTGCCGCTGGCATCCGATCTTACATAGACAATGCATAGTGAAGAATTGGCCGAGATCAATATCCTTGGCAACGGCGCTGCCTGATTCTGCTTTTGCTGCTGATCAACGATGCGTTCAGGTATTGCGATAATCGCAGCGATGTACAGCAATGGCAAAACAATTGCCATAGTCAGCCATATCCTCCGATGATATTTACGCAGTGATGGAGTCATCTTGTCTTCAGGTATTTGATCAGGAGTACCACCCACAGCAACACCGATCCCGGAAAGATGAGTACGCGCACGGTCCAGGGGGCATGCGGCATCCCTGCGTCTATTTTATTTACCCCGCTGATTGTAAACCAGATGGCGAATAAAACGCCAATCATCAGGTAGAGATAAAATGCAGAAACCAGGAATGTGACAATGCTCATTGGAGTAATTAATAGTGATTACTGAGTCTACTCCGAAAAGTGCTTCACTGCCCCCTGACCCCCTAAAGGTGGAACCGCCGCCCGCGTAATACATTGAAATTCAATGCGCGTGGACTTCCCCTTCAGGGGATTGAGGGGTGAGCATGGGCAAAAGATGACTTTT
>DATDQA010000189.1:0-34642 GCA_035292505.1 Saprospiraceae bacterium | reverse complement strand
GTCAGCCATTTAATACACTCGCCTGACCAACGTGTGAAGGTGTCGATGAGTTGAACGAGACGGGGTAACATGAAGGGAAAATTAAAAAATATTGGGATGAACCTATAGGCTACCGGGTATACCTCTCTCCAGTACTGCTTCAAGAGCAACTACTTCATATCTTCGACGTTATTAACGTGCCACGATAATGATCAAATCCTTTGCTGACAAAGAAACGGAACGGATTTGGGAGGGCAAGCGATCCAAAAAATTTCCGACTCATGTACAAGCGAGAGCCCGGGAAAAGTTGGTGTTATTAGATGCGGCAGAGATAATTGATGATCTAAAGAATACACCTGGTAACAGAATGGAAAAATTAAAAGGCAAACCAGATGGTTTTTGTAGTATTCATATCAATGATCGGTATCGGGTAATCTTCGAATGAAAGGACAACCATGCTTTCAAAGTTGAAATTGGGGACTATCATTAACATTGAAGTATCAAACACTGATGGAAACAAAATTTCTTGTGCACCCGGGGAAAATCCTTAACCACGATTTTCTTGATCCTTTGCAGATGACTGGATATAAACTGGCGAAGGCTATACATGTGCCTGCACCTCGCGTATATGAAATCATTGAATGCCGAGTCGTTTTGTAATCCAGGAATTTGGAAGAACCGGGAAATTCAACGATTTCAAGTTCCTTAATACCCTTGCCCTTCATTTCCTCGAAATCAAATACGATCTGATCTCCTGCCGCAAATCCATAATAGAATGTCTCTTCTTGAACACCATTGACCTTAAACGTATTTTCTGCTATGAGAATGGGTTGTTGTTGAGCCTGGAAGAGTGCGGCATGGAATGCCACGATCGGTAATATGAGTAAATATCTTAGCATATGCTTTAGAATTAGAATAGAATTTCTATGGACTATCAATTCGCATTCAAATAGCACTATATGCCCAATGACATCAATTCGAAGTTCGCTTTTTTCTTCCTTTCCCTTGCGCCACCGCTGAAGCTACGGCGGCACGCGATCGCCTCAGCCTTAGCCTTCTTTTTTAGTTCGCAAAAACCATCGTCCTCTCCTCCACCACCCTGCCATCCACCACGAGGGCATAGACATAGGTCCCGGTTGCGCGATACCCGTGATGATATAGCACTTCATTCATCCCTTGCTGCGGAGAAGTACCTAAACGCCTGATGACCTTCCCATTGAGATCCATAATGACAATCTCGGCATGGTCATATTGAAAAGCGGTTTTGACCCAATAAGAAATCGTCGTCGACTCGTCGAAAGGGTTAGGCTTGTTCTGGTGGAGATAGACATTCTTTGGTTGTTGACCCTCGACATCGTTTGTGCCGGATACCTGCTCGCGCACTTCCTCAGATGGCAGACTTTCGATGCTCTGAGAGTCTACCCCCATCACAGAAAGATAGATGACGAACTCAGGATTCATTGTCTGAAAAAAACCGGCATATTCATCCGTGATCGTATAGATCGTATCGAAATCATTCTGATTCGTCCGAAGACCAATGCGATACTCCGGAAAGTGGACTGTGCTGTCGACTTCGATATAGAAAGTACTTGCATCGAAGTACGAGGCAGTAATCATTGGTGCTTCCGGACCGATCGCAGCCATGGCTGCACCCACGGCATTGATCTCAGCGTTGCGTGCGAGGTAATTGAAGTCGACAAAGAAGCTATCGAGTTCTCCATCACTATTGAGATCCAGACCAAGTATGTCATCAGAGGTATGCTGCCGGTCATGATAGTTTACATCCACTCCGGCGTCCCCGTGTTCGTTGGCTGAAGTAAAACGCATTGCAGGAAAGCCGCGTTCACGGAAGGGTATATGATCTCCTCCGCGGCCCGTACGATCTTCGGCAGTCATAATTGTGATTTTCATGGGCACAGTGACAAGAGGCTCAAGCATCTCCTGATATTGAAGCTTTATAAACCGGCAAACACTTTTATGCGGAGAATTAAACCAACTATTCGAAAAGAGACGTACCTGGGTACTATCTATATGTCCTTCTCCCGGACATGAAGGCGGTGAAGAAGTCTCACCACAAATGATGCCCCCTACGATATCATTGTTCTGCACCAGTTTAATGTGGACATCCTGTTGCACAGCATACTCGGCAAGCGCTCCTGCTCCATCCAGGCCTTGTTCTTCACCGATGGTGCCCATAAAGACGAGGGTATTTCTGTAGTTATACTTACTCAGTACACGTGCAAGCTCAAGGACAAGTGCAACCCCACTGCCATTGTCTTCCATACCCTGCGCGAGACAATTGATATCACACAAGACACTGCAACGGCTGTCCAGATGGGCCTCGATGATGATAATTCCTGCTTCAGGCTGTGATCCAGGTAACATCGCTATTACATTCTTATGATGTATCACACCGCAGATATCGAGGTCAAATTCAAAGAAACCCGTGAGTATTCTGTTGCCGGAGGTATTGGAGAAACGTTGAAATTGAGCCAGCATCCAATTGCGTGCCGCGCCAATACCACGTGTCGCAGAAAGTGTATCTGATCCACTGTTGCGGGTTTCAAACTGCTGCATCTGCACGAGATAAGATTTCAATGAATCCGCTGTGATAGAGGCGTGGATCCAGGCCACCAGATCTTCCGGCGTGCCGTAATCTGTCTGCATCGGATAATCATCGCGTATGTAGTTCCCGGCAAAGACCTTTGTTAAGTCTGAATTGTTGAAATGCATATTCGTCTGCGCGAAAAATGTCATTGCCGGGACAATGCACAGGTATGAAAAGAATACAAGTCGTGTGATCATAAGAGGTCTTTTTTACTGCTCAGTAAAATAGGGAAGATTTAGCACAACGAAGATTAGACAACTTTGTGAAAGTTGTCTAATCTCATACAAAAAAGAAAGAGCCGATACGCATCAGCATACCGGCTCTTGTATTTGGAATTGATGACAAGTATGTATCCCAACTTGTCATTCTGACCGAAACGCGGAATCAGTTTCCGTTGATCCGTTCAAATTTCGCTTTGTATTCGTTGCTTTTTTCGAAGTCCCCTTTACGGGCCCATATCTCCCGTAGGGCAAGCAGTGTATTGGAATCATCGGGATTCAGCATTTCTGCTCTCTCGAAAAAAGGTAAGGCTTTTTCAAACTGCGCCATCATCTCCGCTTGCTTTTCATTATACTTCTTTGTGCCTTCTTTGCTGTAGTCATCTGCCAGTATGTTTACCTCATTCGCAAGCTCTGCTGCCTTGTTATATTCCAATGCTCCCATCATATATACAGCATCGAAATGCTCAGGATTGATCTCAAGTGCTTTGCTGATATACAATTTTGCATTGTCGAAGTGACTATGGGCCGTCACCATATCACCATCAGCAAGGGCTTTCTGATAAAGCTGATCGTATACATTACCCAATGTGGTAGGAACAGAAATATTCTCAGGCTCTGCAGCCATCGCCATTTTCAATTTATCTACCAATGCGGTCAGATCTCCTTTCGCTAACGCATCATTGATCTCTGCGAACAGGAGGCCTTTGTCATCCGGATACCTCGTCCTCCCTTCTATCAGGATAACTGAAGCTTCGTCGTTGCGGTCAAGTGCATTTAATGACTTGTACAGGTATTCATACACGCCGGCATCATCATAACTACTCTGCTTCAGATCAGAGAGCAAGGCAACCGCATCTTCACTCAAGCCTGCACTATACGCACATACCCCTGTGACAAACTTCGTGTTTTGTAATTCCTGTTCATCAAAAATGCCTTCTGCGTCGTTTTTATCAACAAGCGTTTCAGCTTCAGCGACCGCATGATACGCCAGATACGCATTGTGGTATTCCTGGCGATTGAGGATGATGTTCGCCACATAGTACATATTCGGAAGTATACTTTTCAAGCCGGTGAGGGCGTCTTTTTTGTCATAGGACTTCTCGGCATACATGATCGCGTTTTGATAACCCTTCAATGTCTTTGTGACGGCTTCGGGCGAGGAAACCGTCGCTGCAGTGTCCAG
Source organism: Saprospiraceae bacterium (assembly GCA_035292505.1). Classification (GTDB taxonomy): domain Bacteria; phylum Bacteroidota; class Bacteroidia; order Chitinophagales; family Saprospiraceae; genus DATDQA01. Next base: position 30,651 of record DATDQA010000189.1, on the reverse strand, counting down.
TACCAGGACTTGTGTCATATTGTTTATGATCTCACCATAGACATTGCCATACAAGAGCCAGGCTTTACCATCTTTCTCGTATGCACTGTTTTTGACTACACCTTCGATCAGTGCAACCGACTCGGTTAGGGCGTCTGCATTTGTCACCGGATCCAGGTTATAGTTTGCGATATTGCGACTTACTTTTTTCATGTCCTTCGCAGGATCTTCCTGTGCTCCTAACCACGTGAATATAAACAGAGTGAGCACCAGGCCGCATGTTTTCTTCATTTGAAGTTTCATTTTAGTTGAAAAATTTCATTTTGACATATATAAGACGAAACGGAGAAAAAATATCTCTTTCAGCGCTGTTAAAAGTAATTAAGGTTCCGTTAAATCACGGAGGAAAGGAATGAGACCTCTAAAGTACGACAAATCTGCTCATTCTTCCTCTTCCCCGGGATCCGTACCGGGTTTTACCCGTTCAACCTGATCGTCGTCGTCTTCGTCCTTATGGACGACAGCAATGTCTGCGATCTCATCGTCGTCGTTCAGGGTAATTACCCTCACACCCTGTGTATCACGTCCCATTACGCTGATTTCTTTGATTGCCATCCTGATGACAATCCCCGCCTTGCTTGTGATCATCAGGTCATCATCCTCCCTGACCGCTTTGATCGCCATGAGCTTTCCTGTCTTTCCGGCAATACGAATGGTTTTGACACCTTTCCCTCCACGGTTTGTAAGACGATATTCCTCTATCTCAGACCGTTTGCCCGTACCCTTTTCTGAAATCACCAGGATCGTATGCTCTTTATCATCTGCAGGTACGCATACAAGCCCGATTACCTGTGCACCGGTCTTAAGCGTCATCCCCCTCACTCCTGCCGCTGTACGCCCCATTGAACGTACGACGGATTCATTGAAACGCACGGCAAGCCCGTCTGTACTTGCGAGGAAGACTTCATTGTTTCCATCAGTAAGCCTTGCATCGATGAGTTGATCGCCTTCGTTGATCGTGATCGCGTTGATCCCATTTGCACGGGGTCGTGAAAAAGCCTCAACTGCTGTTTTTTTGACCATGCCTTTTCGGGTGGCAAATACGATGAAATGATTGTTGATAAATGTTTCGTCGTTGAGATCTTCAATCACGATGTAAGCTTTTACCGCATCGTCTGTCGGGAGCGAGAGGATATTCTGGATTGCCCTGCCTGATGAGGTTTTTGACGCTTCCGGGATCTCATACACCCGCAACCAATGACATCTCCCCTTTTCAGTAAATAAGAGCAGGTGATTGTGTGTCATGGCGATAAACATGTGCTCAATGAAATCTTCCTCTCTTGTCTTACTACCACGTGAACCTTTGCCCCCTCTGCCTTGCAGTTTGTATTCCTCAGCTTTCGTACGCTTGACATATCCCAGGTGCGAAATGGTCACTACTTCAGCATCGTTTGCAATGAGGTCTTCATAGCTGATCTCACCGTCCGCAGCCACGATCTCCGTACGACGTGCGTCTCCAAACCTCTCACGAATTTCACTCAATTCTTTTTTGATGATTTCACGGCGGAGCGTTTCGCTTTCGAGAATAGCCTTGTATTCCGCGATCAGCTTCATGGTTTCGTCATACTCTGCGCGCACTTTGTCGCGTTCGAGCCCCGTAAGACGTTGAAGTCTCATTTCAAGGATGGCCTTCGCCTGGATTTCACTTAGAGCGAATCGTTCCATGAGCCCAATACGCGCGTCGTCCACCGTTTTACTCCCTCGGATAAGGTTTATCACTTCATCGAGATTGTCCAGCGCAATGAGATATCCTTCCAGAATGTGCGCACGCTCTTCTGCCCGTGCAAGATCATATTTCGTGCGACGGACAATGACTTCCAGGCGGAATTTGATAAAAGCCTCGATGAGTTCTTTGAGATTCAATGTGCGTGGCCTCCCATCAAGCAACGCTACATTGTTGACCCCATACGATGACTGCAATGGTGTAAAATTGAAAAGCTGGCTCAGGACAACCTGACTCAGAGCATCTCTCTTGAGCTCGACGATCAGGCGGATCTCATCGCGACTGGATTCGTCACGAACTTCATTGATGCCCGTTATTTTCTGGTCATGAGCCAGTTCTACAATCTTTGCATGCAGACTCGCTTTATTGACCTGATAAGGGATCTCCGAGATGACTATGTGCTCACGTCCATTGGGCAGAATTTGTATTTCCGCTTTTCCCCTCACGATGATCTTTCCTCTCCCGGTCAGGAAGGCTTCACTGATGCCGGCCGTTCCGTAAATGATGCCTCCTGTTGGAAAATCAGGACCTTTTATGTGGCGCATGATCTCCGGAATTGTACTCGCGGGATTATCGATGACCGCAATCGTGCCATCGATGACCTCCGTCAGGTTATGTGGCAACATGTTGGTCGCCATCCCAACAGCGATACCTGATGCACCATTTACCAGGAGGTTTGGAAATCGTGCAGGCATGACCGATGGCTCTTCCAGGCTGTCATCGAAATTGAGCTGAAAGTCTACCGTGTCTTTTTTGAGGTCTGCGAGCATTTCCTCCGAGATGCGCTCTAGCCTTGCCTCGGTATATCGCATTGCTGCGGGATTATCACCGTCAATTGAGCCCATATTTCCCTGGACTTCTACCAATGGATACCGCAATGACCACGGCTGACCCATACGGATCATCGCATCGTAGACCGCGCTATCCCCATGGGGGTGATACTTACCAAGAACTTCGCCAACGACCCGGGCACTCTTCTTAGTCGGTTTGTTGTAGACCAGGCCAAGCTCGTCCATTCCAAAGAGAATTCGACGATGTACAGGCTTGAGTCCATCGCGGGCATCAGGGAGGGCGCGGGCGACAATGACCGACATCGAATAATCGATGTAAGCGGACTTCATCTGCTCCTCTATGTTTATGTTTATAATCCGCTGATTCTCACTCATGTTATTAGCTTCTGAATTTCAGGTCGCAAAGATAGCAAATCCGAACGGTTTTATATAGAGAAAACCAATATTTATAGCTTTATTTTTATCCCTTTTTTCTGCGTTGAGAATAAATCCAGATACTCCAAGAGTGACGATGATATCTTTGCGACTTTTAAGTAAGAAGGACATCGCACAGATCACTCCATACAAGGAAGAACAGGTTTCGAAAAAGGTTCAGGTTCAGCGCATGTTTGACCGGATCGCGAAACACTATGACTTCTTGAACCACGCCCTGTCATTGGGAATTGACGTGAGCTGGAGGAAAAAGGCGGTTGCTATGCTGGCAGATCAGCCTAAAGGCCATTTTCTCGATATTGCTACCGGGACGGGAGATGTGGCAATTCTTCTGGCACAGGGATATCCGGAGGCTACCATTATTGGAGTCGATATTGCTGAGAGAATGTTGGAAATCGCGAGAAAGAAATCCCGGCGAAAGGGATTTGACAATCGCATCCGGTTTTCAAGTGGAGACTCTGAGAATCTGGGATTCCCGGGCAATACCTTCGACGCAGTGACCGTTGCATTTGGCGTGAGAAATTTTGAGGATTTGCAGAAAGGGCTCTCTGAGATGTATCGTGTCGTGCGTCCAGGGGGTAAAGTTGTGATCCTGGAATTCTCAAAACCAAGGACTTTCCCATTCAAACATCTTTTTGGACTATACTTCAAATATCTTCTCCCCTTCATCGGCAGCCTTCAATCAAAAGACAAACGGGCATATCGGTATCTCTATGAATCAGTACAGGCATTCCCGGATTACGATCGGTTTAATACTGAATTGATCAAAGCCGGTTGGAAGAATCCTGGATGTCACATTTTAACCATGGGTATATGCGCAATCTATACAGCATTCAAGTAGCTCTTATCCTGGTATTGTCGCTCTTGTATGGGTTGCGCACAGAAGCACAGCGCAATGCAGGTGGTTATAACTATCTCGACTTCGAAAGCAAGAACTATTACTTTGGGCTTACCATAGGCTACAATAGTTCGAATTTCCAGATGTTGCATTCAAAGAGATTTATTCTCAATGACAGCTTTTCTATTGCAGATCCCAAACCCGGATCTGGATTCAATGTGTCGATGGTGACAAATCTGAAAATCGGCGATCACTTTGACTTGCGCTTTTTGCCTGGATTCTCTTTCGCTGAACGCAACATCGTGTTCAAAGAGGTGAGTAATGGTATGACTGAAAATATCCGTACGATTGAATCCGTCTTTGTGCAAGCACCCTTCCAGGTGCGATTCAAATCAGCACCGTATCGCGATCTGCGCGTCTTCGTTCTCGGTGGAGTAAAATATACATATGATGTCGCAAGTAATGCACGCGTGCGACGTGAGCTTGCCAATGCCCTTATCAAAATCAGTCCCCATGACTTTGCAGTCGAAGTTGGCGCAGGAGTGCAGTTTTTTATGCCCTATTTCATCTTTTCACCGGAGATCAAATTCTCACAAGGCATCAATAATATCCTCATCTACAATGATGGCCTGGAGCAATCCAGAGTGATAGAAAAGATTCTCTCGCGTACATTGACGATTTCGTTGCATTTCGAGGGCTAAACCAAGAAGAGCACAAAGGCAGTGTAACCACGTACGAAGAGCACGAGAGATATGCCTAAAATTAAAAGAGAACGTCTTTCCAGTCATTCATGGCTCTGAAGGAAATATGGCCATTGTACCTTTGATCAAGTGTCACTCGTGAATCATCCCTGCAAACCTCTCCTGCATTCCCACATAAAACTCCGTGAAGGAGGTGTTGAACAGATCGCGATGAGTAATGATGTCTTTTACACCGGTGACAAATTGCGAAGGAAAGCTTGCACGCTTGTCCATCCGTAAAAGGACCTGATAGAGCTTTTCTGAAGTATCATATCCATCTATCCAACGATGCATGACCATGCTCTCAAGCCTGGATGCTACAGGTTTACTCAGAAAAGAAAGATATTCCGGTACAAGGTGATAAACCCATTGTGTGAATTCGGAATAAGTCAGATCCGCATGCGCCGACCATCGTTGTGCCAACACATGATCAAGAAGGATGTCTACCACTACCGGTGCGTATTTCGCATGTGTAGGTCTGAGTAAAACAATGAGTTCACGTACTGCCGGGTGTTGATCAGTCTGCCGATCGATTTCATGATGAAGAGAAAAGCCCTGTTGTAGCCCTTCACTGAGGCCTTTCGCTTCCTGACTACGGATGAGATCTCCCAGTAAATTACCCATCGTGAGCTCGCGATGCGGATAAGTCAGTAATAAATGGCCCAGGAAATTCATCTGTCATGAAAATTTTAAAAACTCTTTACGCGAAAGACGTGAATTTGCACGAAAGAAGAATGAGCGAATGATTGACGTCACATCTGCTTTTCTGCACATCCTCTGTTCACCTTTGATCTTTTCTCCTTCTATCTTTGCGCCCTGAGTTCAAAATAGCAACATTCATCTCATGGGTTTGAAGTGTGGAATTGTCGGTCTTCCAAACGTCGGTAAGTCAACTTTGTTCAATGCACTGACCTCCGCCGGAGCACTGGCGGCGAATTACCCTTTTGCAACGAAGGATCCGAATATCGGTATCATCAGTGTTCCTGATGCACGCCTGGATAAGCTTGCAGAACTCATAGATCCAAAGAAAGTGACGCCGACGACAGTAGAAATCCTGGATATCGCAGGACTGATCAAAGGAGCAAGCAAAGGAGAGGGATTAGGGAATCAGTTCCTGGCCAATATCCGTGAAGTAGATGCAATCCTGCATGTTGTGCGCTGTTTCGATGATGACAACGTGCTTCATGTAGACGGTTCGGTGAATCCTGTCCGTGACAAAGAGGTCATCGACATGGAGCTCATCCTGAAAGATATGGAGACAATGGAAAAACGGGTAGATCGCCTTTCCAAACTTGCAAAGAGTGCAAAGCGGGAAGACATACAAGCCTATGAGTTTGCGAAGACGGTGTTGAAACACCTGGAGGGAGAAAAGCGCGCACAATTAATCGACGTCGATGATCTCAATATGCAGACATTCAAAGAATTCCAACTCCTCACTGCCAAGCCTGTCCTATATGTCTGCAATGTGGATGAAGCCTCAGCGAAGACCGGCAATCGATATACAGAAGAATTCATGGCAAGTGTCGCCCATGAAAATGCTGAAGTCATCGTCGTTAGTGCGCAAATAGAAGCAGAGATCGCTGAGTTGGATTCGGTGCAAGAACGCTATGACTTCGCTCGCGAATTGAGCCTTGAGGAGCCTGGAGTAAATCGCGTGATCCGAGCTGCTTACCATCTGCTGCACTTGATCACATACTTCACAGCTGGTGAAAAAGAAGTACGTGCCTGGACAGTGCGTCAGGGAACAAAAGCTCCCGCCGCCGCCGGAGAGATTCATACAGACTTCGAAAAAGGATTTATCCGTGCAGAAGTGATCAAGTATGACGACTATGTGCGTGAGGGATCAGAGACCGCAGTGAAAGAAATTGGCAAAATGGCCGTGGAGGGCAAAGACTATATCGTCTGTGATGGAGATGTGATGCATTTTCGGTTTAATGTGTGAAAACCGCCTTTCGCTATTGGCCGTTCGTCCTTCGCCAATAACCTTCAACCGAATTATTCGTTGGGATATGGTTGTTGGTTTCACACAAGTACCCGCGGACAGGTTTTGCTCTCCTGATCGCTCAAATCCATGTTTTTTGGCACGAATGGTGCATATTTGGGTGTTAAAGTTTGATTAAAGGCGGCGTACCCGAGCATCCCAAACTAGAATATTCTGTTTGCTTACTGTTACTTTGCCTCTTTAAATACAGATCATGGCTCCCAGATATATGAGATGGATGTTCACACTGGCCGTACTTTTCGTTGTTGCACTGGTTTCTGCTCAGACTGCAGTGAAGTGGCTCACCTGGGAAGAAGCGATTTCGTTGTCAAAGAATGAGCCGAAGAAGTTTTTCGTAGATGTTTATACCGATTGGTGTGGTTGGTGTAAGAAAATGGATAAAGCCACATTCGAAAACCCATCCGTGGCGAACTATCTGAATGCCCATTACTACCCAATCAAGTTTAACGCTGAACAACGTACTGACATAAAGATTCACGACAAAACGTATCAGTATGTCAAAAGTGGTACGCGTGGATATCACCAATACGCTGCTGAGATTACCTTCAATCGTCTATCCTATCCTACTGTCGTGTTTTTGGATGAGAACTTGAAGGTAATTCAACCGGTACCAGGATTCAGAGAAGCCAGTGAGTTTCAGATGATGATGAAGTACTTCGCCGAAGATCATCACAAGACTACTCCCTGGACGAAATTCGCTGCCTCCTACCATGACTAATCAGTCATTTCCTTTATTATAAACCATGTCTTTGACAGACCCACGGAGGTATATTTCCCTACCATGGGAAGGAAGTCCTGGTTCTCCTTCTTCTCGTCGTTGTCCTTACTCCCAAAACTCCAAGCAGTCCCCGCGTGAGTTCTCTTGCAACTGTGCGCCCGATCTGACGTGTGGTAGTATTATCCCATGCTGATTTTTCTTTACGACGTGATACAGACCTACCTGTATCCCATTGACGTTCCATCATCTCCCGTTGCTCACGTTCTTGTGCCTGCTCTAATTTGCCACCGAGTATTTCATATGCGCTATCCCTATCGAGTTGCACATTATACTTCGGGACTAATGGTGATACCATAATGATCCGGTCGATCTCTGAAGCTGACAAGACATCCATGCGAGATTGAGGTGCGCGAATAAAGGTATGCACCAATGGCGTCGGTGTCCCTTTCTCGTCCAATGCTGTGACCAATGCTTCACCGATCCCGAGCTCGGTGATCAGGTTGTCCACCTGATAGTAATCTGTCAACGGATAATTCTCTGCCACGAGTCGGATGTTCTTTCTGTCTTTCGCCGTGAAGGCACGTAATGCATGCTGGATCTTTAACCCAAGTTGGCTCAACACGTCTTCGGGAACATCATCGGGATTTTGGGTGACGAAGAAGACCCCAATCCCTTTTGACCGAATAAGCTTCACAATGACTTCGACCTGATCAAGGAGTGCCGCGCTCGCTTCTTCAAACAGCAGATGCGCTTCATCAATGAAGAGAACAAGTTTCGGTTTGACCAGATCTCCTTCTTCAGGAAATATCGCATAGAGTTCTGCCAGGACCTGAAGCATGAAGGTGCTAAAGAGTTTGGGTCTGTCCTGGATATCGACAAGCCGCAGGATACTGATGATGCCTCGCCCATTGGAATCAACGCGCGCAAGATCAGTGACGTCAAATGAACGTTCACCGAAAAATCGATCCGCCCCCTGTTGCTCCAGTTCGACAATCTTGCGCAGGATCGTGCCAACTGAGGAAGAGGAAATCTGGCCATATTCAGCCTCAACATTTTCTTTCCCTTCGGTCGTCGCGTATTGGAGCACCTTCTTGAAATCTTTTAGATCGAGGAGTGGCAGATCATGGTCATCACAGTATTTGAAAAGGACAACAGTAATACTCTCCTGAGCTTCATTCAGTCCGAGCATTTTCGAAAACAAGACCGGACCAAATTCACTGACTGTTGCACGGAGGTGTACACCTTTCTCCCCAGAGAGTGAAAGAAATTCGACCGGGCTTCCATCGGCAATAAACGGAAGTCCTATTCTTTCATGCCGCTCATCAAGTTTTGCATTCTTTTCTGCGGCCACGGCAATTCCACTCAGATCGCCCTTGATATCCATGACAAGCGAAGGAAACCCTTTCCCGACAATTGCTCGGCAAGAATTTGGAGAGTCTTGGTCTTGCCTGTTCCTGTTGCGCCCGCTATCAACCCATGCCTGTTGAATGTCTTAAGTGGCAGCCGGACGAAGGATTCCAGCTGGACTTCTTTGCCCAGCATTGCTGCACCGAGGATAATAGATTCTCCTGCAAACTTGTATCCTTCACCAATCTCTCTCAAAAACTGTTCCTTGCGACTCATGTTTCAAGTAATATTTTTAGTGACCACAAGATGAAATAAATCAGGATTTCCAGGTAATATAACTCTGCATAGTCTATTCATTATTCCATTCCTTGATGCGCTTTTGATAGCGTTGAGTATCCAGTGGCCAACGAGAGATGTCAGATTTACCCTCGTCCGTTGTGCCATTGTGCAGTGGAAAGAAATCGAGTCCCGTAATGTGCTCCACAGAATCGATAGATACAGCATACTCCATCAATGGTTTATCCGAAAGTGCATTTGGCAAAAGGAATGCAATATTCCTGATTTCAGGTTCGTCCGGATCCAGTAAGACCTTATAGAATAATTCCGGAACTGCCACTTTGTTCTGTCCTATATGCGATGTCAAAGATGTAGACAAAACCGGCCCGGTGACAATGTAAAGCCGACCCGATGCCCTTGCCCAATCCCTGGTCTGCTCTTCCAATTCACGCCAGATTCCATTGTTGAAGTCTCGGCGTTGTGGACTGATATTGCTCATGTAAAAACTCTCCCTCATCGCAAGAGTATCAAAAGCCATATCTGCAGCAGGTGCGAGATGTCCACGTGTAAATCCAGATCCGGAGTAATCACGAGAGAAGGCAGAACGTGTTGTCACGCTGTAATCCGGATTGAATCTGTCATGACGCGACACTCTCGGAGCATCCAATTCTTCTCGCGTAAGTTCATACGCCACCCATTGTGCCTGCTCGTATTTTTCAAGATAGGAAAGTGAGAAGTGCCTGTGATGCACGGTCTGTCCCTGATCTGATGCAGGCATGTATTCGGCTAGAATCTCAGGACCCGAATACGAAAGTTGAGGTTGTGAAGCATTGTGAAGCATGCTGCGAACCAACAAGAGACTTGCGACAACAATTGTCAACAGTGCGATTAACACACCAAGTCGCAGACCTGATCCTCTATTTGATTGATGAGTACGTCTGTACTTTGACATCAGCAGAGCACCTTGTTGCATTTTGATGGGTTATCCCAAAACGATCTGCAACGGTTTTTTCGCATTTTGCAACGTATTATAGATTCCATTTGATGCGGGCAAAATTACTTATCGGTTTCTTTCCAATGCTGTGGCTGCCGGTGATGCTGATCGCGCAGTCGGATCCGGGCGTATATAGTGCCCGTGCACATGGCATGGCCGGCATTGGAATGACGCTGGATGATATCGATGCCGTGTATGCAAATCCTGCCGGCCTGACATCACTTGAGCGTACCACGTTGCATGCAGGGTCAGCGAGTAGCTTTGGCCTCAGTCCGCTGATCCAGGCAAACGCGGCAGCGGCAATTAGTACGGGACAAAGCAATGTGCTCTTCATGCGTGCCGGACAATTTGGATTTGATGCTTACCAGGAGAGACAAGTAAGCCTGGGATATGCAATGCAGTTTGCGGACAATTTTAGTGTGGCACTGCGTTTTGATGTGTATCAATTCTCTATAGAAGGATATGGAGCTGCAATGCTTCCGGGTTTTCTGCTCGGTATGCAATATCGCCCCGGTAACACATTGTCCTTAGGTGTTGCTGCACGGAATCCGGTGACAATTGCAACACATGATGCGATCACATTACCGACTATACTCGCAGTGGGCGCTGCGTATCATCCATCTGTGAATGTGGGGTTCTTTGCTGAAATAGAAAAGGACATTGATTTCACTCCGCGTGTAAAATTTGCAGTTGAATACAGCATCATCGAAGCGCTCATCTTGCGGATAGGTACAGCGAGCAATCCGGGGACCTTTCACGCCGGAGTTGGGTTCAGGATAAGGCAAAATCTACGTATTGATCTCGGGGCGGGATATCATACACAACTCGGATTTACACCTGCACTCGGTATTTGCTTCTCCCCGACATAGTCCGAACCCAATGCGAATTCTTCTTATATCCGCGACAACCATGGAGGTCGATCCTCTGATCGACTATCTCCGGTTACATTGGATTGAATCTGCTACAGGAACCTTTACAAAGGGAAATTGTACAGTGGAGATCCTCATTACCGGAGTCGGCATGCACAGAATGGCATATGCTCTGGGAAGAAAACTTGGATTGTCGAAACCTGATTTTTGTGTGAATGCAGGAATCGCAGGAGCATTTCCGGGGAAAGCATCAATCGGTGAAGTAGTCCATGTGACTTCTGAAATCATCGCAGATTTCGGTGCTGAAAATGCAAGAGGAGACCGGTTAACACCCGAAGCCCTGGGTCTGGAGGAAGATATCTCTTCGATCAATGGACTTATAAATAGAAATGCAGGTCAATATGCCTTCCTCAAGAGTGTAAAAGGTATCACAGTAAATGCCACACATGGCAGCGAGACATCGATCAGGAAAATGATTGAGGCGTTTGATCCCGATGTTGAAACGATGGAAGGAGGAGCCTTCTTTTATTGCTGCATGAAAACAGGAACGCCATTTATTGAGATCCGCGCCATTTCAAATCTGGTTGAGGTGAGGAACCGGGAAAACTGGAATATTCCTCTTGCTGTATCGAAACTGAATAAACAACTTCTTGAGATGCTGCAGTTTTTTGTCGGATAAGTGACTTCTGAGTGTATAGCTCATTCCTCTGATTCCTCAATTTCCTCCAATTCCTCCACTTCTTCACCTGTTCTCATACTCCCACACGAGCTGCACTACCCTGTCATAACTCTGAAGGCCATCGTGCACCCCCTGGCTTTTGAGATATGTGTCATATACCGTATTCCTAAACCTGGGAAAGAGATCGGGATACTTTGCATCGTTTGCCCGGATCTCAGCGAGCAGTCTTTTTACCAATTCCGGTAATTGCTGGAATTCCATGTTATACTCCTCCTGGAAGGTGAACCGATACTCACTCGCCACATACCTCCAATAACTAAAGATGCCTGCAAAGCGCACTATGGGTTCTTCAGATGCGTTACAGGCGAGATAGGCAAGGAAATTACAATCGCCCTCGTCAGCAACACCAAAACCATGCGCCATCTCATGTGTCAGTGTAAATGGTATCTGAATGGGCAACATACCGGCATCCACATGACTTTCGCCACTGAACGGAACATAGATGCCTGCGGTATTCCAGCGCATCAGGATTCCTTTTGGTTTTACGATCCGCACGCGGGGGCTATAACTGAGCGGAAACCCATAGTCTCGAAGAACTCCACGGAGTTCTGACTCCACTGACACGGCATGTTCTTGCTGCGTCCTGAAAGCCAGGACATCGACATTACCCACTTCTTTCACAGCGGCATTTAGTTGTGTTGTCGATCTGTGAAATTCGGCTGCAAGTTGTTCAGCGGTCATTCCCTGCACTTCAATACCCAGTCTCTTGTCCCATGTCGGCCTGAAGTAGTTGAAGCCCCATAACAATTGAAAAAGAAAAACAGCGCCGCCGACAGTTGAAAGAATTCCTCCAATCAATGTCCACCCGGTCCAGGTCTTCTTCCTCAGCGGCATTAACGCGGTTCGCCAAAAAAACCAGATACCGAGAATGCACAGAAGCGTGATACCAGGAAATGGCAAGCGATTGAAGGTGTTAGACATGATCCATCTGATCCCTATGAATACTCCGTTGCCATACACGGACTCTGTGAATGCAGGATGATGTCTTAGCATATATCCTATGAACAAAGTCAGGATGCCGAGCGATATCCAGATCAACTGTTTTCTGCGCATCATTGAGCAAAACGATTCATTGCTGCTCAAAAGTGCAGTTTATACCTGGAATGCGATCTTCATGTACCCACAGTGAAAGATGTACTTTTATGCTCCGTAGACATCACAAAGACCGCACGGAATATGAAAGTCAGATACTTTGGCCATTCCTGCTTCGAAATCAGGACAAAGGGCAAAATCATCATTGTCGACCCATTCATTTCAGGGAACCCTTTAGCATCAGCGATTCGTGCAGAAAATCTAAAGGCTGACTATCTCCTGATTACACACGGGCACGGAGATCATATTGGCGATGCTGTGGAGATTGCGAAACGGAATGGGTCTGTAGTGATATCGAATTTCGAAGTGGTGACATGGTTTGGTGAAAAAGGGATAGAAGGACACGGTATGAACCTCGGTGGGAAACATGTATTTGACTTCGGCATTGTAAAGTATGTCAATGCTGTTCATTCCAGTACGCTGCCAGACAATTCTCCCGGAGGTAATCCAGGTGGATTCGTGTTGTGGAATGAAGAGGCTTGCCTCTATATCGCTGGAGACACGGCGCTGACACAGGACATGCAGCTGATACCCATGACTTGTCCCAAGCTGTCCGCAGCGATTCTGCCTCTGGGGGACAATTTCACGATGGGCTATGAAGATGCGTTGATCGTTGCCGGATTTATTCAGTGTGATCGGATCATCGGATGTCATTTTGATACTTTTGATGTGATTAAAGTCGATCATTTCGCAGCCAAACAGGCTTTTGCAACGGAGAATAAAGAATTAATCCTGTTAAACATCGGAGAGGATATCACGATATAGAGTGACCATGGGTAAAGTGATTGCCATAGCGAATCAAAAAGGGGGTGTCGGAAAAACCACCACAGCCATTAACCTGGGAGCCAGCCTGGCTGTCCTGGAAAAACGGGTGTTGTTGGTAGATGCGGACCCTCAGGCGAATTGCACATCAGGGCTTGGTATAGAAACGGATGGGAATCTCACGATTTATGACTGCATGATCAATGGTGCGGATCCAGTACAAGCAATTGTGCATACGTCAACACCAAACCTGGATATTCTTCCTTCGCATATTGATCTTGTCGGTGCCGAGTTGGAACTTGCAAGCCGGTTCAAGCGGGAATATGTATTGAAGACTGTTGTAGACAAGGTGCGTGACAGGTATGATTATGTCCTCATAGATTGCCTTCCATCTCTTGGACTCATTACAATCAATGCACTCACTGCTGCTGATACTGTACTCATTCCGGTTCAATGTGAGTTCTTTGCCCTCGAAGGACTCACAAAGCTGCGTGACACAATCGACCTTGTGCGTGAACTCTTAAATCCGGGGCTGCATGTGGAAGGTATTCTCTTATCGATGTTTGATAAAAGATTGCGATTGGCGAAGATTGTCGTGAAAGAAGTGAGAACGCACTCAAAAGATCCTGTGTATAAAACGATCATTCACCGGAATTCAAAGCTGAGTGAAGCACCGAATATGCGTATGCCTGTCTTGCTCTACGATGTCACGAGCAAGGGCAGTGCAAACTTTTTGAACCTGGCACGCGAATTCTTAGTAAGCAATCATGATTATGCAGGTAGCAAACCTCCGGCCGCGCAGCATGTTGAAGGATAAACGCGACACATTGTTGTGCATAACACTTTGAAATCTGAAATTTGAGCACTTGACCTATGACAAAAGAAGAAAAGAAAGAACGTCTCGGACAGGGTATCAGGGCACTGCTGAATACCGTCGATGCGCCGAATACTGAACATCGCAAGGATGTCATCAAGGAAGCAAGCCGTACTGTCAATGATATTCCATTGGATTGGATAGAAGTCAATCCATTTCAGCCAAGAAAGGACTTTGATGTGACGGCACTGGAGGAAATGGCTGCTTCTATTCGGACCCACGGAATTATACAACCGATTACGGTGAGGCGCTTATCCGCTGATAAGTTTCAAATCATTGCAGGCGAGAGAAGGTTACGTGCAGCCCGACTTGCCGGTTTGGAGACAGTGCCCGCTTACGTGCTTCTCACAGATGATCAGGGTATGCTGGAAATCGCGCTCATAGAAAATATCCAGCGAGAAGATCTGAATGCACTCGACGTTGCAATTTCCCTCAACCGGCTCATGACAGAATGCAACCTCACGCATGAGAGCCTTTCCACACGCGTCGGAAAAGATCGAAGCACAGTGACAAACTACATGCGGTTGCTCAAACTTCCACCTGAAATTCAGCAGGCTTTGCGAAAAGGAACGATTTCCATGGGACATGCACGCGCTCTCGCCGGTGTGACTGACCTTGCAATGCAACTCTCGATTTTCAAACAGACCATCGATAAAAATCTTTCTGTACGTTCATTGGAAAACCTGATCAAATCCTATCAGGAGTCCAAACATGTGAAACCGAAAGCGTCTATCCAAAATGCGGAAATCAGACGTATCCAGGATTCGTTATCGGGTATTTTCGGGACAAAAGTCATTGTAAAGCGCGATGCAAAGGGCGCCGGCCAGATTTCGATTCATTTCAACTCGGATAAAGCCCTGAATGAGATTCTGGAAATGATGGATAAGTTGGAGTGATCACGCAAAGACGCAGGGGTTCAAAATCTTGAACCCCAATAATAAGCTCATTCACTTTTCAAATCACTATAGAGTAGGTACTTCTTGCGCGAGACAAGAAACTTGTCTAAATCCGACGTCCACGATGCTCTGATTTGGTTTTCAGTCCACCCTGCTTCAAGTTGATTCCGCAATTCATCAGTACCGGCGAGCTTATCGAAAAACGCTGTGCTTTTCAGAAAGAAAGTATCCTTTGGTTCCAGGTAACGATGATATTCGATGAGCCATGTAAGATTGATCTTCTTCCATGACATGATTTCTTCAGTGGTCAGTGTCGTAAGATTGGTTCCATATAATTGCACACCCTTGTGTGGAGGGTTTGTAGCTCCAGGCTTTGATTCAGGAATGAAAATATAAGATCCCGGGCGATAATCCGGATGTCCGATCACCTGGAATTGCATATCTGTTCCGCGACCCACAGATACTTCCGTCCCCTCAAAAAAACATAACGAAGGATAGAGCAGTACTGCACGCAGATTTGGAAGATTGGGAGATGGAGCCACAGGCAAATCATACGTCATCGAATGGTCATAGTAAATACATGGAACCACCTGAAGATCACATTGCGCACCGTTTGCAAGCCATTTCTCTCCATTGATCATCAATGCAAGTTCACCGATCGTCATGCCATAGACAACGGGTATTTCGTGCATCCCTATGAAGGAGCGATATGGAGGCTTCAGTACAGGCCCGTCGACGTAATATCCATTGGGGTTAGGACGGTCCAGAACTATCAGCGGGATATGATTTTCTGCGCATGATTCCATCACGAGATGCAGGGTCGATATGTATGTATAGAATCTGACACCAACATCCTGAATATCAAAGACCACGATTTCCACTCCGAGAAGGTCCACTTCAGAAGGCTTTTTCTTTTCACCGTAAAGTGAGATCATCTGAATGCCCGTTGCATCATCCTTACTGTTGGCGATATGCATACCGGCATCTGCTTCTCCACGAAAACCATGTTCCGGCGCAAAGACGACTTTGATATCGATCCCAAGTCGACGGAGAGTATCGACGAGATGTGTGTCACCGATTCTTGAGCTATGATTCACGACGCATGCGACCGCTTTATTCCGCAGTAGGGGCAGATATTGGCTGATTTGCGCTGCACCTGGTTGGGGTTCTGCCGCAACTTGCTGCTTGCCAGTGTGATTTTGAATTTCTTTATGTGGCTTGCATGAAGTGCCAGAAAAACAAATAATGAATATGTGCAATATGACGAGGAGGTTCATTACCTTGGAGGCTTCAATGATGGAGAAATTTTGAAAGGGAAAAAGTACGCAATAATCGATATCGAGACGACTGGCGGTCTTGTCAAGCGGGACAAGATCACTGAGATCGCCATTGTTCTGCACGATGGGTATCAGATTCTTGATCGCTTCGAGTCATTGGTCAATCCGGAACGCAGTATCCCTGAATATGTGTCACGGATGACAGGGATCACGGAGGAAATGGTAGCGGAAGCCCCGAAGTTTTATGAGATCGCAAAGACCATCGTCAACATGACGGAAGGTGCGGTCTTCGTTGCACATAATGCACGGTTCGACTATAGCTTTATCCGTGAAGAGTTTCAGCGTCTTGGATACTCCTATTCCCGTCGGCAACTGTGCACGGTGCGCCTTGCCAGGCAGACATTCCCGGAAATACAAAAGTTTGGGCTCGATGCACTCATTCGTCACTTCGGCATTCATGTGCAGAACCGGCATCGGGCAATGGATGACACACTTGCAACAGCAAAGGTCTTTGAATATATCCTTCAACAAAAAGCGTCTGAGGATAATATTGCCAACGTGCTAAATCTTGGGATTAAGGAATCTCGCTTGCCTCGCAACATCACTTTGGATTTTCTGCATTCCCTTCCCGAGGAGACAGGGGTTTACTATTTCCATGATGAGCATGGCAGGATCATCTATGTGGGCAAGAGTATCAACATTCGCAATCGTGTCATGCAGCACTTCGCAGAGATTTCCAACAAATCCGCGAAGCTCCAACAGAGTGTACACGATATTAGTTTTGAAATCACCGGTAGTGAACTCGCAGCATTATTGCTCGAAAACCACGAGATCAAAAAACATCAGCCACGTATCAACCATGCACAGCGTCGGAACTCCTACCCTTTTGTGTTATATGTGACCGCTGACGACTCCGGTTATTTGAATCTCCAGATTGGGAAAGCAAATAAGTTTGACGCGCCTGATGCGCAATCCCTCCAGGAATACACGAGCAAAGAAGCCGCCAAAGGGCATCTCCGGTTATTGATAAAACAATTTTCGTTGTGCCTCAATAAAACAGAACTGGCTACAGGACCCGGACCATGCTTCAACCATCATATTGGTCAATGTAGCGGAGCGTGTACGAAATCCGAAAAGCCGGAGAAATACAATGATCGGGTGCTTGAGACCATAGCTGCAATTTCCAAAAGCCTGAAGGGTTCCTGTCTTGTTGTCGAGCCGGGCAGAAGTCATGACGAACGCACAATCATTGCTATTGAAGATGGCCACTATAGAGGATTCGGATACCTGGATGCAGGACTTCCACTCGGGAGCATTTCTGAAGCGTTGGATCATGTACACCGATATCCGGAGACCCCTGAATCAATCAAGATTATTCACTCCTTCCTGTCTTCGAAATCAGTAGAACGTGTATTACGCTGGTAAAAAAGCAAGATGGTCGGACAGGGCTTGTATACCTATCAGGATCTTCAGTCGATGGAAGCGTTGAGCAAAGGGCTGAACATGCTGTGATTGTTCCTACGCCTTAGCGTCACCTGTCCCGAGCATGTCGGGGGGGAGCCTTCGCCTTTGCTTACCTTTAGTACTTTATTTCAAATAGATGGCCTCATGTTTGGCAAAGTAAAACGTTGGTTAGGTATCGAAGGAGTAAAATTGGAGTTAATCCTCCCTGAAGAAATTGCTGTTGAAGCATCCGAAGTCGAAGGGAATATCCGCTTTTATTCCATGAATCATCAGACGGTACGTAAGATCCGTGTACGGATGATTGAAAAGTATAAACGCGGCAGACGTAAGAACAAACTCGTAGATGAATATCACCTCGGTGAGATTGAACTCGTACAGGACATCGATGTGCCTGAGAACGAACAAGTCGATATAGAGTTTACTCTGCCCTTTACGATAGCGAAATCAGACATCGATCGGTTTTCAGATCAGAATTTCCTCTTCAAAGGAGTCGCCTCTGCGGCGAAATTGTTGAAAGGGGTACACTCGGTTTATCGTATCGAAGCAGAAGCTGAAGTCAAGGGCACGGCGCTGAATCCATTTGATACAAAGGAAATCACGTTGGTTTAGATTTGACAACTTTTTGAAAGTTGTCAAATCTCTACTTCTCAAATCTCTACTTCTACTGTATTGAATCGCCACTCTTATTCTGGGCTGCCTTCTCCTGTAACGCCTTCAGCAGCTCATCATCAGACTTACCAAGATTTTCAAGAAGGAATTGCGCGGAGCTCGCGAATTCATCATTCGGGTATTTCCGGAGAAACTCGGTATACACAGTCTTTGCTGTCTCAAAATCCTTCAGATCGTTGTCATAGGTGAATCCTTTCAGAAAGAGGGCTTGTGCCGAACGCTTATGATCAGGATAGCCTCGCAGGATCCATTCATAGATCGCCAGTGCTTTTGCAGTTGATCGCAACGTGCGGGCTGTTTCAGATGCCTTGTGCAAATATTCTACAGCCTGATCTGTCCCATGATATACCAGGGCATATGCTTCGCAAACATCTACATATTGCCGTGCTGCATTCTCATTCAAGGTATTGGTGGTATCGCCGAAGATCTGCTTGCCGATACTCAGGATAAATGTATCCACCGGCATCGTCGCGGGATATTTCTGAGTGAGCTCAGCAGTTTGCGGGTGATTTGGATATTTCTCTGCGAAAGATTGATATAGTACCTGCGCCGCGACACCCTTATTTATCTTCGTCAGGATATCGCCAACCTTTAACAGACGGTCTGGAGTCTCAGCATCCTCCGGGTAATCGATCAGCAATGTCTGCAAAGCCGAAAGCGCCTGTGCGTATCTCAGGTGTTCGGTACCGACTGTGACTTGTTTTTCAAGGACTGCTTTTTGCAGTTTGGAAGATTCCAGATGTTCCTGTAACCATGCTGCATACAGGTCTATCAACTGCGTAATATTCGCATTTGTCGGGCTCTTTGCGACCTCTTTCTCGAGAGCAATCATGTCTGCCGGGAGTTTCGGTTGGCAGGAGGACGCAATTACAAGACATATGGACAGTAAAATGCTGAAACGAAACATTGGGAGTAGATTTTGTGGGGGCAAATCTACTTAAACCCTAATCTACATGGCTTTTCTGGTCATTAAGATAAGAACTGGAAACACTTATTGAAGGATCAGTCCTCTGTTGTTAAAATGCTGGGTGAGTACAATTTTGTATAAGAATAGGTAATTTTAAATCTCATGAGGCTTCGAAGTCATTGATTGAAATACACCCAAAACTATGACTTGAGAGGCTGGGAAGTTCGATTTCACTTGCAGAAAGCCCTGTTTCCCTGCCATTTGTTGAGTAATTCTCCTCCCTTTTTCGGAGGGCATTGTGCCAATGTCTGAACAGCTGCATTTTGTAGAGATATGGCATGTTAATTTTTCTGACGGAAATCCACCCCTGGATACGGAAAAACTGAAACAAGAGTATGCGCCCTCAACCCAAACGCAGGTCAACGATTGTCAAATATCTGGCAATCCAAAAACGCTATAGGGAGCTCTATGAACAGCAGCGTCTCCGTCACGATGATGTCATCAAACAGCTCTGCCAGGAATTCTTCATTGCGCATCCCAATACGATCTACAATATTCTTGCAACGGACATCTTAGATGACTCCGATTCTGTGCATGAAGATCCTGACGATGAAAGTTGAAACGGCTTTTATACGATAAAAAAACAATTAGTTGAGTTTTCCTAACGCATTGCTGAGAATAACTCACTCTGCGTAAATCCGATTTGCAATTGTTGGAGTTCCTCGGCTACATTGAGTGCATTAATTAACCAAAACCGATTTTATCATGAAAGCATTCAAAAGTATGCTGGCGATGTCACTCTTCGCTGTGCTGACGAGTGGCCTGTTTGTGCATTGCGCCGGCGATGCCATTACTACATTGGACAAGCCTGAAAAGGTGAAAACACGTTCGTGCAACGAAGTCACGCAGACGTATGTGAACGGCATCAAATCTCTGGCAGCAGCAGAGCTGTCGATTTCACCTGGCTCTGTGCAAGTGGGTGTTGTTGAATTGATCACTCCAACAACTGGCCTTTGGCACGACCCAAATCATGTCGTAGGAATTGTCACCGATGATTTTGATGGTTGTTTGTTTGTAGCGTTTGAGGATGATCCTTTGGAGGATGCTGAAGTTGTTGGCTACTACTATGACGAGAGTTTTTGCGTGTCGCCTTCAAGTGGGAATATCGTTACAGATGATATTGAAGGGGTTCTTGCACTGACACTCAACATTGTCACCGATGACATTGATGGCTTCTAATGACTCCATTTGCCATCTTCGCAATGAGAACGAAAGAGCCTTGATTCGGAAGAATCGAGGCTCTTTCTTTTAGGCTCTGATGAATACTGATCATGATCTAGGTAAGGAGAGCGTCAATTTTTTCGAGGAGCCATTCTTTGCTTACAATACGTTCAGTCTGATCAACTTTCTTGCGGAGTTTCTGAAGGTTATTTAAGTCAGTATTTGAAGTCCTTACTAATGAACGCAAAAATTTTATCAAATTAAGATATGGTGTTTTCCTATTCTCCGGTATCGACTTGTTACGACGTAAATAAAGTTCAAAGCTTGATAAAAGAGAAGTCAAGGATTCTATTTCTTCTAGTTCATAATATGTAGCCAATAAGATAGTTTTGCTATTACGATTATATGAAGGATCATCATATTCAACTGATTGAAGTAGCTTCAAGACCTCTCCAAAGTTCTTCTGATAAAAGTATAAGTTGGCGAGATTAAAGCTAACAGCATTTTCTCTGTGCTGAGAATCAATATAATGTTGATACCCAAAGATGAAATCCTTCACCCAGTTGAAATCACCTAAACGTAATCCGGAAAAGACTATATTACGAAAGGCCCAAGGATCCAAAGTACCATTAATGAGTAATATTTCCTTCTTGATGCCCATCAATGAAAGTTCCATATACTCCCTTAAATAGTCTTTGTTGCCAGAATTAACTTTGTTTATACAGTAGTTCAAGGCTGAAGCAAGCACTTCATATGCTTCTTGTTGTGGTAGGAGATTAATGTGTGTAGCCATAAGTTGCTTCAGCTCCTCAAAATGATCTGACACAGCGGATTCCTTTTGCATCAAATGAATCTGATAATATAGGTTTATTGGGACGATCTCTCTGAGGTTGCCTGATTCAATATGTATTATGATTTCGTCCATGAACAGGACGTGGTAATCATGCGATGACATTTTTTGACGATCAATCATCATAAAGTAACAGCGAAGTTTCTCAGCAATGTAGAATTTGTCAAGGTTCTCTGCTATTTGATCAATGTTAACCTGTTTACTTCGATCGATCTCCAAACTTGTGAGATTATAGTAATTACGTTCGAACGAATACTCGTAGTAGTAATATGATGCTGGTCGGAAATGATATTGTGCAGACAAACGCTCTGCCGCACTTACAGAAGTGTTGTAAAGAGCCTCCAATTTTCTGTGATAAACCGCCGCCAAGAGATTATCAGCTTTTTGAAGGCTGTTTTCTTCAAAAACCTCTTGCATCAAAAATCTTTCTATGAGCTTTAAGAGTTCTGAACATAACTTTCTAAATTTCAGATCATTATAAGGTTTATGACGCGTTGCCCTTTCCCATAACTCTAATTTTCCGAGGTGCATCGCATTACCATTCCTGATTGTGCTATTGACTGCCTCAAATAGACTGATCAGCTCCTCATTTTTGTTAAAATATGGGCTCCTGATAAACTTTCCTAACCGATTCAGGTCGTAAACGCTAAACTGAGCTAATACAGAATAGAGTTTCGTATCTGACAGAGATGTTTGAGAGATATGGTGATTTTCTATCAAGTGTTTCTCGCTCATAATGGACAAATTACAGATGAACTTATTCGACAAAATAGAGCAAAAAAGACTGCCTATACATACTTATTGCAAAAATGTGTTAATGACACAGAATCAACACACTAATGTTAAAATTCAGATAAAATTCAGAAAAAAGTTTGTGAACCTTCGCTCAACGTATTGGAATAGTTGTACCTTGTGAAGGTACTGAAAAAACGCATTCAATTTTTCAGCCATCTGAAATGAGTATACCTGAGAAAACAAGACGGTTTCTCCCTGTGTTGGCGTTGCTATGGGTATGTTCAGTTATTCCCGGGAATGCGCAGAACTGGCAGGAATACCAGGTTCTGAATGAAGGCAATTATCTCTCCTTTCAGAGGACAATCCTATCTTATAAGAATATTCTCGTATATCCCGATCCAGCTATCGGTACACTGAGTGAATCACTCATTAACAACCTCTGGACAGTTACATTCACCCCGGTCTCAGGAGCGGAAGGAGTCGCAGAGTTCATTATCGAGTACTTTCCGAATCAACTCCCGCCGGCACCCAAGGTTGAAGCTTTCCGCATCTATGTATCTACTTCATACGTCGAAGCAGGCAAAGACTTTGTGAGTGTCGAGGAGAATAGTACTGGTAACAATTTCAATGTTCTTTCGAACGATGTCCCCCATCCAGACTCCAGTGAATTAACTATAACCTACATCGCTGCTGTTAAGAATGGATCTGCAATAGTTGCCCCCGGCGGCCAGTCTATCGAATTCACTCCTGATCCTGATTTCATAGGCATGGCTTACCTGACCTATGTCGTCTGTGATGAATTGGGAAGCTGTGCCAAGGCGGAAGTCGATATCTGTGTCATCGCTGAAGGACCGATTCCTCTTGAGGACACGATCTTCCTTTCCACGCACAACAGATCTCCTGTTGTCGCCTTCCTTCCTGCAAGCGGTTTTGTGATTTCTGAAGATGCTTCGCATGGAACAGTGACACCCCTGAGTGCAGACACCTGGGAATATAATCCTGATAATGCGTTTGACGGAATAGATGAATTTATTCTGACAAAAGATAATTACACGAGACATGTCATCGTGGATGTCTATCATAAAGATGCTCCGAACACATTTGTAAATGCCGATCGGGTATTTACTCGTGTCGACGAACCAGTTTCTTTTGATGTTCTTGCCAATGACATAAGGCAGTACCCTGTAGATGCCTTTACTTATCCTGAGAGGGGTACGTTGGTGCTCAGTGAAGATGATCAATTTACGTACACCCCGGATTCGGCGTATACCGGAGCACAATCCTTCACCTATACCACCTGTTTTCTCGCGGAATGCGAAACTGCAGAAGTGGTCATCTACGTAGGGGATATGATTCCGGAAAACACGGAGACGTATCACCTTGTGACTTCTAAGGATGTTCCTCTGGTGTTGAATTATGAGATCCCGCTTGATGGCTATGCTTTTGCTATTAATGCCCTGCCAGCTACGGGAACCCTTGAACTTCATAGCGGGACGCAGAGTGTCGCTGTATTGTGCAGTGTAATTGAGGGCTATGACCTCCTGGTATACGAACCTCCTGCGGGTTTTGTGGGAAGTGATTATTTCGAAGTGGTGTATTGCATTGATGGTGGAGAATGTCACCTTGTCAAGGTTGACGTGGAAGTACAGGACGCAGACCTCATGCCTTGCCCATGTGTTGATCATTGCGTATGGCCGGGTGATGCGGATGGAAGTGGCCAGGTCAATCTGAATGACCTGTTGACCGTTGGTTGGCAATTAGGAAGTACCGGGTCCGCAAGAAACTACCCCGATAATTCTGCATGGATGGGTCAGAGCGCCGACGATTGGCCTGGTAATTTCTGGGGGATGAATTCAAAGTATACTGACAGTGACGGTGACGGCGTTATTTCATCAAATGATGTTACGGCCATCAATGATTACTACCTCCGTTCGCATACGCTGATTCCTGAAATTACCGGATTAAAAGCTGATTATTCTTTTGACATAATTCCGGTCACCACCGAAGTTGATTCTGGTGAGCTTGCTGTCCTCGAGATTAGTATTGGTACGGAGAACAGCCCTGTACTTGACATGCATGGCATGACCTTCTCTTTAAATCTGCCGGAGCTGGTTGATTCTTCTACTGTTGTTGTTGATTTTTATGATGGATCATGGCTTGGTCATGATGCACCTTCCTTGGAATTGCAAAAGCAACCGGGAGGTGGACGATTGGATGCCGCATATACTCGCACAACTGGGAAACCTGCAAGCGGTACAGGAGCTATCGCTGTCTTAACTTTTATTGTTATCGATGATTTTGATGGCTTTAAGACACCGGATGGAAGAGTTCCACTTCGCATAGGTATCAATGGTGTGAGCGGCATGGCATCGTCGGGGTTGATCTATGATGTCCCTGCGAATGAAGCTGTCATCTATCTGACTCCAAATGCTTCACAAGAAGAATCCTCAATCGAAGATCAGGTCTTTGTCTATCCGAATCCATCCACCGGCGAGCTGCTGAATGTACATGCCAATGGAGATCGTACGCTGCGACAAATCGAAGTTCTTGATCTCTCAGGATCGGTTGTTGGTTCTCATATAGATATTACCACCAAGCAGTTCTCTCCTGATATTTCAGGACTGCAGAACGGACTCTACTTCTTGCGCATCACTACGAGTGATGGTGTGGTGACAAGGAAGTTTGAAGTCCTGAGGTAACTCACCCTAACCCTCTCTTGAAAGAGAGGGAATCAAGTTGTAAGTATGAAGTGTAAAGGTTAACTCACCTATTCCTCTTAGTGCGAAGAGAGGGAATCAAGTTGTAAGTATGATGTGATAACTCACCCTAACCCTCTCTTGAAAGAGAGGGAATTAAAGTTGTA
This sequence comes from Saprospiraceae bacterium, assembly GCA_035292505.1. Taxonomy (GTDB): domain Bacteria; phylum Bacteroidota; class Bacteroidia; order Chitinophagales; family Saprospiraceae; genus DATDQA01. Next base: position 5,533 of record DATDQA010000189.1, on the reverse strand, counting down.
AGTGTAAAGTAGACTCATTCTGTCCTGCTCTTAGGAAGAGAAGGAAATTGTTATTTTGTCGGTGTAAATTATAACTCATGTTAGCCACACATTCCAGTCAACGAAGTGCGTACTTGCGTGTCCGGGAATTTGCACGTGCTCTCAGAAAACGTCAAACTCCTACAGAAGCTTTTTTCTGGACACAAGTCCGGGACAGAAGATTGTTTAATCTAAAGATCAGCCGGCAGAAAATCATCCAGTGCCCTTTAGATCCTACGTTTACCAAGTTTTATATCGCCGATTTCTATTGTCATGAACACATGCTCATCATTGAGCTCGATGGCGATATTCACGAAAAGCAACAAGAACAAGACCTTGTTCGTACCGAGCTTATGGAAAGCTATGGCTACAGAGTTCTGCGATTCATGAACTCTGAGATCCTTGAGAACTGGATAGAGGTTAAAAACCGCATTAAACTTCATCTCACCTGATTCAAACATATTATTTTCTCTCTCGTCTCATGAGAGCAGTTACAGGTGAGTTTCTTTCCCTTGCTCTCCTCAAGCGAGCAGTCACAGGTGTGTTTCTTTCCCCACTCTCTTCTCAAGCGAGCGATCACAGGTGTGTTTCTTTCCCCACTCTCTTCTCAAGCGAGCGATCACAGGTGTGTTTCTTTCCCCACTCTCTTTAAAGAGAGGGGCAGGGGGTGAGTTATATCCTGCTCTGATTGATCAACTCCAACAACTCATCCCGGTAATTCTTCCCGATCGGCAGATGTTTCGGCTGACCTTTCTCGATGACTTCAATCATATTCCCAACGACAGCGTGGATCTTGTCCATGGAGACGATATATGATCTGTGAATGCGTCTGAATCGACCTGACGGAAGTTTGTCCTCAAGACTCTTCATCGTTTGAAGGGTGATGACTCTTCCCTCTTCGAGACGGATGATGACATAGTCCTTAAGTCCTTCGATATACAGGATATCATTGAATCTGACCTTCACGAGCTTCTTATCGGCTTTGACGAAGAAATGCTCGTCGGAATCAGATCCTCCGGAGCCTGCATGCTCGTGCTTCCTTAAGTCAAATTGCTCGCGAGCCTTATTGACGCTCTTCATGAAGCGCTCGAATGAAATGGGTTTCAGCAGATAGTCTATGGCGCCAAGGTCGAAGCCATCTAATGCATAGTCGCTATACGCTGTTGTAAAGATGATCATCGGCGGATCACTCAGTGAGCGGACAAACTCAATGCCCGTGATCTGCGGCATCTGGATGTCCAGGAAGACCAAATCGATTTCCTTTTTCCTGATAATTTCATTCGCTTCCAGTGCATTCGAGCATCGTGCAATAAGATGCAGCTCGGGAAGTTTCTCGATGTATGTCTCCAGTACGTCCAGTGCGAGGGGTTCGTCATCAACGATAAGTACATTCATGATTCTTGCAGTGTTTTTTGAGAGAATGGTATTCATAAACTTGTCTGATCAATTACGTTGTTGAGTGCCAACGTCAGGTTGACTTTATATTTCTCCGGTTCCTCCGTGATCTTCAATTTATAGTTTTCCGGATACAAGAGGTCAAGACGGCGACGCACATTCGCAAGTCCGATGCCTCCGCTCGGTCGCTTATGATTGAGCACAGGCTGCTTCGAGGGCTTGCTGTTTTCGATTTGCAAAATGACGTTTTTGTCCTGGACATCAAGCAGAATGTCGACAAAACCCTCTGAAATCTGGTTCACTCCATGCTTAAAACTGTTTTCGAGAAACGGTGTGAAGATCAATGGGGCAATCATCTGGTCGCTGATTTCACCCCGGACGTCAAAATCAATGCGCACCTTTTGTCCCTGCCTGAGCATTTCCAGGTCGACATAATTTCTGATATACTGGACTTCTTTCCGCAATGGTACCTGACGTTCGTTGCATTCATAGAGCATATAGCGCATCATCTCAGAGAGCTTGATGACGATCTCAGGAGCTTTATCACTTTTTTTCAGCGTAAGCGCATAGAGGCTATTCAGGGTATTGAAGAGGAAATGCGGGTTGATCTGTGATTTGAGAAACCTGAGCTCGGACTGCATATTCTGCGTCTCCAGCTCCTTCCGGTCACGCTGATGACGGAGCCAATCATTGATGATTTTTACGACAGTAGAACCCGCAGCGACAAGAAATGTCAAGGCAAAAATGTACTGCTGATGAAATGTCACATACTCACGATACACGGCAGATCCACTGAACATAAAATAGAATACAATCGCCTTGATTGGGGTCAGAATCACTACCGATAAAAGCAATAACCCGGTGTACCTGATGAACGTCTTTTGTGTCAGGTAGTTCGGGATGAGATAATTGAGATTAAAGTAGACGATGATGATATAGAACAGGATGTTGATCAGGTGCTTGGCAATCGTGTGGAGGAGACCGTATTCCTTATTGTCCAACAGTACCAGGAATACCATGAACATGCACCAGAATGTACCATGCCTGACTACCTTCTTTGAGAATATGGTGACAAGCTGAGAAGCAATATGTCTTTGGAATTTCTTACTCAAAAGTCAGTCTGATAGTTAAGATCGATCCGCGCCCTATCCGGAGCCCGGCCGTAACGCGGAAATACCACTAAAATATCCAGTCCTTTGGATATTATTCGACCAGCAAGAGCCATGACACCACGAAGGGAACGCGACGTCATGGCCTTGAAAGATGATGTCCACAATGAATAGCCCATATTTTGAACCAGTTGTCAGCCCATTTGTTTTTTGATAACTTTCCGCATCAAAAACAGCTGAAAATGAAGGACATATTGATTGATACAAAGTACAGGAAAACGGAGGAATATGACAGTGCCAGTATTGAACCTCTCATTGCACATTACACTGAAATCATCAGGCTTCTCGGTGAGGATCCTGATCGCGGAGGCTTGCAAAAGACACCGGAAAGAATCGCCAAGGCACTTCAATTCCTGACACACGGATATGAATTGAACCCCAGCGAGCTTCTGAAGGAAGCAATGTTCGAGGAAGACTATTCGGAAATGGTCCTGGTAAAGGATATCGAACTCTATTCGCTGTGTGAGCATCACATGCTTCCCTTTTTCGGAAAAGCGCACATCGCATATATCCCTAATGGGCATATCGTAGGACTCAGCAAGATTCCACGAATCGTCGATGCATTTTCAAGGAGGCTCCAGGTTCAGGAACGTCTGACACATGAGATCCTGAATTGCATGCATGACGCACTGCAGCCTTTGGGAGTCGCAATCGTCATCGAAGCACGGCATATGTGCATGATGATGCGTGGTGTACAAAAACAGAACAGTGTCACGACAACTTCGGCTTTCACGGGAGAATTTCAAAAGGTGGAAACCAGAAGCGAGTTTCTGACTCTCATCAGTGCAAAACTGACATAAGCCCCCTTTAATCCCGGAACTTAATGAAAGCGTATGTATTCCCCGGTCAAGGGAGCCAGTTTGCAGGTATGGGCTTAGATGACAATACCCTTTCAGGTATTGCTGCAGAGGTGTACAAGAAGGCAGATGAGATTCTTGGTTTTGGTTTGTCAGAGGTGATGTTTAATGGCACAGAAGAAGATCTGCAAGAAACGCGTATCACGCAACCAGCCATCTTCCTGCATTCATACGCGCGTGTCAAAATGCTCGGTGCAGGATTCAGACCAGATGCTCTTGCGGGGCACTCACTGGGTGAGTTTACGGCTCTGACAGCTGCGCAGGCCCTTTCCTTTGAAAATGCTTTGTTGTTGGTCAAAGAGCGTGCTGAGGCAATGCAGGCTTCCTGTGAAGAACAGGAGGGCACAATGGCCGCAGTTGTAGGTCTGGATGACGAGGTCGTAGAAAAAATATGTGCAGGGATCACAGAAGTTGTCGTCCCTGCCAATTACAACAGTCCGGGTCAACTCGTGATCTCCGGCTCTGTGGAGGGTATTCAAAAAGCAATTGAACAACTGACAGCGGCTGGCGCAAAGAAGGTGATACCGTTGGTTGTAGGTGGCGCGTTTCATTCGCCGCTGATGCAGTCTGCCCGTGAGCGTTTGAGCAAAGCCATCCGGGCAATTGAATTCAGATCGCCTGTCTGCGCAATCTATCAGAATGTCACTGCATCGCCTTCAACGGATCCGGAAGTCATAAAACAAAATCTGATTGACCAGTTGACAGCCCCTGTGAGATGGACGCAGACAATGCAGAATATGATTCGAGATCGCATCACCCAGTTTGTGGAAGTAGGTGGAAAAGGCCGTATTTTGTGCGGACTTCTACGCAGGATAAACCGTGAAGTGGAAGCCGACTGGATATGATGCCTCATCAGCCAAATATGAAAAGTCAGAAAGTCAAAAGTGGTAAGCTACTCCTGGCTGAACCATTTATGTTGGATCCAAACTTCAGAAGATCTGTTGTCCTGGTCTGTGAGCATAGTCCTGAAGATGGAACCGTCGGATTCATTCTCAACAAGCCGCTCAATGTCCGTATCAATGATCTTGTGTCCGATATGCCCGGAATAGAAAGTCCCGTGTTTTTTGGTGGCCCGGTTGCTACCGATTCTATTCATTTTGTACATAACGTAGGAGAATTATTGGATGAAAGTGTGGAAGTGATGCGTGGAGTATATTGGGGAGGCGATTTTGAAAAGCTCAAGTTCCTGATTCAGTCGAAACTCATCCTTGCACATAACATTCGGTTTTTTGTCGGCTATTCCGGATGGTCCTCTGGCCAGCTAAAGGAAGAACTCGGGTATAAATCCTGGGTCGTCACGGACATGCATGCCAACTATCTCTTTAAGTCAAAACCAGGCATGCTTTGGAAACAGGTGATGCACAACATGGGAAGTACTTACTCTGTCATTGCTCAGATGCCTGACCAGCATTGTTTCAACTGATTCCTTGATCTATCTCCGCGACATATCCCTGCACTTCGGCGCACGCATGATGTTTGAAAGTCTTAGCCTGGCTATCAAACCGGGTGAGAAAATTGGATTGATCGGCCGGAACGGATCAGGGAAATCAACGCTCCTCAGGATTCTTGCAGGACAAATCAGTCCCGATGGAGGATCTGTAGAAATGCCCTCAAGGACGCATGTTGGTTACCTCGCGCAAACCGTTGATCTGAACCTGGACCTCACTCCTCTGGATATTTGTGCGCAGGCATTCGCGGAGTTGACACTGATCGACGCGGAGATTTCCCGCATTCAGGAGGAGTTACATCATGTCCATGATCCTGACGAACAAATGAAACTTGCCGGTGAGCTCAGCGGCTTGTATGAAAGGCAAGCCCTTCTTGGTGCCGAACAACAGACGGGAGAAATCGAGAAAGTGCTCAAGGGAATGGGTTTTGCAGAGAACACATTCAAGGACCCTTTACACACGTTTTCCGGGGGATGGCGAATGCGCGTGGAACTTGCCAGACTCCTCTTGTTACGACCAGAGGTGCTGCTGCTCGATGAGCCTACAAACCATCTCGACATCGAATCAATCCTTTGGTTTGAAAAATACCTTACAACTTATGAGAGCACTGTGCTGATTGTATCTCATGATCAGCACTTCCTTGATC
>DATDQA010000188.1:0-29043 GCA_035292505.1 Saprospiraceae bacterium | reverse complement strand
TGGAATAACCTGCATCTGCCCCGATAAAAGTATTATAAATTCCTCCGCCATCAGCATTATTTACTCTTCCTGCATTAAGTCCGACAAATGTATTCAACGGACTATCGGAATGGATCCACATCAGGTCTGCGCTGCTGCTGTTACGCAATTTAATGAGCGGGTTTATATTGCTTTGTGTGCTGTTGGCATCAATGATAAGTTGTGAATCATCTGCAGAACCTTTGACATGCAGCATGGCCTGGGGTGTTGTTGTATTGATTCCTACCTTGCCCTGGCTGTATGCACTTACAACCGAAAAGAATATCAGATACACAAGAAACAACTTCGATTTCATGGCTTCATTTTTTCAGATATTTATGACGATCAACAATAAACTGATTCGTAAAAAATCCCGGGTAAAATTATCGCAGGGAAACCGTTAAAAAAATTACTAGATATAGTAATGCGGACAGCAAGATCAGACCACCCGCTGTTTAAAAGCAATCGCTAATGCTTCACCAAGGGAATGGACATGAAGTTTCTCATAAACATGCTTGACATGAGCATTCACCGTAAAATAACTCACACCCATTTTATCGGCAATCATCTTATAACTAAGACCGTCTGTCAGGTATTTAAGCACTTCTCTTTCCCTCGAACTAAGATGATAGGCTTCTTCCTGTTTTTCCGGCTTGCCAAAATAATTCATCACACGCAGCGCTACAGAAGGTGTCATATAAGCGCCTCCATGATAGACATCCTCAATACTCTGTGTGATATTTTCGGCGGATGCATTTTTAAGAATATATCCTTCCGCACCTGCCTTGAGGGAAGCAAATATTTTTTCTTCATCCTGAAATACAGTCTGCATGATGATCCGGATCCCGGGAAAACTCTTTTTGATAATACTTACACCACCGATACCATCCACCCCCGGCATTTCGATATCCATCAACACAACATCAGGGTGAAACTGAACCATATCCTCATACACATGACTGCAGTCAGGAAAATCTGCGACACATTCCATGTTATCTGTAAGAGACAAAAGGTCCCTCAGGCTTTCACACCGTTGGAGATTGTCATCGTATACCACTAACCGGATCATGCGTCTAAGGTAAGGCCAAATCCCGTGGTTACATATTACTAATATTAGCTATCGGGATGCTACAAGTGAGCGAAGTGCCTTTATTTTCTTCCGACCTGAGAACGAATTTACCTCCCAGTGTTTCGGTCCGGTGTTGCATATTGAACAAGCCATTGCCGTTACGTTTGGTTGTCATGCTAAATCCTATACCATTATCATTTATTCTCAACAAGAGGTGTTTCTTCATGATCTCTACCCGGACGGTAGCTTCGGTTGCTTTGCTATACTTGGCAATATTATTCATCGCTTCTTTCACAATAAGGAGTATATTTTTTCGTGCTTCGAAATGGTTTAATATTTTTTCCGCATCGGTATCGATATCGTACATAACATTAATATTCAACGGTGTAAGCAATTCGTACCCATAGTTTTTTAATTTATCCTCCAGTGTACTTTCTCCTGCCCGCCCCCGGTTAATGGCCCACACGATATCACTCATATTGTCCATCACCAGGCGGCTATTTTGATGAATATGGTTCAATGCTTTTTTAGTGATCTCTATATTTTTATCTAACGCCTTAGAAGCCACAGTGGAATGTACGTGTATGCTGCTAAGCGTAGATCCCACTTCGTCGTGAAGGTCCTGTGATATTTTACTTTTGATGGAATAAATTCTCCTGATCTGACGAATGCGATACCAATAGATCATGTAAATGCTTCCGGCAATAAAACCGACACACAGAACCGCAAACCACCAGGTGCGCCAGAATGGTGGCCTGATTATGACCGGTATACTCAATAATGCGTCACTCCATTGTCCTTCGCTGTTAGTTGCTTTGATCATAAAACGATAATGGCCACCGGGTACGTTGGTATAGCTTGCATTCTGTTGATGTCCGGCCAGATTCCAGTTTTTATCAAATCCCTCCAACATAAAAGCATAATTAACTTCTTTAAGTGGATTGGTTTTCACGGTTGAATATTCAAAAGAGAAAAAATTCTCCCGGTAAGACAAATTGATTGTCCGTAGCTGCGTAGTAACCGGAACTTCCGTATCAAAAATCTTAAAACTGCTTATGACGAGCCGCGGAAATTGCTGGTCAGGCTTGTAGGCAAGCGGATTAATTTCAACAAACTCGTTTTTACAAAAAAAATACAACTTATCATTCAATCCCTGAATACCATTCGCTGCATAATCATTATCGGGAAATACAAGATCCATATTGAGTTGACGAATACTCTGATTTTCTGAATTGATGTAATTCATACCATCGGCTGTGGATATCCATAGATTAATTCCATCAGAAATGATGCTGTTGATATAATTGCTGTTTAGTCCCTGTTGCTGTTGATAGTTCTCATAGCTGCCCATGGTTGGGTCATAGCGAAAAATTCCGCTGCCACGCGTACCCAGCCACATATACCCATCAGAACCCATGGTGATGACATTAATCGTGCCCGCGTTGGAATTGAATAATTCTTTTTCTTGCGGGTGATAATGAGTGAATGTGTTGGAAGAAATTGAATATTTCGAAAACCCGAAACCACTATTATAACCTATCCAGAAGACATCATTAGCCGCTAGTCCGGTTATAAGATTGTTTGATTTAAGAGCAGTTGGTTCCGTATCGGTTTTTTGGAAATGGGTGATTTCATTGTTCTTTGAGCGTATACGATACAAACCCCCGGTCCATAAACCGGCCCATAGATCACCATTACTACTCTTCCGGATAAAAACAATACGGGGTGTCAAATAAATCTTTTTTACGATTCTTTCACTTCGGGTATCCATACCCCATAGTTGATCATATATGCCCATCCAAAGCCTGTCGCCATCAACACAAAATGACGAAATATTCAGCGTGGGTGCATTTACATTGATGTGTTTAAAACTACCTGAAGTAAGATTATATTTAAACAAGCCAAGATTAGTAGCTATCCATAAAATTTCAGGTTCATTTTGAGCAAGGGCATTAATTCGTAGCGGTTCTTTTTGAAAGTCTTTCTCTTTTACAGGAAGAGTATGTAATTTGTAATATTGGTTGCCCTCTTTATAAATGCTTATTCCATTACCGGATGCTATCCAATAATTGTTTTGCTTGTCTATATACAGCAACCTGGCTTTTTCACTAAGTATTGAATTTTTATGATGGATGGAAAAGAAGGTAGTATCTGTTGTACCGGTTTCAGGATCAAAAATCTCTGTTTTTGCAACCCAATTAAATATCCATATCCTGTTATGGTCATCCGCCCCAATGTGGTGAATTCCATAACTCACTTTACCGGTACGGGTGATTTGATTTTTATCAATTTCAAAATAGCACAGTAAGTGGGTGGGCTCATCAATAAACCAAAAACGGTTTTTATTATCCAGTGTCATTGCAGCATCTCCCGCATAATCAAATACTTTCCACTGCATCGGGTTATTTTTCTTATGGTAAAATTGGCTTCGCGCGACCGAAATAAAGGCCAGTCCATCTCCTGTTGAAAACCATAGTCCTTTATTCATTGGGTCATAGACCAATTGAGTAATCACGCTATACACTGCAGTCGTATCCCGTATGTTTTTCTCAAATAAGATGATACTGTCATTTTCAACAACGTATTTCCAAAGCCCGTTTCCTGCAATCCATATATTGCCATCCCTGTCAACCGCCAGGTGATAAATACGATTGGTTATTTCAAAATTATTTGATGGGTGATGGAGGAATATAGGTTGAAAACAACCCTTGTTTTTTATAAACCGGCTGACGCCATTATAGGTGCCGACCCAGATATCTCCGTTCTTACCTTCCAGCAACGCGGTGCAATAGTTATGCGTCAGGGATGTGCTATCAACAGAATCATGCCTGTATATTTTGAATGACGTCCCATCAAACCGGTTGAGTCCGTTTTGAGTGGCTATCCAGTAGAAGCCTTCTCGGTCCTGCAAAACAGCTTCTACCTTGTTTGAAGCCAACCCGTGATCCGTTGTGAGATGCTCAAAATTATAATTGGAGGCCTGAGCCAGGCAGGTTTTCTCCATTGGAATAAGGCTAATGCAGATACATGCTGTCAGGAAACGCAGGAAGAATGGTTGTACTAACGGGAAGTGCACTCTTCCAATTTACGAAAGTTTTAAAACAGGGAGCATTATTTGATGTTCATAACTCTCCCTCGTTCCTTGCTAGCACGCCTTGAAGGATGCAATCCAATGATTATTCTAACGATCAATAAAAAGTGACTCGCCCCGTTCATTGAGAACCGGTCGGGGGTAGCGAATTGAAAAAAAGTTTGTATCTGTCGTAGCGGCTTCAGGATCATAAACCTCTGATCGCCCTATCCAATAACAAATCCATATCCTGTTTTTCTTATCTGCACAGATATTCTGGATGCCATTGGTCAGTCGTTTGCCTGTTAGCGTAAGGCTGACTATTCCGCCTTTAAAAGCTGGGTAAACAAACCCATTTACTACAATTTAAACACACAGTTTTGACGATCCTTTGTAAGCCGCGCAAACTGTTTTTTGTGTCCATGCAACACGTTGACGACATGTGTTTGTGTTGGAAACAGCTCCATGAAGAAATCGGCTGACAACGCAATCTCTTTCCAGGGTTTCGTCGAAATCTGAAATGTGAGCCAATGTGAGTCCCCTTCGATCCTGCAATCCCGAATCTTCAAAGTGACCGGGACACCATCAAGTTGCACCTTTACGTGTTGATTCAAATAGTGGGTCACCTGGTCTATACTGACCGTGCAGAGTTGTGCCTGGTCAATAAGTTTCTCAGTATGATCATATTCTGAAACCGCTTCCTGAAGATCATTGGAGAAAACCTTGATACGTAAAGCTGTATTACCATCTTCTGCCGGATATGCTACTTCTATTACAGAAAGATAGAAAGCATGATCGCTGTCAACGCTTATCTGTGGAGCCGTGTAACCCTGCGTAAACAACATCAGAACGACGATTGACCAGAGTCGGTCTAAAACCTGTACCATGTGTTAAAAATACTAAACCCCTGCAATGCAAAGGCGAAACGCTTTGCGTGATTCGCCTTACATTCGATGCCATGAGTACAGATTCCCAGCCGGCATCAATGTCCCGTCAGCTTGCCGCGATCATGTTTGCTGACATGATGGGGTATACTGCACTGATGCAGCGGGACGAACAACGGGCCAAGTTGTTGCGCGATAGGATGCGTCAGACAATGGAGCACCTGATCTCGCTTCATGGAGGCAAGGTCGTGCAGTATTATGGTGACGGCATGCTCAGTATGTTTCCCAGTGCAGCGGAAGCTGTAAAGTGTGCGATTGGCGTTCAACTTGAGCTCCAGCAAGAGCCGCAAGTGCCTCTGCGCATTGGTTTGCATTCCGGAGATGTATGCTATGATGATCACGGTGCGTATGGTGATTGTGTGAATGTGGCATCGCGCATCGAAGCTCTTTCATCCCCGGGAGCAGTCCTGATCTCGGATAAAGTGTATGATGAAATCAAAAACCAAACCGCTATCTCCACCTCATCCCTGGGAATGTTCAGTTTAAAAAATGTCGAGCGCCAGATAGAAGTCTTTGCAGTCACCAATGATGGGCTTGTCATGCCCGTTGTTGCTCCAGTGCCGGTCAAGTCTGGAACTGAACACAGTATTGCCGTTCTCCCATTTTTGAATTTGAGTGCAGATCCGGAAAATGAATACTTCAGTGATGGGATTTCAGAAGAGATTATCAATGCACTCAGTCAGGTGGATGGACTCCAGGTATGCTCACGCTCATCGGCCTTCGTCTTTAAGGGTCAACAACAGGATGTGAGACAGATTGGACAGAAGCTAGGCGTTGCAGCCGTGCTCGAAGGAAGTGTGCGGCGGGGTGGAAACAGAGTGCGCATTTCTTCTCAGTTGGTAAGTACCTCCGATGGATATCATATGTGGTCCGAGGTCTTCGACGGTGATCTGGATGATATCTTCAAAGTGCAGGATGAAATTGCCTCGAAAATTGTCAACCGGCTCAAAGAAAAGTTTTCGGGCAGTGCAGAAAAAACCGGATCGTCACAGCAGGCAGTCGAAGAACCGTTAGTAAAAGCTCCGACAGAAAACCTGGAAGCCTACAATCTTTATCTCAAAGGCCGGTATCATTGGAATAAATCAAACCCTGAAGAAATCAAAAAGGCGATCATTGACTTTGAAAAGGCGATCCAACTCGACCCGTCGTTTGCCGCGCCGTATTGCATGCTCTCATATTGCTATTCGTACTTAGGCTCCTCAGGGATGTTGCCATATACAGAAGCGTTTTCAAAGGCCAAAGACTGTACCCTCAAAGCAATTGAAATCGATCCTTACCATGCGGAGTCACATTTGTCTCTTGCAACGATCAAGTTTATGCAGAACTGGGATTTCCAGGGAGCGGAAGCTTCGATACAGAAAGCCCGTGACCTGGGTTTGAATTCATCTCTCCTCAATCAGATCGACGGCATGCTGATGATCGCGCTGAACCGTGCCAGTGAGGCAGTGGTTAAAATTGAAAATGCGTTGAAGCAGGAGCCACTGTCGCTTACTATGATGTGTATGTTGGGAGAGGCATACTCTTTTGCCGGACAATTTGAGGATGCGCTGGCCCAATATGACAAAGTGATCGAGCTGGATCCGAATTTCCGGCGCGCTTTTGAGGGGAAGGGATTTACATACCTCGCATTGGGTGATGATGAAAACGCAATTCAAAACCTGGAGGAATATCAAAAACGGATCGGGAATCCGCTGAAAGGTCTTGGTGGTCTTGGCTATGCATACGGAATCAGCGGCAACAAAGAAAAAGCTCTTGAGTGTTTGAAAAAGACACAGCAACGCGAAGAAACTGATGCAGGTGTTAATCTGAATCTGGAATATACATTGATCCGTGCCGGTCTCGGTGATTACAACATGGCGTTTGAGCATTTGCACAAGATCTATGAACAGCGTTCCAGTGTTGTGTGCTTTGGGATGATCTACTGTATGCGCTATCCGATCTTGAAGGAATTGAAATCGGATTTACGGTTCAAACAACTGGTTGAGAAAATGGGCCTGAATTGAAACGATGTGAATTTCAGAGGCTGACTAAAAGTCAATCACAAAAAAAGTTATCAAAATGTTTGTCTATGTTAAATCAGGGGAAGGGGTGAGTCCTGAAAGACAAGCGAAATAACTTTTTGCGAGCGTAAATAACAAACCACTTTTAGGACAGCCACTGACATCATAAGCAGCAGACTCAAAACTGAGAGCATAGAGATTATACATAGACACTCATATCTACCCGATGGACGAATACATTATCGACATAGACGGTTTCAGGGTCACGCAGCTGGAGTTTTTAATTCGCTTGTTGATTGCATCAGGCATTGGGTTCCTGATCGGGTTTGAGCGCGAACATAATGCCTTGACGAAAGGAGAGGAAGCATTTGCTGGTATCCGCACATTCATCTTTCTATCCCTCCTTGGATTTCTTGGTGCAGCCTTGCATTTTCTCATTTCTCCATGGATCCTGGTATGCATGTTATTTGCCGTCATCCTGTTGACCAGTATTTCTTACTGGATCACTGCTTCCAATGGAGACATAGGAGGAACGTCGGAATTGACAGGCATTTTAGCGGTTTTACTTGGTGCATTGACATTTGTAGGTTACCTCGAGATGAGCCTGGTAATGACAGTGCTTATCGTTGTCCTATTATCGTCCAAGCTGAAAATGCAAGCGGTTGTTGGCGCTGTCTCGAATCAGGAAATGTATGATTTCATTCGGTTTGTGGTGGTGGCGTTGATGATCTTTCCTTTTCTGCCGGACGAGACATACGGTCCTCTCGAAGTATTCAATCCCAGGGAAATCGGGTGGGTGATCATCCTTACATCGGGACTTGGGCTGATTGGTTATTTGCTGATGCGGATTTTTGGGGCGCATAAGGGTATCCTGATCACCGGAATTCTTGGCGGTCTCGTATCCAGCACTGCTGTAACGTGGGTATTTGCCAAAAAGAGTAAAGAACAATCGGCACTTTATGTGCATTGTGCCACTGCTATCATGGCGGCGTCCTCTGTCATGGTCTTACGGGTATTGCTCTGGGTATTGATCTTCAACAGTCAGCTCCTGGAAGGCCTTTCCATTTCGTTGAGCCTGGTATTTCTTGCCGCGATCGGCATGACACTGTATTATTATTATCTGATAAGCAAGGGACAGAAGAAGATGGAAACAAAGCTTCCGCCCGGCAGACCGTTGAATCTCACGGGAGCGCTGGTGTTTGGATTATTGTATATCGTCATTCTTTATATCGTCGCGTATGCCAATTCGGTATTTGGCGAGGAAGGCATGTTTGTTGCCAGCGGTATCGCGGGTATATCGGATTTAGACGCCATCACGATTTCTGTGGCGAAATTGTCGTCCGTATCCATTTCATTCGCTGTTGCCCGTAATGCGATTCTTATCGCAACGATCAGCAATACGCTCGTAAAGCTCGGTATTTCCATATGGGCAGGAAGCCGCGAGATGCGCCGGTTGGTGTATATAGGTTATGGCGTGATTTTTCTGGCAGCGGTGGCAGGATTCCTGCTCATGAATTTGTGAGAAACTGCCGACTGAGCACTGAAGCCTACTGCTTATACACAACAAAATGAAACGGGCAGTCAACGAGCGCGGCGGCAGAGGTAAACGTCCGTACGACAAGTTTCCCTCCGGTATTGCCTGTCGACAGAAAGCGTGCGCTGCTGCTTATGGCCGTAGCAGTTGCGGTATATCCTGAATTCGTATACGTTTCACCGGTAATCGTGACTTCATAATATCCTGGTGGGGTCGGTGCCACGGAAAAGTTGCCTGATCCGCTCAGCACTGTTCCATTCGCATCGACTGCACCATAGCTGATGGGGACTATATTCGCATTGCCGGTCGACGTGCGCCGGATTTCTCCGGTGGTGTTCGAATTTCCCGATTTGTCAATCGTGAGTCGCGTCGTATTTCCGCCGGTCCGGATAACAACCGTACTATCCGCCAGAAAGAGGATTGCACTCCGGATAACTGTTGCCGGGTTACCGGACAATAGACCGCTTGCCGATCCTGCCGGCGTGGAAAATTGAATGTACGAATGACCGTTATCTTCAAGGATGAGATCCGATTCGCTGTGATACAAATTACCACCGCTGCCATTGCTGACGTGCAAACGTGCATTCGGAGAATTATCTCCGATGCCGAAATTTCCAACATCTGTGAGGACCGCTTTTGTCGAGTTGCCATTGGTGCGAAACGCAAAGCCATTGGCTACGGTGGAATTGTACACGATGCCACCATGCATTGCGTTCGACGGATTGCCGAAAAAGATGGCGCTTTCAGCGGAATTTGGTGTGATCAGGCTTAAAGAGACATCTGAATCATCTTCCAGGACGGCAGCAGCGCTTGTTGCAGCAGTCGCTCCCGAACTTCCTCCGCTGACATGCAACAGTTTTTGTGGAGAGATAGTCCCGATGCCGGTATTCCCGTTTTTTAAAACGGTTAACGCGTTATTTCTATCGGAATTATCTGTACCATTTCCAATGATAAATACCGGATCCAAGAGATCCCAAAATAAAGAATTAATAAAACTTGTATCATTATATTGCCCTAAAACAACCGAGGCAAATGGTTTAGCTATTGTATATCTTCCGAATGTTGTGGAGTAAGAACCGACAGCTCTTGTATTATAACCCATTGCTGTTGATGTATAACCATTGGCATTTGTTAAATTTCCCATGGAAATGGAATATGAACCGCTTGCCTTTGTTCCATATCCCATCGCTGTCGATTTTTCACTACTTGCTATTGTAAGATTTCCCATCGCGGTGGAATGATAACCGCTTGCAGTAGTACTTATTCCCATCGCAGTTGATTGATTACCGCTTGCAATTGTTGATGCTCCAATAGCAGTCGAAAAGTCACCACTGGCAATTGCACTAGATCCTATTGCTGTTGATACATAACCGCTGGCCGTTGGTCCGTTTCCCATCGCTGTAGAGTAATTACCGCTGGCTTTGATCAGCGTTCCTATGGCTATGGATTGAATGCCGCTGGCAATTGATTCCCCACCAAGAGCTATGGAATAATTTCCTTTTGCTTTTGTATTCTGGCCCATTGCAACTGAGTAAAGTCCTATACTGTCTTTATTCCAATACGTGGCACCTGTGCCGGTTACATTTCCTACCCTGAAGGCAGCTTTATCCGGATACCACATCATCCTTGTGCCCGCTCCGCTTACAGATGGATTTCCGGGTGAAATTGGCAACGGATATGTTCCAGTGAACAACACACTGCTATCCTTCACATGCAGCATGGCTGCGGGAGCTGTAGTATTAATTCCCACTTTCCCTACCTGCGCCTGCATCGCAACAACAAAACAACAGCCAAGTCCGCCCAGAAGGATCCTCTTCATCATTGAAATTTGGCGTAAAACTAAAGGAAAGCATCCTGCATTGCAATCGCTAGAACTAGGGAGAAGTCAGTCTGCTGACTGCGGACTGTGAACTGCTCCTAAACTTCTTATCTTTCCCATTGTTACAGCACTATCCGTTCATTCTAAAAAATCACAATATCATGGCTTTCACTCTTCCCAATCTTCCATACCCCTTCAATGCCCTCGAACCACACATCGATGCCCGCACAATGGAAATCCATCACGGAAAGCATCATGCGGCATACACCAATAATCTCAATGCTGCGATTGCAGGAACACCGAATGAGAATAAAACAATAGAAGAAATTCTTCGGACGCTCGATATGACCAATGCACCTGTGCGCAACAACGGTGGAGGTTATTACAATCATAACATGTTTTGGGAGATCATGTCACCTACTGGAGGAGGTACACCGTCAGGGGCTCTTGCTTCAGCAATAGATAAAGCTTTTGGCAGTTTCGATGCATTCAAAGAGGCCTTTACAAAAGCAGCAACCACGCGATTTGGTTCGGGCTGGGCATGGCTGTGTGTTCATCCCGATAGCAGTGTCAAGATTTGCTCAACACCGAATCAGGACAATCCACTGATGCCCGATACAGGATGCGGCGGAAAGCCTATCCTTGGTCTTGATGTGTGGGAACATGCGTATTATCTGAACTATCAGAACCGCAGACCGGACTATATCGCCGCCTTCTACAATGTGATTAATTGGACTGAAGTAGCGAAACGCTACTCTGCGAAGTAGCACGCGAAGGAAGGGTTTCGCGCCTGCCTGCGGCAAAGGCAGGCAAAGGCGGCCCGGTCCGAATGTCTCACAATAGTCAATTCTTGCGGGGTTTGAAAGAAGAATGATGCTCATTTTGACACTCCAAATACGTATGCAGCTGGAGCTGAGGAAACGTCAAAATAATCCTATTAATCTTACGCGTTTTCAAGACATACAAAAGTGTCTTCATCCAGATTGTAAAGAGATGTGAGTAGGGTACATCCGAAGATTGGAGAGCCTTGTATGTATATTGTGAATATACTAACAAGTTAAACTTCTTTCAATACATAATACGCCTGATTTTCAATTTGAACAGATTACCATAGCTGTTGAGTAGCGCTGAAGGAACTACGTATTGAAACACTTTGCGGTCTCTGCCCGCCCGGCCCTTGGCCATTCGGACGGGCGTCTTTGTGTTGAGAGATTCTTATACGACTCTGCGTCTTGACCTGAAGCACTTTGCGATCTCTGCCGCCCGGCCCTTGGCCATTCGGACGGGCGTCTTTGCGTGAGATTCTTTACGACTCTGCGTCTTTGCGTGAGAGATCTCTTTACGTGAAACAAAGCGGCTTGGTACTACCAGCGCTGTGCTGATCTGTTTGTAGCAACTTCATTGGCCAGTACGACCAGGACGACGAGGACGAACATGAAGATGAGCATTGTATTACGGTTTTTTAACAACTATTCGATGCTGATAGTCATGTAAGTGCAAAAGTCGTGCCAGCTCAGGGAAGGGTAAAGCCGGTAAAACCGGTTAAGCTGGGAAAGCCGGAGAAATCAGCCGCCGGCTTGCCCGAACTGTACAGCAGGGCGGGTCTTCAGTCAGCAGTTGTCAGCCAACTCTTTCCAGGCATTATCTGCTTTTCCGGATTCACCTGCTTTTCCGGTTTCTCCGATTTGTCCGGTTTTCACCGGTTTCCCCTACTTTCGCGCGCATGGGTTTATTAGATGGAAAAGTGGCACTTGTAACAGGAGGTTCGCGGGGATTGGGCGAATCAATTGTCAGAGTTTTTGCGCGGGAGGGTGCGAAAGTGATGTTTACTTATGTTTCTTCACGCGAAAGAGCAGTTGGGATTGAGGACTCCCTGAAGACAGGTGGATTCGAAGTCATGGCGATCAACTCCGATGCAAGTTCATTTGTACAGGCTGAATCAGTGGTACAATCCACCATCGACAAATACGGACGTGTAGATATCCTCGTGAATAATGCGGGTATCACACGTGACAATCTCATCCTACGCATGACGGAATCGGATTGGGATCAGATCATGGATACAAATCTCAAGTCGGTCTTTAATTTGTGCAAACATATCATCAAACCGATGCTGAAGCAACGCAGCGGCTCGATCATCAACATGAGCAGCGTAGTAGGTGTCTTTGGCAATGCAGGTCAGACCAACTATGCCGCCTCGAAAGCAGGTATCATCGGTTTTACAAAATCATTGGCGAAGGAACTTGGCTCGCGTAGCATTCGCTGCAATGCCATCGCCCCCGGTTATATTGAAACTGACTTGACGCAGGATCTGAATGAGCAGACGCGCGAAGCATTTCTCGCTGCCATCCCTCTTAAGCGCATGGGTACGCCGGAAGATGTCGCCAACACCTGTGTCTTTCTTGGATCAGACAAGTCTACCTATATCACAGGTCAGGTGATCTCTGTGTGTGGAGGGCTGAATATCTAAAAGCCGGTAAAGCAGGTAAAACCGGTAAAGCCGGGAATCAGCTCTCAGTCCGATAATTGCAGACTGTTGACTGAAGACTGCCGACTGATTTCCGGTTTCCCCCTTCTTCCTTTATCTTACACCCAATGAGACTATATCAATCATTTAGTATTGTTTTTGCCATTCTCCTGAGTTCCTGCAGTCAGAAGATCCACAGCACGTTTGCAGGATCTGAACATGTTGTCGTGCGATCACCTGCGGCAAAAGATAATATTGCTCCAGGCATCAGTCCCTGCAATGATCCTTTAGATTTCGCGCCTGATCTAAGATATCCTGATCATACTCCTATACTCCCTGTTCAGGTAAACGTACATTTTATGGATATCGGCGACGGCGTACACAATCTCAATAAAGAACAGGGCCGTGTATTTGCAAACCAAATGCTTGACCTTTGTAATTCCAAACTCCGGGCGAACGCGAAGATGCATTTACCTCTCAATAATACTACCCCCGTGCTACCTGTGCCGTGGTACTTTGTCCTGGCACCTGATCCCTCGATCCCGGGGCACGATGGGATTTATTTTAATTATGACACTGCGCTCTTTTATTACAGGCATGGTAAAAACAGCAATCGCACATCACGTGATGTGATCAACAAGTATGCGATCAGGCCGGATTCCGTGATCAATATTTTTTTGATGCCGCATCATCCGGATAGTGTTGAGCGTCCGGATTACCGGGCAGTAGGCACAGGGATTATGTTGAGCAGTGGAATTAAGGTTGCACAGGTATTTACTCCAGATCTCAGTCCTGAAAGTTGCGTCGGACTGCTCAACCACGAAATTGGTCATGCACTCGGACTGAGTCATACATGGGGCGGCAATGATGGCTGCGATGATACGCCAAAGCATGACAACTGTTGGTACTACACCAGCGAACCTCCCTGCGATAGTCTTGTGTCAAATAATATGATGGATTACAATGCATGGCAGGCAGCACTTACACCTTGTCAGATCGGACGTGTAATACGCAATATTGCTAATCCATCTTCACGGATCAGGAAGTTTGTGCGCGCAGATTGGTGCAGATATGATCCGGAGATGGCAATCACCATTCGGGATAGTGTTCATTGGACGATACCCAAGGATCTCGCGGGGGATATCATAATTGTAGATGGAGGCACGTTGCAACTCTCATGCAGAGTTTCCTTGCCGAAGGGTGGACGCATTGTTGTTTCACCCAATGCGAGATTAATACTGGAGGATTGTCAGATTCACAATGCATGTGGTGACCAATGGGAAGGGATTGAGATTCAGGAAAGAGGAAAGGAGCATGGCATAGTGGAGATCATTGGGAGTCCGATGATTGAGAATGCCGTGCATACTCTAGATTTGAGTAGTAACAAATAACTCACGCTTAAATAAGGCAAAATGTAAAATTCAAAATTCAAAAGTCTAAAGCGTATCATGTTCACATGACTTTTACATTTTGCATTTTACATTTTACATTTTGACTTAAAATGCAGCCAATAGCGGAACAAAAACCTATCTCCTGGCTTACGGGCTCTCGTCTTCTTCTTCTTTTCTTCCTCTTTGCTTGTCTCGTCTTTGGCCCGCTCTACAATGCAGGCTTCGTCACGGATTTTCTTGGCTGGCTGGAATGCCGCGATACGACTCCCTTCTGGCGTGCCTATGAATGCTTTGGCAATCGCGGATTATATTTCATTCCGTTTATCATTCTCGGGTTCCTCACCGGAGGATTCGGGTTACATCCACTACCCTGGTTTCTCGTCTGGATAGGTTTGCACGCAATCAATGCATGGCTGGTCGCTGATATATGCAGAAGACTCTTTTCGACATTTCAGGTTTCGTTTCATTGGACAGTTCCTCTACTCGCAGGATTGATTTTCTTACTGCATCCCTGGCAGGTAGAGGTGCTTGCCTGGAAAGCGTGTTCGAATTATCTCACGTCATGTCTGCTGATGCTGCTCACTCTGCGATCTTATCTTCAATACATCGTGACGATCAACACGAAGTACTATTGGATTTCAGTTGGGACGTACTTTCTTTTCCTGTTTACACTGGAATTTGCATTGCTATTCCCTGCATTGATTGCAATGTTGCTTTGGTGTCTGAGTACCCCGACGACATTTGTAAGGCGTTCTGTGGGGATACTGATGGAATTGATGCCCTATCTGATCGCCATCGGTCTTTGGTTTATTGCAAATAAACTTCTCTTTGGTCTATGGATCGGGCACTATGGAGCGGAGGCGCATACGGCTATTGATATCATCGCCATGAGTTCTGTTGTATTCAAGTACCTGGTGAAGACGTTGCTGTTCGCGCGCTTTCTTTCGTTTCCCATACAAACGGAGTTGTATGGAATACTTGACACAGTTGTCGTTGGGGGCTTTATGCTCGGCATTTTTGTTGGGCTGGGTATCTTGATGTTTCGCATTCACCGGAGAACATTGCTAACGAGGCTGAGAATATTCTTATTCCTTTCAGCCATCGTTTTTATCATTCCGGTTACGAACCTGTATTTCTATTATCTGCAGTTTTCAGAGAACGACCGCTATACGTATCTCGCGATCGCATTTCTCAGCATAGGGCTGATTTCATTGTTATGGAATTGGAGGGGTTGGCCTGGCAAGGGGATTCTCGCATTATACCTGGTCGCTTGTTTTTGGGGTACTATTGTGCATGTGCGCATTTGGGAAAAATCGACGACAGCATATTGGCATCACATCAGGACATTTCCTGAACCACAAAAGCCGAAGGTATTCCTGCTCAATGTCCCGGATAATTATAGAGGTACGTTTATGTTCCGTAACATCGGTGGAGATTCATCTTTCGATGAGGTCTATAAGTGGATCGCGAAATCCGACTACTCTGGAAAAATGTACGATGTCTTTCAGTACAATATGACGGACCTCACCAATGACTTTATTGTGACCCGTGAATCTGGAAACAAAATCAAAATCGAATTCGCCCAATGGGGCAACTGGTGGTGGAGGAATGGAAGAGGGGCGGAGAAGTATAGTAATAAAGAATACACGGCCTGGCCGGAAGGGAAGTATTATTATGTAGAATTCAAGAAACCCCTGGAGGACGCAGTGATCCTTTACTACACACCTCAAGGATGGAAAGAGGTTCCGAAATCCGAAATCGAAAATCCGAAATGAGTTGATGTGGAGTTTAAGAAATCACTTGAGGATACCGCAATCCGACATCCCCGCCTGAATGACATCAGTCGGGCAGGCGAAATCCGACCCTTCGACCTCGCTCTGCGCTCCGTAGCCGGCTATGGCGCAGGCGCCCGAAGCCTGCATATGACGGCAGTCAGGCGGCTACGCGCATCGCTTTCGCGTAGCTTCAGCGGAGCAAAGGAGGCGCAGCAAACTCAGCGTAACAAATCCGAAATGAATGGGCCTGACATGATGTCAAAGTTTGATTGACAATTCCAGGCGACCATCCAAACCAAGTTCAACAATTTTCTGAAGCGTTGAAATGCGCACTTCCTTTACGTTATTCTCGATTTTTGAAATATAAGATTTTGTAGTGCCAACTTTGTCTGCAAGCTCTTCCTGTGTCATACCTTTTTCAAGCCGGGCTTCCTGGAGTAAGACTCCGATTTTAAAGTTCTTGTAACCTGCTTCCAACGCGTCACGTTTTTTTGTCCCACGTTTGCCGTAGTGTTTATCCTTAAACTGTTCGAGAGTCGTGATATTACTTTTTTTCGTTTTCATATTCTTCTTTTATTTTAAGTGCTTTTATAATTTCTTGTTTCGGCGTTTTTTGTGTTTTCTTGTGAAAACCATTTGCTAATACAATTAATCGTCCCTGATCGAAGAAGCAGAAAATCCGAAAGATGTCATTGCCTTGTTGCACACGAATCTCAAAAAGTCCGTCTGTATCTTCGACGTGCTTCAGGTAAGTCTCAGGAATACTCGGTAGGTCTTCTATCAAATCCAGGGTCCAGACAATCTTATCTTGTACTTTGGCACGTTGTTTTTCGAAGAACTTTTTAAAGTAGTCCTTGTAGAAAATGATTCTTCTGTGTTTCTGTTTATCCACAACGCAAAGATATGAAAGTTGCCCTAAAGTACAACCGAAATGAAAAGGGAGGTGCCGCAATCCCCGCCTGCATGACATCAGTCGGGCAGGCGAAATCCGACCCTTCGACCTCGCTCTGCGCTCCGTAGCCGGCTATGGCGCAGGCGCCCGAAGCCTGCCTATGACGGCAGTCAGGCGGCTACGCGCATCGCTTTCGCGTAGCTTCAGCGGAGCAAAGGAGGCGCAGCACGCTCAGAGTAACAAATCCGAAAATAAAAGGGGAGGTTCCGAAATCCCCGCCAGAATGACATCAGTCGGGCAGGCGACATCCAGAATCTCAAGAGTGCCGTTTTTAGCGGGTTGAGGCGGCTTTTATCCCTGTTCAGCCGCGTACAATTGGAGCAACCAAATCCAACGGATAACTTTGGTATCGGGTTTATTCACTTTTTCGATTTGATCTTGTCATGAGCACCTCTAACAACACTAATACACAAAGCACATTGCCTCGGATATATCTGATATATGCTGTCATCCTTTATTCACTCCTCAGCGCGTCTCCATGCGTGCTGTACGGTCAGGCGGTTTCATTTACCTATCGCAGCGACATCCTCAACCCGGTATCCGGTTTTACAGCATACTCAGATTGCGCGGTGGACATGGACGGCAATACGCTGGATGATGTAGTGCGCGTTGGTGGGAAAGGCCTTTACATAGATTACCAGCAACCAGATGGGACTTTCTCGCAGAAGTTTATTCCCATGCTCATTCAATCACCTCCCGTATGGAGCGTGTGTGCTGGTGATTTGGACAACAACGGATTCAACGATCTGCTGTTTGCTGATACTGAAACGGTCTCATTCTTATTAGCCAACCAGGATGGCACCAAGTATACTGAAACTGTTATGCCATCTATAAATGTGCGTCTCATCAGTCAGCGCTCAACAATCGCTGATATCAATAATGACGGCTGGCTCGATGCCTTTGTCGCTAATGATACCAGCTTGTCTATCCCTTACCGGAACATTGGCATGGGAAATATGACCCCCGATACAAACCTCATCCGTACTTCTGGCCTTCCTGGAAATTATGGTGCGATCTGGACCGATTACGACAACGACGATGATATTGATCTGTACATCTCTAAATGCAAGAGCGGAGTACCTCCGGGTGACATCATTCGTACGAACCTCCTCTATCGTCAGAATGACGACGGCACATTTTCTGAAGTAGGAGCAATTGCTGGATTGGATGACAATTCACAATCCTGGACTACAGCGTTCGAGGACTTTGACAACGACGGCGATATGGATGCCTTTGTCATCAATCATGACTTTCGCAACAGGCTTTTCAGAAACAATGGCGATGGCACCTTCACGGATGTCATCAGTACCTCAGGTATTGATACAATAGGTCTGGATGCGTTTGAGAATGCCGCCGGTGATTTCAACAATGACGGCTTTATCGATCTTTTCTCCGAACTCACCACGGAACTGTACCTCGGTCATGGAGATCTCACCTTTACTGGACAGGATGCACCTTCACCGCCGGGTGCTGTCGCAGATCTCAACGACGATGGCTTCCTGGATGTGACGAAAAACGGCCAGGTGTGGCTCAACGCCGGTAATGATGAAAACCACTGGCTGAAAGTGATTCCATTTGGTCTGGTAGGTAACCGCAATGGTATCGGCGCACGTATTACAATCTTTGGTGACTGGGGTGTGCAGATCAGAGAGGTGCGATCAGGCCAGGGTTATAGCCCGATGCAAACACTGATAGTGCATTTCGGTTTAGGCCATAGCACAACAGTTGATTCAATAGAAATCCGGTGGCCTTCCGGGATTGTGACGATGCTGCACGATCCGCATGGTGATACCGCATACCTGGTGCCAGAGGTGACATGCATGTTACCACTTCCTTCTCAGGAAAATGTCCGCCTTCAAATGTGCGCCGGCGATACAATATTGCTTCAGGCGCCGCCTGGTTTCGTTCAATATTTATGGTCCAATGGTGACACAACACAAACTACCCGGATCTCGGTGGTAGGTCAGTACTACATTATGCTATCGGATTCGCAAGGATGTATGGCAATCGCAGGCATTTATGACATCGAATTAGTGCAAGACATTCCTCCAACGATATCGGCAATGCCGGCACGTCGCCAGTGTCAGGGTGATAGCATTATACTGACCGCTTCTTCAGGTCAAAATCATTTTTGGTCAAACGGGATGCAAGGTGAGACAATCGTTGTCACAGAACCGGGGAGTTATACAGTAGCGACAGACGCACAATGTGCAGCAGGCCAGCTTATCTCTGAACCATTCAGCGTGGAATTCCTGCTTGCATCGCAACCAATCATCTCAGATGTTGAGATCGGGGAGGGCGATTCCATTTTACTCTCAGCCCTGTGTGACAATTGTCATTGGTATGATCAACTTACCGAAGGCAACCTGTTGCATATAGGCCCTGACTTTCAAACTCCGGCACTTGGTGGTGATACAATATTCTTTGTGGAAAACCACATTGTTTATCCTGGTGAAATACAATCAGGTGGAAAGATAGATACATCTTCAGGTGGAGGTTTGTCCCTGCAAACGGGATTTATGCTATTCGAAGCATGGGAGCCTTTCGTGCTGAACTCAGTACGTGTGTACTTGCCGGAAGGTGCACCCGAAGGGCAACGCTTTATTCAGCTCTTTTCTCCGGACACCTTGCTCGCGTTCAAGCAATTTCAGCTCACTACAGGTTGGAATACGCTTGAACTGGATTTTGAAATACCCGTTGGCGAGTTTTCATTGCATTGCCCTCTTGGCAATCTATACCGTGACATCACGCCGATCGACTATCCCTATCCCCTTGGCACCTTAGGACAGATCATTACCTCATCCTTCGGGACGGGCTACTATTATTACTTCTATGATTGGAAGATCCAACAACGCGATGTCGAATGTATTTCAGAGCGGGTGCCAGTGCACGTGATCGTGACCGGAACTCAAGATGTCACTCAAAACAATACACAAATCTTCCCCAATCCCACGACAGGTGAACTCACTATCCATATGGATAATGCACCGGGTAAAGGTGGCCTGCTCCGTTTTATTGATGCACGTGGCAATCAGGTTTTGCAAGAGGATATTCCCGAAGCTCAGGTTTTCTCTCTGAATATCGGCTCATTACCGAAGGGCATCTATATCCTGCAAATGTTACAGAACAAACAATTGATCCAGCACAAAATCATCCTGCTTTGAATTTAGATAATAACATATAATTGAATAGATATCAGCATCCCGCATCCCATGTTTTGTGGTAGGCACCTGCACTTGTGCTATTTATGGTTGACTGACGAAAATCATCATATGCACTGAGCTCCATCACCGATTATTTTGGGGAAACGGAACAAACTTTAGCAAATAAAGTCAGACCTCGTTTTACGGACAGCAAAAATGGAACGGAGCGAAACAACATGCCGGGGTGTAAGGCATTGCTGATAAAAACAAGTAACGTATGAAAGAGGTCAACACAGTTCCGAATGTGATCATACTATGGAAATGTTTACTCACTGTGATATTCGCTCTGCATATGTCTTTTTCGCAGCGGCTTTTTGCACAATGTCAGGGGTTCTTTGTCACGGTGGACACGGATCCCCCATATCTGACGTATTGCCCTGGTGACACTGTGTTGGCGTTTCCGATTATCACAGGAGGTACAGGACCATTCACCTATCAATGGACCACAGGTGGCACTGACTCGATTGAAGTGCTCGTGGCACTGGAGAATGGCTGGTACACAACATGTCTGACGGTGACGGATGCAAATGGTTGCGTGGCGTACGGCTGCAAGCACATTAAACCGACCTATTATGATCTCTACATTTCCGAAAACGGACCACAATGCCTGGGCGAGTCGGTGCAGTTGCAAGTGAGTGTTGGTCCTCCCAACACCTTTCTCTGGTCGACGGGAGAGACCAGCAATCCCATTTATGTGACCGAACCAGGCACATACTCTGTGACTGTCACAGATCCTGTAAACGGTTGTGTGCAGGAATTAGAAGTCTTTGCTGAGTTTTACCCGCTGCCGACACCTGAAATATCCGGCCCTACTGAAATCTGTGATGGACTGACTGCTACGCTGGAAGTCGTGGATGCACTCCAGTATTATAATTTTTACTGGTCGCCTTTTGGTGAGGTGACCTCTACGATTGAAATAACCGATTCCGGAACGTATGGTGTTACTGTGACGGATATAAATGGATGTGCGGGGACTGCTGAATATGTCGTGGAGCACTTAGTGGGTACTTTGCCTGCACTGGATGCCCCACCATATCTCTGTCCGGAAGATGTGGGAATTATTGAGGTGACAAATGCAGGAGATCTTGTATCCTTTATTTGGAGTACGGGAGAGACAACATCTTCCATCAGTGGTACGGCCCCCGAGACCTTTTCTGTGACAGTGACAGATATCAATGGGTGTATTGAGTCGGGTGAAATTAGCATCGCCCTTTTCGAAGTCACAGATCCAGTCATTCTTGGCGATGCCGAAATGTGTGTAGATCAGGAAACTGTCACGATTACCGTCGATCAATCATTCGCACAATACCAATGGTCCACTGGAGAGGTTACACAAAGTATCGTGGTCAGTGAATCTGGCATGTACCATGTGACTGTCACTGACGTAAATGGTTGTTCAACAACCGGACTGCACGAGATCATTGCGGCTCCAATACCGGAACCGTTTATTCAGTTACCTCCAATTACATGCGATAGTTTGCCGGCATTATTGCAGGTGTTAGGTACAGGCGGACCATATGTCTCGTATTTATGGTCACCCACTGGTGAGACAACAAGTGAAATTGTGGCATTTGAGACCGGGACGTTTTCTGTCTGGGTCGCAAACGCGTATGGATGTACCGGGACTTCCTTTGAAGAAACAGTAGTGATCGGAAACGGACCTGACGCGGGGATTTCTGTGATGCCTTTGAATTGCAATGAGGCAGCGATCTTAACTGCTTCCGGCGAGGGATATTACGACTGGTCGACAGGCGAAACCTCTCAATCCATTACCATCGTGAACAGTGGCACGTATAGCCTTACCGTCAGTGACGATAACGACTGTTCTGATACGGCCGAAGTAACTGTTTCAATCTCAGGCGTCCTGGAAGTAGAAGTGCTCGGACCACCTTCGATTTGTGAGGGTGAGAGTGTCACACTGAATGTTTCTGCAACCTTTGATAGTTATCTATGGTCTGGAGGTGAAACGACTGCCGAAATTTCCGTTTCACAACCGGGCACATATGCCGTCACAGTCTCTGATGCAAGTGGATGCACCGGCGTCGGCAGTCTGACAATCTCGGCAGCTCCATTACCTGAACCTGAAATCTTTGGACCTGATGGTTTTTGTAATGGTGATACTGTCACACTTGCACTCAATGATGCGTTCGTTACAATATTATGGTCAAATGGATCAACGACTCAATCAATCAACGTAACCGAACCGAATTTATACAGTGTCGTCGTTACGAATGCTTCCGGTTGTACAGGTGTGGATGAATGGGCCATTGGCACATTTCCGGAGACTGAAGTGAACATCGTTGGTCCCGCATCGATTTGCAATGGCAGCAGCACTACTCTCGCGGTAGCAGGAGCTTTTACCTCAATCGCCTGGAGTACAGGAGAGATATCTCCGGAGATTGTGATCAACGGAAGTGGAACATATTCAGTTGTGGTAACGGATAGCAATGGTTGTACGGCTGCCGACATCCATATTGTGGAGTCAGGTGATTCACTGAGTCCTGTGATCACTGTGACTGGTCCTCCTTGTGCAGATAGCATCATGCTCGATGCTGGAAGCGGTTATACTAATTATTTATGGTCGAATAGTTCTACGACTTCTTCAATTATCGTGACAGTTACTGGTAACTACTCGGTGACGGTAAGTGACGCAAGTGGTTGTTCTGGCTCAAGAGATACGATTGTATCGATGAGCGATCCACCGCAGATCAATATTTCCGGACCTGTAGGTGTCTGTGCAGGTGATTCCGGCATTCTCACAGTAAGCCCCGGTTTTACATCATATGTCTGGTCAAACGGAGCAACTACCGATAGCATCATTGTTACCGAATCCGGAAATTATTCTGTGCTGGTCACAGATACCAATGGTTGTACCGCAACAGCCAATGCGTCGTTTGAATCATTCCCTACGCCTGTCGTGGATATACTTGGGCCTGCATCGATGTGTACAGGAAACAGCACCACTCTCAGTGTTTCGGGCAGCTTCAGTGAAGTCGCGTGGAGCACAGGCGAAACAACACCAGGCATCATCGTTTCCGGAAGTGGCACATATCAGGTGGTGGTCACAGATAGTAATGGTTGCACCGCAACCGATGTACACCTCATGGAAATAGCTGATTCCCTAAGCCCGGTGATTACAGTTTCGGGACCCATGTGCGATGGTCAGGCCACACTCGATGTTGGCGTTGGATATAATGCCTATGTGTGGTCAAATGGTTCAACGACGTCTGCGATCACCGTTACAGCATCAGGTAACTATGCGGTAACCGTAAGTGACCTGGGCGGTTGTACCGGACAGGACATTATTAATATTACCATACCTGTACCTCCGCAAGTGAGTATAACAGGACCCCCGGCGGCATGTGAGGGAAATCCAGGCACTTTGATCGCAAGCCTTGGTTTTCTGTCGTATGCCTGGTCAACAGGCGAAACAACAGAGAGTATCACAGTTTCTTCGACTGGAGATTATGTAGTTGTAGTGACAGACACCAATGGCTGTACCGCTACCGCCAGCCATGCATTTGAAGAGTTCCCGTTGCCCACCGTTGAAATTACAGGACCAGGATTCATGTGCAACGGTGATATAACATCCCTTAATATATCGGGCAGTTTTGCGCAAATCACCTGGAGCACTGGCGAGACTGGCAATAGCATCAGCGTAACACAAGGTGGGCTTTACGCTATACTCGTGACAGACGCCAATGGTTGCACGGCAACAAGTGAATTAGTAGTGACAGAGCTGCAAACAGATTATACTTTCGAACAAATCGAAGCATGTTCTGTGCAAGACACGGGAACTGTTGAAGTTGTCTTGATCAATCAATATGGATGTGATAGTATAGTGACCATCAATACTGTTTTAACGCCCACCCTGAGCACCGATATTTCAATGAGTGCGTGTATGGGTGAAAGTGTAATTTTCAACGGAGTAGAAATTGCAGCAGGGACAAGCCAGCAATTTATCTATACAGCATCGAATGGTTGCGATTCTCTCGTGACGGTCACTGTAGCCGAACTACCACCTGTGGATTTTGACTTGCGTGCGACGGCAACATGCCCGAATGTATCTGACGGGACCATTGAAATTTCCGTCCACCACGAAACACCACCACTGTGCCTCTTTGCATTGAACGGGAGTGTACCACAGACCGATTCTGTTTTCTCGAATCTTCCGGGTGGTAAGTATTCGGTTCTGGTATTAGATCACAATGGATGTACTTATGATGCCACGATTGAGGTTCCGGAATCAACTCTTGCGGAAGTAGTGGTTGAAGATCAGGAATTAGGCTGCGATGAACCGATGGCTGTCCTGGAACCTACAGTCATGGCAGGCAATATTGCAGAAATCAAATGGCAATGGTCCAATGGTTCGACGCAACCATGGATTGAGGTCAACAGCCCGGGCCGCTATTCGGTAATGGTGGATGATGGCTGTACAGAACAGAAATTTACGATCAACGTCGACTGGGCAGCAGAACTACAAAAGGAGAACTTTTTCTTTGTTCCCAATGTCTTTTCTCCTAATAATGACGGAATAAACGAACAGTTGCAGGTTTTCCCAGGTCCTGATTTGATCATCCGAAACTTCGAATTCAGGATTTTTGACCGATGGGGTAATCTGATGTTTGGCACGAATAATATTGAGGACAGTTGGGATGGTATTTTCCGCGGATCCCACATGGAACCCGGTGTTTATGTCTGGTACATCAAAGGGGAAGTAGATGTGTGCGGGATGCGTGATTTTAATGTATTGAACAAAGGAGATGTGACGATCGTCAGGTAAGAGAATTTTTGATTTCTAATTTATAATTCTTGATTGATGTTTAGATAGATTGTCGTAGCAAAATGACATACTCAGTGCAGAATACACAATCATCTATCCATCAACCTGAAGGCTTGTTGCCTGTTTTGATGGTGGCGCAATGGGATTGGAAGGGAGAAGTACAGTAATGTTCTTCTGCCAGAGAAGGCTAAGGAAATCCACTTAAGGTTGACATGACGTCAAAGTTTGATTGACAATTCCAGGCGATCATCCAAACCAGGTTCAACAATTTTCTGAAGCGTTGAAATGCGCACTTCCTTTATGTTGTTCTCGATTTTTGAAAGGCGCAAAGGATTGGGGCAAGTTCAGCGACAGGATGAATTTTATCGCTGATTTCTTCAGGTCGGCACAACAGTATGAGAAGTTATTCAGGCCGCCATTTAATCAGGAGCAAACGACGATGATCAGAAATGGGGAGGCACCAACTGGGAGGTTATAACATAACCGGGTTATTCACATTTTTTGCTCATTGTTCTCTGCATATTGATGATTTCTTCTTCCATGAGTTTGTAGATCAATTTTTTTCTGGCATTTGTGGTCATGTAAAACACACCATCACTCAACAATTGTTTGCGTAGTGCGGCTGAAGGGTAGGGGGAAGCATTCAATGCATCAATGTCAACGAGCGCAGTGTCTATTTCATTTTTGACAAATTCAATATTCTGAAACCCAAATTCCACAAAGTCTTTCGTGCTGTCAAAATATAACGCTACCGTCTTGTCTGAATTGACATCTATGATATCGATATACCCCTCTAAGGTGGAATAGTAATTGATCAGCTTATCCTTGATTGAAAGATCTCGCAGGATAATCAGGTTTCCGCTTGATTTCAGATCATCAAAGGCGGCCAGGCTTGGTTTAAACGTATACGTCGTTTTTGAAGTAGCACCCTGCAGGTGCCTGATGACCTCGACGCGATCGGGGTTTTCTTGCTGAAGTAAATGGAGTAACATATTACCACTGCTGAGCCTGTCCTCGTTTTCACTGAGGTGCTTTGCGATTTGTATCACATCCTGATTCACATCTTCCAGGAGTTTACAGTAATATCTTTGCTCGAGTCGGTTCAGCTTCTGTTGTTCGTTCCAATTGTTGATCTTCAATGCAATGAGAATCCCGATCACGACAAGGATGATTTCCCCGATGGCATAAAGCAGGTACTTGCTGAATTTATTTTCAGAAAGTAAGCTTTGGCGTATGTGTCGGAAAAATTTTATCATACTAATGCATTCTTGCGGCTGTCCTACTATCTTTTAATGAAAAGAATAGGTCGCTAATGTATCGAGGAATTAACAATCAAGAATTGAAGATTCCTAGGGTTAATATAAATGGCATGCTTTAGCTCCTTCGCGCACAAAGCGACATCCATTTTTTTCAAGATGACGAATCAGATCAGTTCTCTTCAAGTAGTTAATGTGAGGATTGTTTCACGGATGACATTGATAGGTTCATGGCTTTTTGAGATTTCTCTCCTCGTCTCAACGATCAAATCCAATGCCTCCAGAAGGCGCTCTCTTGCTTCTTCTATTGTCTCTCCCTGACCATTTACACCGT
The DNA here is from genome assembly GCA_035292505.1 of Saprospiraceae bacterium. Classification (GTDB taxonomy): domain Bacteria; phylum Bacteroidota; class Bacteroidia; order Chitinophagales; family Saprospiraceae; genus DATDQA01. Next base: position 2,428 of record DATDQA010000188.1, on the reverse strand, counting down.
CAATTTCTTCAATGTAGGCAGCATATCCACCCTCTTCGCATTCCACATATACGGCTGTCAATTGTAACTGTTTCATGATGGAAATTTACGGAATCAAAAGTTGAAAAGGTTCACTCGCTGCTTTATGTCGTGTATAACATATTGCATAGGTTAAGGTATCCTCTTAGCAGACGCTTGGAGGTTCTTTGAACGCTCCTAGGTCATGCTCTTCTTTTTTCGAAGTAAAAAATACAAATTGTTATATGCAATAGACTGCTTATAACTTTATGAATTTCTGGTATTCACCATCCCGAAAGAACGCTATTAGCCATTCGCTATTTGCTGTTCGCTAAACCGCTTGTAACCTTATGAATTTCTGATATTCACCATCACGCAGCAATAATTCTCCATGCGTCCCTGATTCAACAATTTCTCCTTCTTTTAGAACATAGATCACATCCGCATGTTGAATTGTCGACAAGCGATGCGCAATCACAACAGACGTCCGGCCTTCCATCACTCTTTCAAGTGCTTCTTGCACTAATCGCTCTGATTCTGAATCCAATGCCGCCGTTGCTTCATCAAGAATCAGGATCGGTGGATTTTTCAACAGGGCACGCGCTATAGTCAGTCGCTGTCTTTCTCCTCCACTCAGCTTCATACCCCGATCGCCGATGATCGTGTCATATCCTTGTGGGGCATCTGTGATGAATCCATGTGCATGCGCATTCCTGGCCGCATCAAGGATGTCCCGCTCTGTTTTTCCTGTCGACGAAAAGACGATATTATTTCTGATGGTATCATTAAAGAGGATTGCCTCCTGGGAGACGATACCCATCTGAGTACGTAAGCTCTGGAGGTGATAATCTTTGATATTCACTCCGTCGATGAGGATCTCTCCGTCCGTGACATCGTGAAAGCGGGGAATGAGATCGACAAGTGTTGATTTACCAGATCCTGAAGAGCCCACCAGAGCAACAACCTGTCCTTTCAGGATTTTGAAGTTCACGTTGTACAATGCCCAGGTATCGCTTCCCTTGTGCCGAAAGGAAACATTCCGGAATTCAATACTCTGTTTGAATTCAGAAAATGCGATCGCATCGGGCTTCTGCTGTATCCTGTCCCGGAGATCCAGGATCTCATTTATCCGGTGCATAGCGCCCATCCCTTTCTGAATGTGATAATATGCCGTTGAAAAGTTCTTTGCAGGATCAATCACATTGAAGAACGCGAAAAGAAATGCAAAAAAAATTTCGGGTGTCAAGTCATTCTTGAATACCTGTTGCGATCCATACCACAGAAGCACAGACAAAACCGTAATGCCGAGAAATTCTGAGAGTGGTGATGAGAGATCTCGTCTCCAGAGGATGCGAGTGAGCAGACGTCGATAGGCGTTACTTTCTTTAGCAAATTTTTGTTCCTGCAATTCCTGGGCATTGAATCCCTTGATGATGCGGATCCCCTGCAGGCTTTCTTCAGAGATTGCCACCAGGTTGCCAATACTCCGTTGGGCGGCAAGAGATTTCCGCTTCAGTGTCCGTGAAATGCCACCGACCACGAGAATCGTAAACGCAATGAGAACTGCAACAAACAATGTGAGCGAGGGGCTGATGTAGATCATGAAAGCAATACTCCCGATGATGACAATGGGTTCACGGAACACTGCCTGCAACATGCCGAGCACACTGAATTCTATCTCCTGGACATCCGTCGTGATCCTGCTGATGAGATCGCCCTTTTTCTCTCCGGAAAAAAACGCCAGCGGAAGATCGATATACTTACCAAAGAGTTTTTGACGCATATCTGTGACGATACCATTGCGCACAATTGCCATAAAAAACATGGCCATATAACGAAAGAAATTCTTCAAAAAGAATACGGCAACAAGAGCAATACAGACTAGGGTGAGCGCGCCTGTACGACCCCGTGTTTCGATCAGTGTGGAAAAGTGATACTTCGCATAATCTTCAAGATCTCCGAAAGAGAAATCAGGTCTTTCGGCAGGAGTCTCAGGAATACGATCAAAAAGGATCTGAAAGAAAGGAATGATTGTCGGGATGCTCACGACGACGAAGAGCGCCATCAGAATATTGGAGGAGATACTCAGAAACAGCGGCCATTTGTAACCGCGGAGATAACCTACAATTTGAGCAATCTCTTTCATTTGGATGCAAATGTAGTCTGCAGTCCTCAGTCTTCAGTCTTCAGTCTTCGCCACAGTCTGCAGTCTGCAGTCCTCAGTCTGCAGTCTTCAGTCTTCAGTCCTCAATCTGTACCTGCCTGAAATAGGTTGACTTTTTGAATAGAGAGTAAGTATCGTTATTACCATTACTACTTTTTCTTTTTTGCTACTTTTTTCTTTTTGTTAGCAACTCTTGTTTTGTGGATAACTCGGAATAACCTTTGAAAATCACTTGTTTAGGTCGCTCGTTTTTAGGAAGATTGTCAA
>DATDQA010000187.1:0-18223 GCA_035292505.1 Saprospiraceae bacterium | reverse complement strand
GGGTGAGCAATATGAAATCAAGGATGATGCGATCGTGATCGGAGGTGGACTTGCATCACTCGACGTCTTGAAAGTGCTGATGATCGAATCAGTAGAGCGTGCTTTGAAAGCGCGCGGCATAGAGACCGATATGTTTGTACTGGATCGGAGCATTGCAAAAGTGTTGGAAGAAAAAAAACTGACTCTTGTTGATCTCGGGATCAAGGGTTGCACCTTGTATTACCGTCGGCGTATCAAGGACATGCCATTGACACCAACATCAACTGATACACAGGAGCAATTGGCAAAAGCAGAGTTAGTCCGTGAAAAAGTATTGAATAATTATGCCTCGAAATATCTCTTCCATGTGACGCCGCTGCATATGCCGGTGGACAAGATTGTGGAAAATGGAAGGCTCGTCGGACTTATCATGCAGGAAACGCAAATTGAAAATGGAAAAGCGGTCCCTGTGCCGGGATCAGAAAAAGAAGTGCGTAGTCCCATGGTGATTTCATCTATCGGGAGTATCCCGGAGTTGATTCCCGGTATCCCGGAAAAATGGGGCATGTATCAGGTCGCAGACGAACAGGTCTGTCGTATCAAGGGTTATGAAAATGTCTTTGCCATCGGTAATGCAGTGACCGGTCGCGGAAATATCAATGAATCCCTGAAACATGGCAAAGATGTCTCTGAGCGAATCCTTGCAGAGTATATTGAAAATCCGGTAGGCACGCTGACACAGGACGCAATTGCTGCAAGAGAATCCGCCGCGTCCAGTACTGTCGATGGCCTCATTCCTCTTGTGCGCATGATTGATGTATCAAAGTATACAGAACTGATCAGGCGTGTTGAAGAATTACAAAAGAACAGAAGTTATTCCGGCGACTTTCGTGCATGGGTAGCAAAGCATCTTCCTGTAAGGCTTGAGACATTGCTCGGTCACGCGGAATAATTACGAATGTGTCAATTACGAATTACGGAAAGAGAGAGCTATTCGTAATTCGTAATTGATTTATTCGTAATTGACTTCTTCGTAATTGACTTCTTCGTCGATATCTGAATGCTTCCAATAATTTTGCATAGTTCTTCTGCATCAGTCATTAAGCTTTGGGCTTCGATTTTAGGGATATAACCGGTCGCCTCTAAAAGTCTAATCCAATACACAGCTTCTCTGGCCTCTTTATAGGCGATACTCATCTTGGCAAAGAAGTCCCGTCTTGATTGACCTCCTATGGCCTCTTCAACATTTGCGCCAACGGAAGTCCCGCTTCTCAGGAGTTGTTTCGACAGGACATACTCATTACCTTGCTTTGTCAAAAACTGATATGCGCTAACGACTCTGATCGCAAAAGCAAAACTCTTCGTCTGAATGACATTTTCGGTTTTCATGAGCTATTTGGTTTAGTAGACGAAAAATAATCAACAAATCACAATTCTATCCAATGCCGAATTACTAATAGAGCAATTACAAATTATACGTGTCTTCATGCATGAGTAAATCATTCATCATTTGTAATTGGTTATAATTCAAAATGGACTTTTGTAATTTCACTTCATAATTTCGTAATTACTTTCATTCGTAATTCGTAATTGACACATTCGTAATTGATTTCATTCGTAATTCGTAATTGACACATTCGTAATTGATAATTGATCTACTTCGACAATAACGCCACCACTCCTGTCGCACCGGAAGCCCTTGAGGTAATGCTTCCGTATTTCACGCAACATTTCGGAAATCCTGCGAGCAGACAACATGCCTTCGGATGGGTTGCAGAAGAAGCCGTCGATCAGGCACGCAAGCATGTTGCAGAGGTGCTCAAGGTGGAACCTTTGGAGATCTGTTTCACATCAGGAGCTACCGAAGCCTGTAATCTTGCACTGAAAGGTGTGTATGGATTGTACCAACGGAAGGGGAAGCATATCATCACTGTGACCACCGAGCATAAGGCTGTGCTTGATACCTGTCACTATCTGGAATCACTTGGCGCAGAGATTACCTATTTGCCTGTGGATACCAAAGGATTTATTGACTTCAACATGCTCCGTGATGCGATCCGTGCCGATACAATCCTAGTGGCTGTAATGTGGGCAAACAATGAAACCGGCGTGATTCATCCGATTGATGAAATCGGAAAGATCTGCGCAGAAAAGGGAACCATGCTCTTTTCTGATGCAACACAGGCTGTAGGGAAGATACCGGTACATCCCCGTGAGAGCGGAGTGCAATTGCTGGCTTTGTCAGCGCACAAGTTTTATGGGCCAAAGGGGATTGGAGTATTGTACATCAGTCGCAGATCTCCGCGTGTCAAATTGTCTCCTCTCATCCATGGTGGAGGGCATGAAGAAGGTATGCGTAGTGGCACACTCAACGTGCCGAATATTGTCGGGCTTGGTCGCGCTATCACTCTTGCACAGGAAAAGATGATGGAGACAAATACCCGTTTGCAGTCCATGCGGGATAGACTTGAATCATCATTGCTTGAATTTCCCTCCGTGTTTGTCAATGGTGATACTGTAAATCGGTTATCTCATGTTTCGAATATCCGTTTTGATAGTATAGATGGCGGTGCCTTGATGACCTCATTGAGCAAAGAACTCGCTATCGCTTCCGGTTCGGCATGTACTTCTGCGAATCCCGAACCATCTCATGTCTTGCAGGCGATGGGTTTGTCCAGAAATCAGGCAAAGGCCTCATTGAGGATAAGCCTGGGAAGATTTAATACGGAGGAGGAAGTACACACGGCAATCGCATTGATCAAAGGTGGTGCGGAGAAACTGCGGGAACAGAGTGTGGAGTGGGGAATGAGGTTGTAAGTCGACGAGAATATTTTAGAATTCATTACCTATCTTAGACCTGATCGATAATCTGTTCCACAATAACCGTACACCAAACTAAACCATCAAGCCATGAGTAACATTCAGATTTTCAACCAGAAGAAAATTCGCAGTCACTGGGATGCAGAAGCTGAGAAGTGGTATTTCAGCATCGTTGACGTCATTGCTGTCCTGACAGATAGTGATAATCCGCAAGTATATTGGCGAGTCCTTAAGAAACGACTTCTTGACGAGGGAAATGAAACCGTTACAAATTGTAACGCTTTGAAAATGGAGGCTGCAGACGGAAAAATGCGATTGACAGATGTGGCTGACACCGAACAACTTTTGCGACTGATTCAGTCCATCCCCTCACCTAAAGCAGAACCCTTCAAACAATGGCTCGCGAAAGTCGGGTCTGAACGCATTGAAGAAACACAGAATCCTGAACTGACTTTTGACCGCGCGATGCAGACATACCTGCAAAAGGGATACAGCAAAGAATGGATAAATCAACGCCTCAAAAGCATTGAGGTCAGAAAGGAGCTCACCGACGAATGGGAATCACGTGGAGTAAAGAAAGGCCAGCAATTTGCTTCACTTACGGATATTATCACTCAGGCGTGGAGTGGTAAGACTGTAAAAGAATACAAACAACATAAAAATCTGAAGGAAGAAAATCTGAGAGACCATATGACGAATCTTGAACTTGTTCTGAACATGCTTGCAGAGGCTACGACGACAGAAATCAGCAAGCAGAAGAATCCTGCCTCTTTCGACGAAAGCAAAATCATTGCCAGGCAAGGTGGTACAATCGCAGGCAACACAAGGAAAGAGATCGAAGCTAAAACCGGCAAGAAAATTGTCAGCACTCAGAATGCCAAAATACTGGCTGCCGGAAAGGATAAAAAACGTTTGAAAAAGTAGGTCAAACAGGTTGTTTTTGTCACTCCGAATAAAGAGTTCCTAATTGATAATAGATTCTGAAACCCATGTCCACCGATCCTAAACTCTATAAAGGCACTTTCATTCTGATCGGACTCGCGCTTTTAAACATCCTTATTCACTTGTTGTGCTACAACAATCTGGAATATCACAGGGATGAGCTTTTGTATTTCACCTTGGGCCTTCATCCGGCGTTGGGGTATGCTACAGTACCGCCCCTCATTGGTTGGGTTGCTTTTGTCATGCAGTCCCTGTTTGGTTTTACGTTGTTCTCCGTGAAATTGTTTCCGGCGTTGTTGAGTGGTGTGTTTTTATACGTGACAGCGGGTATTACTCGTGAGCTGGGAGGAAAACTACCGGCACAAATCCTCACTGCCATCGCGATCCTTGTCATGCCATTGAATCTGCGTGCCTTTTATTTATTCCAACCAGTGTGTATTGACTTGTTTCTATGGACATACCTTCTCTATCTGGTGATCCGCTATATCAATACCAGTCAGGATAAATACCTGTTGATATTCGGAGTGGTTCTTGGCTTTGCTTTTCTCAATAAATACCTCATCGCGTTATTACTCATCACACTTCTTCTTGCACTTGCCTCGACTGGTCACTTTGATATCTTCCGCAAACGCAAGTTTTATTATGCTGCCGGTCTGACGCTTTTGATCTTTCTCCCCAACCTGATCTGGCAGGTCATGAATGGCTTGCCCGTGATCGATCACATGCGGGAGCTGAATGAGAATCAGTTAGTCAATGTCGACAGGGTTCAGTTTCTTATAGATCAATTGATGAGTCCGTTTGCGGCAAGCTTGTTGACAATTCCCGGATTACTCTTCCTTTTGTTCAATAAGAAGTACAGGTTCGTCGGCGTGACCGCTGCGTTGGTGATTCTTATTCTTTGTCTCTTACGCGGTAAAAGTTATTACACAGTCGGCGTGATCCCGGCACTGATTGCTGCAGGAGGAGTGTTCTTCGAGAAGTATGTCAGGAACAAGTTGGCCTTCTGGTCATTACCTATATTGATGATACTCATTACAGTTCCTGTGATTCCGTTTGGTATTCCTGTGTACAAAGCAGAACGATTGGTTAAATACTTTCACACCCTGGAAGTCAAATACGGATTGATTTTAGGCAGGACATTCGAAGATGGGAGCATTCATTCTCTGCCACAGGACTATGCAGATCAGTTGGGTTGGGAAGAATTGACGATGCTTACATCACGCGCGTATGATCAGGTCACAGACAAAGACCGATGCCTCATCTATTGTGAGAATTATGGTCAGGCAGGGGCACTTGCTGTGATCGGTAAAAAGTATGGCCTGCCGGAACCTGTGAGTTTTCATGAGAGCTTCTACTATTGGAAACCGCTTTCATTTGATCCCGATATCGAGACCCTGATCTATATCAATGATGAGCTTGGTGAAGATGTGGAGAAGCTCTTTGCAGACATTACCATCGTCGGTAAAATTTCCAATCCTCATGCCCGTGAATATGGGACGACCGTGTATTTGTGCAGGGCTCCAAGAAGTAGTTTCAATGCACTTTGGAAAGATGTGTTGAAGAGGATTGAGGAGGAGTGATATTTATAAAATCAGGCCGCTTTTATAATCTATATTTTCCATAAGCTCCCTTTTTTATACTGCTTCTAAAAGACCTTTGCGTTGCTTTGTCGTAAACCCACAGATGCTTGGCATTGTTAGTAAATGTCCGCAAGTATGTTTGTGGAACGAAATGTTGATTCTTGGTTTTCATGGTTGAGTATTGCAAGCGCAGGTCTTAGATAAATATAAGAACGCGCTGAAAGCTTACTCTTTGAGAAACGCAATGAGACATTTCCGGACATCATCGATCATCCCGTCAGATAGAATCAGGACGACCTTACAAAATTCTCCAATCTATATAATCCGGGTTGGGCTCTATGAGTGGCACGTCTGAGTAGTCGTCCTCCTCATCGTCATAGTATGTGTTCAAGACGGAAAGGAAAGATGTGTTCAAATCATCGGTTTCTTCTTCCATGATTCTATGCTTTCGTATTTGCCCAGAGAGATCAGTGCACAAGAATGCACAAAGATCATCTTAATTGCTACTGGAAGAGTAATTTGTTTTTCGGCTGTTAGTATCGCCCTAACATTGCGCGGACGCCTGCCTTGCCTGAAGCAGGTAAACTCGTAGTGAGGAGGATATTGAGTATGTGAAGTTCTAACCAACGCGCAGACACCATGCCTTCAGCAGGTAAACTCGTTCCAAAGGAATCCCTTTGGGATAAGTTCTCCCTGCGGTCGAACGTTCCGAGGTCATGCCCACGCCGCCTGGTATAAAGTAAATGGTTTGGCCGGCTTTACCTATTCTACCTGCTTTCCCGGCTTTACCTATTTTTAGCAGCATGAATACCACCGTCCATAACAAACTCGTCTCCTTCATCTGGTCCATCGCCGTCCGCGTGCCGCCGAAACTTCAGCGGACTTCGTCCGGCGAAGGAGACTACGTCCGCCGAAGACGGAGGAGCACGACTGCCTCCGCGATGTGCAGGTATGTGATAAGTACATTGATCAGGACAAAACACCAATCACAAATATGGCTTTGCTATTCCTGTTCTTGGTTCAGGTTATAACTGACACCAAAGGAAATATACCAGGACTGATCCCACGCTTTCTGAACCAAATCCTCATTGATCAGATCTGAATAACCTGAGAGGTCTCGATCTTTATAGCGATCTACGATTGTGTTGATTTTTCCAAGCGCAACTCCACCCGACAGGTTGAACTTAACATTCTTATCCATAAAACTCATTCCCAGGCCTAATGCAGCATAGGGAGAGATATCTTCTTCAAACGGTACGAAGAAGCCGAGATTCAAGGTGGGTACAACTAACTCACCTGTTCTGAAGTAGATCTCGGAGTTCAGTCCGATGCCTACGGAAGATGTATTTGTAGAATCTAATGTCGCACGCAACTCCGAAGAAGAAGGATCGCCATCGATAGTTACGGAATCCACGTAGACATCATTATTCGTAAGACCGGTGACGTATAAGCTGCTTCCTAGCGAAAAATTTATCCCGCCCCATGTCCGGTATGTACCAATGTCGAATTCCTCATCGCTTTCGTTATGATAGCCAACTGTCACAGTTACTTTGACTTCGTCTGCATTGGGAATCGCATGGGCTATCGGAGTCAAAGAAACATACTTAGGGCTCCAGTAAAGAATGGTGTCAACACTTTCTCTCACCAACGCAAGTGTTGCGACATCGACAGAGTCGTGCGTTACGATCTCATACACAGCTCTTTGATAAGCCTGTATCTTGAAATAGTCTTCGATATTAAGTACCTTATAACTATCTAACACGTGTTTTATGTTTGATAAATAAACTTCCAGCGCATGAGTTAAACCCTCTGTCAGCTCTTCGTCCACTCCACCTCTATGGGATTCGTTATCATCTCCAACAATTCCATCACTCTTCCGGTTGTCAATTAAATCTTGAGTGCTGAATTCATACGTATAGTCCTGTCCATTAAGAGATACAGTAATCTCCTCAACATTGTCCAGTTCGTAATTAAGAAGAAACACTGCCAGCGTTCCTCTGACGGGTAGGGCTCTGACCGGCGCCAGTATTGTATCTTTTTCTTCCCTTTGAGCCCTTTCTCTATCCCCTCCCCTCTCAATATTCTTATCAACCTCTTTCCACTTGCAAATGACATTGTTTTTCTTTTGCTTATAGTCAGGATTCGCATCGATCAGTAGGTACCTGGCGCGTTCGGCAGCCCGAAGAATCTTTACTGTTTCAGTTGTAAACCTGGGGAAAGGGATGCGAATGATCTGGTCATAGAGGGAGATTTGCTCTGCGTTTTCATTTGCTGCGTCACCCGTAAATGAAAGTTGCACAGTCTGGACCGCAGATATGCTTTCGCTCACTTTTAACTGGATCTTAAGGGTTATGGTTTTATCTTCATCTGCATTGGGCATCAGGGGGTTTCCGTTTCTGTTTAGTAGACGGCTTAAGTTTATTTTCACGCCATCATCAGTTGGGGTAAAGTCGCCATCATCAGAAATATCTGTATTGCCATCTTGTAAATGAATGCTTTCAACAGATTGAATGCCCAAGATCAGTAGTTGCATTCCGGATTCCGAACGATCTTCAATGTCAATTTCTTTAGTATCACCCGCAATGTCGACAGCGGTTGCATCCTCGGAAATTGTGATAGTATCCTGTCCGGCCATTTGGCATATGCATAATGTCAAAAAAACAAGAAAAGAAATCAGGGTTCTCATAGTACGTTTCATTAAGTGTCAATAGTTAAATTCATTCGGTTGAGTATTGTGTTGATTGGAATGACATAGGAGTGATTGTCGTTTCCACCTACCAGCATTCCAATGACATTGTTTGAGGCGTCTACAACAGTCGCTCCTGAATCTCCTTTATCTGAAATCTTGCTTGTGACAATTAAATCAAATAGACGATCCAATCCGGCGGGGGATTTGGGAAAGAAAGTGACTTTTTGATAGTGATGAACAAGATTTCCTAGTTGCAGCTTTGATGTCTTTCCAACTAACTTCACCAGTATCCTTGCCTTTGCATCTTTCGCAGACACAACCCTGATCCCTTTAGGAACACCATTGTTATCGAAATACTGGTTAATGAGGCTTTTACCATCTTCAGTGAGCTCAGCAATCGCAGCGTCGATAAAATTATCAAAACGCCCTTCCGTTACATGCCCGATGATTTGCGGTTCTTTTTTACGATGAATTTCCCCTGGGGAAATCACCTTACTATCAGTACCTCCCGGGAACTCCGATTGTCCCTTTTTAAACTCAGCCGGACAGAGCACATGATAACAGCTCAATAAATACAACTTATCTTTTCTCCGGACTTTCAATCCAATTGTACCGAACGCTTTATGTTCTATAAGGGAGCAACCCATCCCAAGTTGCTTGGGCACGACACTTTCTTCGTTTGTCCACTGGATATCATTGTCTCCAACGCCCGTTGTATCAGTTGGAATCTCGTATTCTTTACCCTCATAGTTATAAAGCAGCAACACAGGAATCGCTTTGTCGGCAGCAATGTTTTCAATCTTCCTGTCCAACTCAAAATGCAACGACAGGAATTCATGTTCCAGGCCTTGCTTCTTTTTTCTTCTCGCTGACAGGCCTTGTATTTCCGGATACTTTTCCTTGAGATTCTGGGCATTGGTAACAATGTATTCATTGATAATCTGCTCCTGCTTCTCAATCTCGGATTCCATAAAATTCCGCTCACCTTCAGAGGTATAATCAGTTTTATCTCCAGCTTTCTCGTTGTTAGATGAGGTGGGAAACAAGACGTTTTTAATCCTGTCTAACAGTTCAATTGATCTGCCTGAGAAGAAGCCCAGAACAAAGGAAAGCACAATCGTATTGACAGGTGTTGCGTGAGAATTATCTTTTCCTGAGAAGAGTTCAAAGGCGAGATAAAGGATGAGGGTCACAACAGGAGCATAAAATAACTTCGCATAGTAAACGATTGCTTCCCGCTTATCATAGGATCCCTTCCGCACATTCTCCGAAAGATGATAGAGGGAATTGCATAATACACCAAGCAGGGCGAATAAGATCAATTCCCAATAGATCCAGTTGTCCTTTAGCCAGAAATAGGATTGGGCGACATAGTATCGTTTGTTGATTTCCTTAAAAAAATACGGCTCATTCTCAGCTGTGATAGTGTCCAGGATACCTATTGAATTCAAATATTGATTCAGATAGATTAACCTGATCGAATCAGCTTTGTCCAGCGAATCAAGTTGCCTTACCCTTTTCAGGGAATCACTGCTTAACCTTTCGATACTTCCTACAGTATCTGTATAGATCGAGGCTATTACTTCTATCTGGTTGTTATTGAGTTGCACAAATTTACCCCGATGACGATCGGTGACAGCATGTAAGATGAGATACGTCAAGCTCACAAGAAGAAATATTGAGACCAGGACACTCAATAGATAATTTTGCTTCTTAAAGTTTGTTACGATTGAATTACCCATCTTATAGTTGCAAAAGACGAAGAAATAGCATCCAACACTCCTTTATGACTAAATGTGAAAAAAGTAAACGGTAGGAGGAACACTATTTTTGCGAGGAGGCCAGGGAACGTATACTCGTCTTCAATGAGGCTATGACTTCTCATTCTAAAACTCGCCGAGCAAGGACCTCATTCCTTCTGAACCGCGCGTACAATAACGGATCAGTTCTTCGCTATGAGTATTTATTACCCCAAAATCGCGCTTAAAGCGAGAGGTTTATCCTGGACGTAACAACAACACACGACTGACGTCGCTCCGAGTGCGGAATTCCCCTGTCCTGCTCGTTAGTCCTTCTTTAGTTGGACGTTCCGACTTGTCCCCGCGCCGTCGCCGGAGCTATGGCGCAGGCGCCCGAAGATTTATGCGAAGGCGGAGCTCACCACCCACTTCTTCGATTTCCCCAGCTTCCCCAACTTTTCCGGCTCGTCCACCGTAGCTCGCGTAGACGGGCTTCCCAGTCCTGCCGAATGAGGACTGTCAACTTACCTAGTGTCGGGCTTCCGGTTTTGGTTTACCCGGCTGCGCCGGTTGCCCCGGCTGTTCCGGCTGTTCCATTCCCCCAAATAGGATAAATTCACTGTGTAGATATCAGCTATATAAACACTACAGCTTGAACACCACCGTCCATAACAAACTCGTCTCCTTCATCTGGTCCATCGCCGACGACTGCCTGCGTGATGTCTATGTCCGTGGAAAATACCGGGACGTCATTCTTCCAATGGTAGTCTTACGTCGATTGGATGCTTTGCTTGAACCCACCAAGGCGAAAGTGCAGGAGGAAATGGCTTTCCAGAAGGATGAAGCGAAGTTTACGCAGTGGGATGAAAATGGTCTGATGCAGGCATCGGGATATGTGTTTTATAACACGAGCCCGTGGACATTGCAGCGCCTTCATGATACTGCAACCAACAGCCAGCAAATTCTCCAAACAAATTTTGAAGACTATCTCGATGGCTTCAGCTTGAATGTGAAGGAGATCATCAACAAATTCAAACTCAAGAGTCAGGTAGTGCATATGGCGTCAAAAGATGTCTTGCTTGATGTCCTGGAAAAATTCACGTCTCCCTATATCAATCTCACGCCGTTTGAAAAACTGGATCCGGAAGGCCGGAAGCTGCCTGCGTTGTCCAATCTCGGCATGGGCTATGTCTTCGAAGAACTCATCCGGAAGTTCAATGAAGAGAACAATGAAGAAGCGGGCGAACACTTTACACCGCGCGAGGTCATCGATCTGATGACGCATATCATCTTCGATCCGGTTAAAGCTAAGTTGCCTCCTGTCATTACGATTTATGATCCCGCTTGTGGCTCGGGTGGCATGCTCACCGAATCACAAAACTTTATCAAGGACGAAGACGGTGAGATCAAAGCGAAGAGTGATGTCTATCTATTTGGGAAAGAAATCAATGACGAAACATATGCAATCTGTAAATCGGATATGATGATCAAGGGCAACAACCCTGAGAACATTAAGGTCGGCTCTACGCTTTCAACCGATGAGTTTGCAGGAACAACGTTTGACTTTATGCTCTCCAATCCTCCCTATGGCAAGTCATGGGCCAGCGAACTGAAGTATATCAAAGACGGCAAGGAAGTCATCGATCCGCGCTTCAAGATCAGGCTCAAAGACTATTGGGGTAATGCAGAAGAAGCTGATGCGACTCCGCGCTCCTCTGATGGACAGTTGTTATTTCTCATGGAGATGGTGAGCAAAATGAAACCCCTGAATAAAGGCTCCCATGGATCACGGATTGCTTCTGTCCACAATGGCTCCAGCTTATTTACAGGCGATGCCGGTGGCGGTGAAAGCAATATCCGCCGGTATATCATCGAGAACGACTGGCTCGAAGCGATTGTCCAGATGCCGAACAACCTCTTCTATAATACCGGCATCACAACCTACGTCTGGGTGCTTTCAAATCACAAAGCACCACACAGGAAAGGCAAAGTGCAACTGATCGATGCAGGGCTCTTATATCGTAAGCTGCGCAAGAACCTGGGCAATAAGAATTGTGAGTTTGCTCCAGAACACATCCGGGAGATTGTTTCTGTCTATTCTGACATGCAGCCGGTGGAACGAAAGATCAATCCTGAGACAAAGGAAGAAGAAGGCATCGCCTCAAAGGTCTTCGACAATTCTGACTTTGGATATTATAAAGTGACTATCGAGCGGCCTAAGCGATTGAAAGCGCAGTTCATATCAGAGCGGATCGCAGAGTTGCGTTTTGACAAATCTCTGCGCGAGCCGATGCAATGGTTCTGGGAAAATTTCGGAGAAGAGGTCTACACGAATCTTTCGAAGCACGAGAAAGAAATCCTTGAGTGGGCGGAGAAACAAGAACTCAATCTGAGCAGTAAACAACACAAAGCACTTGTCAATAATGACCTCTGGAAGAAACAACTGGATCTGATGCAGACCGCCACCACACTTATGAAAGTCATCGGAACCGATGAATACAATGATTTCAATGTCTTCCGCGAAAACGTAGAGCAGTCACTGAAAACGCAAAAGATCAAACTCTCCGCTACTGAGAAAAATGCGATCCTGAATGCCGTGAGCTGGTATGATGCCGATGCAGAGAAAGTCATCAGCGGCACGGTGAAGCATGCCGGAGATAAACTTTCCCAACTCTTGGAACACCTTGATTGTACTGAGGCGCAGCTCACAGACTATGGCTACTATCCCACTTCCAAAAGGGGTGACTATCTCATGTACGAAACCGAAAGTGATTTGCGTGATACAGAAAGCGTCCCGCTCAAAGACAACATCCATGCCTACTTCCTGCGTGAAGTCAAGCCGCATGTGCCCGAATCATGGATCAATCTGGATGCCACCAAGATCGGATACGAGATTAGTTTTAATAAATACTTCTATCGCCACAAGCCATTGCGCACAATTGAAGAAGTGAGTGCGGATATTTTGCAATTGGAGTCCGAGAGTGATGGATTAATTCGGGAGATTTTAAATATGGTGTGATGGAAGAGGTATTGGAGAAAATTCAAGTAGACAGGTATCCGGCGTATAGGGATTCGGGAATTTCATGGCTGGGTGAAGTGCCAGAAAACTGGGTTATTGATAGATTGAAAAATCACATTGAGTTACTTACTGGGTTCCCTTTTCAAAGTCAGAGATATGCTGACTCCGGAATAAAGCTCGCAAGAGGAATCAACGTGAAAGAAGGGTATTTCGATTGGAGTGAAGTTTGCCATTGGACAAGTGTCGATGCCTATCTTGAAGCATTCGTACTTAAGGCAGGAGATATCTTAATAGGAATGGATGGCTCTAAAGTTGGAAAGAACTTTTGCATGGTTTGTGAGGAAGATCTACCAATCCTCTTGCTTCAGCGTGTTGCAAGAATGCGACCAACGAAATCTCTGGACTCGAGATTCCTTTACTATCTGATCGCAGATAAAGGATTCCTTCTGTGGGTTGAAATGTCAAAGACAGATCCGATGGTGCCCCATATTGCGCCAAAGGATATCTACAATTTCAGAATAAGTGTTCCCCCAATTCAAGAACAAACCGCCATCGCCGCCTTCCTCGACCGCAAAACCGCCCAGATCGACAACGCCATCAGCATCAAAGAAAGACAAATAGAGCTGCTCAAAGAACGCAGGCAGATCCTCATACAGAGTGCCGTGACGAGAGGCTTGCCCGCCGAAGCTGGCGCGAAGTCGGGGCTTGATCCGAATGTGAAGATGAAGGATAGCGGGGTGGAGTGGATTGGGAAGATTCCGGAGAAGTGGGAGGTGAAGAAGTTAAAGTACTTAGGTAAAATTAAGTACGGTTTAGGGCAGCCTCCAAAAGAAAAGGAAGGAGGCCTGCCACTGATAAGAGCAACCAATGTTGAAAGAGGAAGAATTGTAGAAAAGGATCTGATATATGTTGATCCAGAGGATATTCCATGGGAGCGAGATCCGGAGCTAAAGGAAAACGATATCATCGTTGTAAGAAGCGGAGCTTACACGGCGGATTCTGCGATCATTCCAAAAAAATATGAAGGCTCGATTGCTGGGTATGACATGGTCATAACTCCTAAAGAAATTAATCCGACATTTTTGAGTTATTGCTTGCTTGCACAGTATATACTTTATGGCCAGTTGTATCTGCTAAGATTACGGGCAGCACAGCCACACTTAAACGCTGAGGAGCTTGGGCAGACAATAGTGTTTTGTCCCCCAAAAGAAGAGCAGGCAGTAATTGTCTCCTTTATTAATATTATGAGTCAAAAGATTTTCACGGCTATTAAATGCAAAGAAATGGAAATCGAGAAGCTGAAAGAATACAAAGCGACGCTGATCAATAGTGCGGTGACGGGGAAGGTGAGGGTGAGATTAGAGCATTAACAAATCTTGCTATGTACAGAATCGACCACTGCGAGAATCTGATTCATTTCACTAAAGGTTCAGACAAATCTTTGGATTATGAGAAGGCATATGAAAATCTAAAGAAGATAGTGAGTGAGCAAACAATTGTTGGCAGCACTGGAATGATCTTAGGCAAACTCAAATGCGTTTGCTTTACCGAATCTCCTGTAAGATGTCTAACTAACAGCGGTCAATTAGATACGCACTATTTTTCAAGGTATACACCATTCGGAATTCAATTACCTAAAAAGACTGTATTCAATTTTGGCGGAAGACCTGCAATCTATTCTCTAAGGAGTGAGTATGAGCATATAAAGCAAATTGATGAGGTCAATTGGCGCTATGTATCCTATGATCCTAACCTAGATGGTGATCTTGATTTTACCTGGGAAAGAGAGTGGAGAATTAGAACTGATAATATAATAATTGACCCTAATGAAGCTAAACTTGTATTTCCAAACATTGACTGGATAAATAGGTTTATTGATGAGCATGAAAGAGATTTTCACGGAGTAGACATTGACGATGACTGTGAAGAGTGCTACTGTACAAGAGAAGCGACAATTTTAAATTTTACAGATTTCTTGCAAGAGGGACAGTGCGAATACCTGACTGGGACTTGTCCTGACCCAAGTAAATTTCCATGGATTTTAATAAATATGAATGAGGTAACTAAATAAAACGATATGCAACTTGATAAGGCTAAAAGACTACGTGGAACTTGGGGTGATAAACCCTGTATTCATCCAAAATTAGAAAAGGAATATTTCTTGGGAGCGGATACTATGGATTTTGTTTGTGCTACCTGTGGTAAGGAATTCACTCGCCAAGAAAAGGAGGCATTAGAGACAAGGCGGAAAGATCGCGACAGTAAGTAACGGCTAATACGTAAAGTGATTTGAAAAACGAGACATTTTAGAATATAGAACAGGTAACGCAAAGCGGCCATCATTTTTCATTTGTCTCACTTTGATTTCGTTTTCAGAAATACGGCGTCATTAGTTGGATATTACACAATACAATGCAACACACACCATAGTTAATCATTTCAATAACATCAATTGTAAGCAGTGAAAAAGATCCAAGATCCTCTTGACCCTTTTACAGACAGCGATGCAAAGGGATACATCATGTCGGTAGGAATTATATGTTCTCTGGGAGCATTCTTCTACTTCTATTACTATACTAATACAACATGGTGGGTGGTGCTTATAATCGCCATATTAATGGCTCCCTTTCTTTGGTTGATCTATAGTCATGTAGTCATTGGAGTAGTCTTTCTGACCTTGTTCCTTTTAGGTTTTCTTTCCCATCTTCTCATAGGGTTGAGCACAACATGGTCATTCGAATTGTATGATTTCAAAGATTGTTATATAAAGACTGTCGAATGGTTAGAGAATAGTGCCATAATTGTGCATGGATTTCTCTTATTGCTTGTTGTTGCGTATGTTGTCAGCCTTGGAGTCCTTGTGATTTTTTAAAGCATAGAAAGGGTTCTCTTGCTTTTATCGATATGACAATTAATAATTACTACGCCTAGCTTAAGTGCTACACCCTCACGGCTCAAAATTCTGGTTTCTTCTGGAAGGCGTTCTTCGCAAACCGTACCGCTGCTCTAAACGATTAATATGCTCATGGACTATACGCCAATGCTTTCGCACTTGATCGTTTATTCCATCATCACCGATAATCTTCGCTGCATTACGAGTATATGAGATAAAATTGCCCCAAAATACCTTGCCATCAATCACTTTCCTCTTAACTCCTAGATGAGTATGTAGACGGTAGATTTTGTGGCGGTAGATCCAGTCATCTTTGTCTTGATTTCCGCTGCGTTTGTTGCGTCGTAAATCATAGTAGGCGTATCTTGCCTTACGCCTGATCAACCGTTTAAGACTCCTATAATAGTTTGATAAACTCTTGCTTCTTATTCGAATCACCTTGCCATTGTAATCAAAGCCTAGGTAAGAAAGCACTCCGCCAGACCGCCATTCTTGATTGACGAAGCGACTAATTTCATGAGTGCCGTCTTCTTTTCGCACAACTCTTAATCGCTGTGTCTTACTTTCTTGTATTGACAATTTCAGCCTGCCCTTGATATGTTCAAGCAGTTGTGCTTCAATAACTTCAATATCCTGAGGTTTTACGACAATCAAAATATCATCGGAATACCTTCTATACAATCCACCGAAATCTTCACATAGACTCGTCATATGCTTGTCAAAATCGATCATGTAAACATTTGAAAGAACTGCACTAATAGGTGTGCCTTGTGGTATTCCCATTCGCGCACTTTCATCTAAGCTCGTGAACGCTCTACTTGTCCTTATCAAACCTTTATCAACAATCCTAGTCCGGAATTCTTCAACTGAAGCACAAAAGCACGGTACATCTCGTTTTCGCAAATACCGATACTTCTTGATCTTGAGTTCTGGAAATTCTTTAATGATATCGCTTATATCTACATGGGTATAATTAACCAGTGATTTGTAGACATTATAGTGATCTTGTCGTAAAGTCCTAACGCCCAGTACATCCAGCCACCTATACTTTAGAAGTCTATGATCAAGTGAATCAAAGAAGCCTTTGATGTCATAGCAAACGGCAACCAAGGAATCCTCTCTTGAATTGCGTATATGCGTAAAAACCTCGTTAGCGAAATCAATCGTGCATTTATTTCTTCGGGAGTTATAAGGTATTGCCCTATACGCTATTACGCTATCTGACATCCCTGCCACGGAATTATAAATTGCGTCTAACCTGGTGTTAAGTAAATGTCCGTAAAAGGCATAGACCTGGGCGTCTAAGTGATTAGCATAAAAAATCTCTCTCTTTTTGGATTTTGACGTTCGGTTCTCATCACGAATTCCATCTTTATCGTATCCTCTTCGGTACGTTTGTTCCGAGATCGTGTAGTGAATTAATGGATAGAACCTGTGCTTGGTAATTCCCGCTGAGTCCCGAACGTATTGTCTGATATATGATTTGTCCCCTTTGTCGAATTTTGGACTAAAGTGAGTGTACTGCCTTAGCTTAAGCCAATCTTTCATTTGTAAAAAAGGGTTAAAAAAAGGTAGGCCGCTCGCAGCTATCTTAAATTGCCATGTAGCGATATAACGTTCACCTAAATGAACGCTGCTTTTGGAACATGATAATTGTTATATCTATACTAACGAACATAATCCGTCAGATGAAACTTAACAACTGTGCAATAACAATATTGGCGACCATTTCCCTGATTTCTCAGTTCGCTGGGAACCAAATTGGCATTGACACCGTCCTCACCACTTCGTGAGGGTAATTGAGCATTAATACACATGGACACGACACCAACGGCCTACCGGCTACGAAAGTACAAAACCATTGTCACTGGAAATGAAACGTTGCCTCCTGCTTTAGTCAAAGAGAACTTCTAGTTCTCATCGATTAGAATTATCATCTATGTGGCCTTGGTAAACTAATAGCTTCATCAACCTGCTCCGATTTAATAAATACAGTACTCTCCCGCCTAATGCCTTCTCTACCTGTCTGTCTTCAGATTTTGGCAGACTGGAGGTGAGACTCTGGTTACGCACCGGTCTCCAGGCAACCAAAGTGTGGCAAAGTTATTGCTTACATGCATTTGTGTACCATATTCCTATGGGACACAGGTAGCTTGGACGGGGCTTATGCCGGGGATATAAACGCTAAACCGAATGCCCGAAATTGACTTGCAGTGAGTAAAAAGATCAAATCCATAGAGAGAAAATGGATTGACAATTTCAAAAAGTCACCATTAGTTGACAAAGCCAATGGCGTTTATCAAAGCGGCTATGCTTATCAACTTTTTTACGGTAAGCAAAACGACTCTTACCCTCCCAGTTTTCCACATGGCTTTCTGCATTTGTATAACTCCTACAGTGACATGGATAGGGACGTCGCAATCGAAAAAGTGACCGTCTATTTGGCGTTTATCGGAATCAGAATTCGAAAAGAAGCGATTTTAAATCACCTTGAAAAATTCCCAGATGATTTTAAAAAGCTGACGAAAAAATGTTACTATATTTTTAAAACTCTCGCTCATT
>DATDQA010000186.1:0-7859 GCA_035292505.1 Saprospiraceae bacterium | reverse complement strand
GCAAGTACCGAAACTTGAGTAAACTGATATGAAAGTAATGAGAGGCCTTGAACGAATCGAATCCACATTGACAAGTCTCATACAATGAGCTTGGGAGTTGGTGGTATGCCGTTCGCCGTCTTCGACAGTCGAAGCATTGCGAAGGTATTTATCGTTAGTTCTAGCCGGATCTTTCCTATGACAAGTTTGGCAGCTTTTTCCGCATCTTCTATTATCGCAAAATCCGTCATTGCCCGGAAGGCAGGAATGGATGTTCGCTCGATGTACATTTTTGGTGCCAAAGGTCGGATGCGTGCAGTGTACTCACCAGATTAACACTTTACTCAGTCTGGCTGAATAACATCCTGCAATAGTCCTACCTTTCGTGTTCAAACGACAAAGTCAATTATGAAAGCTTTTTTAACTAAAGTCGCAGTACTTATCTGTTTTTTCCACATTACGTTCTACGCTATCCATGCGCAGAGCACATATGTTCTGGCCACGGACAATCCATTTTCACCGGTCTCTCCAGGTCACTTCGCATCGCCGGCACTTGGGGATATCGACGCAGATGGCGATTTGGATCTCTTCGTGGGGCAATACAATTCTAACGAGATGCTTTTTTACCGGAATACCGGTACAGCGCAGCAACCCGTCTATACCCAGCAAACAGGAACGGATAATCCACTTGACATCTACACAAGTAACTCTGGATGTAATGCACCGGTACTGGTAGACATCGATGCAGACACTGATCTGGACGTATTTGTGGGGATCTGGTCCTACATCATCAGACATTTGCGGAATGACGGAGATGCTGCTGTGCCTGACTTTATATTTCAAACCGGTGCCAATAATCCGCTGGACCATATCATGACAGAAGGGATTTGCAGCTATCCTGCGTTTGTGGATATTGATAATGACATGGATCTTGATGTGTTTATCACCGATGGGAATGGGAATCTTGATTTCAATGAGAATACCGGAGATCAGATTGCACCGGTCTTCGAGTTGGATACCATCAATAATGTCCTTGGACATGTCGCTCTGACAGCCAGGGCGAAGATTGCGTTCCATGATGTGAGCGGCGATGGATTGAAAGATGCCGTGATCAGCCACGATACCGATGAACCAGAATTACTGTATTTCGAAAACACCGGAACAGCCGGAGATGCCATATTCGAAGAAAGAACAGGCGCATCCAATCCATTCGACGGGATCACCGGTACCGAGGCGCTTGCGCCCGTATTTGCGGATATCGACGATGATGGCGACAAGGATCTTGTGCTTGGGACATGGCAGAGCGTAAGGCTTTATGAAGCAGTAAAAGCATCGAATATATCGGATGTTGTCAAAAATGGTGCATACTTTATTTATCCCAATCCTGCTGTAAGACATTTCACTGTGCAGGGCGATGCGATCCATCATGTTGACGTCATCGATCAACAGGGCAGACATATCAGGCAGATTCAGACATCAGCGAATTCAACCTTTGTTGATATGGCAGAGGAAGCAGACGGTATCTACTTTGTGAGACTTATCACAGATGCGGGGATTATCATCATAAAGGTGGTAATGCAATAGCATTGCTGCTGAGACTGATGACGAGGATGTATTGACAATTGTCAATTTGGATCGAAACTACCAGAGGTAGTTGGAAATTCAATTCTTGTTGAGCTTAAATTTTTACAGAAACTTGAGTCGCCAGCTTTTTAATCTGTGAAATTTTTGACAAAGGCAGCAAGAACGCGATTGCATTCCGGCTTGATCGCCGCAATCATTAAGCTTTCACCTCGTTGATTTCTCCGGCAGGCACCACGTGTGTACTTTAACGCCTCTCAATCCTGCATGTACCCCTTCATACTGTCCACATACGTTTCACCAATAGGAAGCCAAATGCCTCCAATACGCAACTTGGATTTTTGTACGGCTTCCACTTTGTTAAGATTGACAACATATGACCGGTGAATGCGCCGGAAGCCTTTGGGGTATAGCCGGTCTGCGAGATTCTTTAATCGTTCGAGTGTCAGGATTGGCCTTGTCTGTTTATCAATATGGATTTTCACATAGTCACCCATGCTTTCAATGAACTGGATATCCTTGATGATGATTTTTACCTGTTGGTATTCTGAGAAGACAAAGAAGGACTCTTCGGTGAGGAAAGCAGGTTGCGGCGATTCTGCTTTGCGGTGCAGGTCAAGGCTATCTGCAGCTTTTTGCAATGCTTTTTTGAAGCGTTCAAGCGAAACAGGTTTTACGAGGTAATCGACTACATCAAGATCGAAGCCTTCATGTGCGAACTCCTTATAGGCGGTGATGAAGACGACCATCGGGCGCTCATCCTTGAGTTCCCGTACAAACTGCAAGCCTGTGATGTCGGGCATATTAATGTCGGTCAACAGCAAGTCCACTGTATTTTGAAGAAGAAATTCTCCGGCGGCAGAAGCATCCGTAAATGTGCCAAGCAAATGCCATTGCGGCAACTCTTTCACATATCTTTCGATCAGAACCAGTGCAAGTGGTTCATCGTCGATTGCAATGAGTGTCATCTTTCCCGGTGAAGCGTGAGCTCCAAAGTTACATGATGTTGCTCTCCATCATTGACAATGTTCAACGCATGCGATCCAGGATACGCATGCGCAAGTCTTTGCCGGGTGTTTGCAATACCCATTCTTGTCTGATCTCCATTATAGCGCGAAGAGAGAACTGGATTCTTTACCACAAGAATTAACTTTCGTTCCTGGATACTAATGGAAATAGTGATCACACAATGTTGTTTTGTAGTCAGGCCATGCTTAAAAGCATTTTCGATGAATGGAATTAAAATCATCGGTTCGATGCCGAGATCTCCAGGTGGACTGGTGGGTAGTTCTGTAACGAGAGAAACATTTGAAGGCAGCCGCAAACGCTGCAATGTGATGTAGTTTTCAATGAAGGCAATGTCACTCACAACGGGTACTCTCGGTTTCGTGCATTCGTGCAGGATATAGCTCACCATTTCCGAGAGCTTGAGCAAAGCATCCGGAGTCTTTGCAGGCTCTGTAAGTGAGAGTGCATAGAGGTTGTTCAATGTATTGAGCAGGAAATGCGGGTTGATCTGTGATTTCATCAGCGCGATTTCCGCTTCAAGCTGACGGCGCTTTGCCTCCTCTTCAGCTTTCTTCCCACGCTCGAATTCGGAGAAGCCTCTGAATGAAGCTGCCACACCAAACACTGCCAGTCCGATGAACATAGGCGGCAGGAGAATCCATGTCAATGGTCTTTCTTTTCGAGGCGATTCATGCCTGTCTCTTGCCTGCACATACATCTTCTCTGGTTTTGCGATCGTGAAGTCAATGGTCGCCGATATCGAGATAAACGCAGCAAATGCCAACGGCATCAGAAGATAGAACCGGCGACGTTTGCCTGAAAACCAAAGCGGTAATAAAAAATAGTAGGTAAGATTGAAGAATACGATTTGATTCAAAGTACGTAGCGTGGAGACAAGATAAAATGCCGGCAACTTGTCTTCCGGATCACCTGTCAGTGTGAAGGCAGACCAGAGACCAATCCAGACAATTGCCTGGACAATGATTGGTGTCAGCTTTTTCAATTTCATCAGGGCTCAAAATTGGGGACATTTCTGCAAGCAATCTGCGTCAGGAAGGAGTGTTTGCCGAGACAATTTGCCGGTTCATCGGTACTTCCGTCGATCATGCATATAAGTGGTGCATTTTTGCATTGACAACAGCCATTTTGTATCACTGACCGCATTATTAATAACATGATGAAACGCATCGTTCTCCTCATTACATATCTCACATGCCTTGCCATCTTCAACTTGTATGCACAGAATCCACAAAGCGGTGGTGAACCTGGTGGAAATTTCGATCCTTCCCGCATGAACATCGGTCGGCTCTATGGTAAAGTCGTAGACGAAACCGGTAAAGGAGTTGGGTATGCTACCGTGCAACTGATCGCGAAGAAATTTGATCCTGCAACAGGCGCTGTGAATGACTCATTGGTCACTGGACAACTCACCCAAGACAACGGTGATTTCAATCTCGAAAAATTGTCCGTCATGGGTGATTTTGAACTTGTCATTTCATTTCTTGGCTATGGTGATATCCGGAAGACGGTTGGATTCGGAATACCTGCTATGCCTTCTCGTGCAGGAAATACCAACGGACCCGGTATGCAAAACAGAAATGGTTCAGGTATGCCTTCAGGAAGCGCGACTCCTTCTTCAGGTGGTTTACAAGGTGGTGGCATGGGGATGGGTAACTTTGAAAAGGACCTTGGAAACATTCAACTGGTCTTAGAAGCCACAATGCTGGATGAAGTCGTCGTCACGGAAGAAGCGCCGGTTACGACGCTTACAATTGATCGCAAATCCTATCGCGTGGACAAAGATTTGACATCCGCAGGCGGAACTGCTCAGGACGCATTGAAGAATGTACCGTCACTCTCCGTGGATCTTGACGGAAACGTAAGCCTGCGTAATGGTTCACCCCAAATCTTTGTGGATGGACGTCAGACAACATTGTCTCTGGACCAGATCTCTGCTTCAACCATTGAGAGCGTCGAAGTCATCACCAATCCCTCGGCAAAGTTCGATGCAGGCGGAGGTACAGGCGGGATAGTCAACATCGTCCTGAAAAAGGAAAACAGGGTTGGCTATAACGGTAATGTCCGTGTCGGCGGAGATTCGCAAACCGGATATAATGTGGGCGGTGATATCAATGCACGCGATGGAAAAATCAACCTCTTTGCTTCTGGCACAATGAATCAAAACAGGGGTAGTGGTGAAGGCAGTACACTCCGTAACAACTTCTATGGTGAAGAAATGAGTAATGTATCACAGATCTCACTTACTGAAATGCGTGGAAATTTCCTGAATGGGAGGGCTGGTCTGGATTATTTCGTGGATAATCGGAATACGCTGACGCTGAGCGGTAGTATCATGCGTGGAAAGTTCAAACCTCAGGATGAAATCAATACGCTCACGGATCTCTTACTGGGCGACATCACTGAGACGACAGAATATAAACGCATATCTCTGCCTGACCGCAACTTTCGCAACCTCGGTATATCTGCACAGTTCAAACATTTGTTTCCCAGGAAGGGAGCGGAATGGACTGCAGATGTCAATTTCAATAAGGTGCGCTTTCGCGGCGGAAGCAACTTCCTGACTACCTATGATGATGGTACCGAGACAATGGAAAGGCAAACAGGATTGGGAAGAGGCAGCTTCCTCACATTGCAGGCCGATTTTATCAATCCCATCAATAATCGGATTAAGATCGAAGGTGGCGCAAAAGCAACAATGCGCGATAATCGCAGCGATAATATGAACGAGATATTCAGCGATGAACTTGATGTCTGGGATCACGTACCGCAATTATCAGATCACTATATGTATTCTGATGATATACTTGCCTTATACCTGCAAGGAAGCCGCCAGAACGGGAACTGGGGTGTTCAGGCAGGATTGCGCGCTGAGAGCAGTTTTTATCATGGAGCTCTCACTGACCGCGATTCTTCCTTCTCGATCACCTATCCGATCAGTGTTTTTCCCAGTGTCTTTGTGACGCGTAAGATTAACGAAGGAGATCAGGTACAGATCGCATATACCCGTCGCGTGAACAGACCGAATTTCTTCCAGACGATGCCTTTCACGGATTTCTCTGATTCATTGAATTTACGTCGCGGAGATCCCCGATTGTTACCTGAATTTATGAATGGTTTGGAAATCTCGTACCAGAACATATTTGATAAGGGTCACAACCTGCTCATTTCTCTATATTACAAGCAGGCAACCAATGTGATTACGTCATACCAGTTTGTGGAATACAACGAGGACCTCGGGAAGGAAGTCGTCATTACAACTTTTGCCAACGGTGATCAGGCAAGCGCTTCGGGTATGGAGATCACCCTGAAGAACAGTTTCTTTGACAAACTGGATATCACCTCAAACCTCAATGTGTTCTACTCAGATGTAGATGCCTCCAATGTGGAAGATGTCCTCACAACAGACCGACTCAGTGCATTTCTGAAGGAAACAATACAATTAAAACTGCCGGAGGGATTTACATTGCAGTTCAATGGTGAATATCGGACCAAAGCGTCTTTCGTTCCTGTGACAAATAACGATCCGTTCCGTGGAGGTGGCCCTCCGAGTCAGAATACAGCGCAGGGATACACCAAATCGTATTGGTTCATGGATGCTTCGTTGCGCAAAGACTTCTTCCAAAACAAGGCATCTCTGACATTGAGCGTCCAGGATGTGTTTTCGACCAGGAAATTTGGTTCCTATACAGAAACGGATTTCTTCACCCAGGAAACCGAACGCTTTATGAATCCGCAGATGGTGCGACTCAACTTTTCATATCGCTTTGGTAAAATGGATATGTCGCTGTTTGCCCGGAAAAACAACCGGATGAATATGCAAGGGAGTGATATGATGCAATAGACAGTACAGTCCTGCAGTTCCCAGTCCTGCAGTTCCCAGTCCTCTGATCACTGATCACCGATCAAATGGTTAACGCGTTCATGCATAGATATGTCTAAAATCCCTGCGTGCAAAATTCTGAGCACGATTATTTAAGCGCTTAGCAAACCAAACTTACTAACATGTTGGTCGCTTCAAGAAGAACTCCACCATTGAATGGGTTCTGTTCAGCTCCCCGCCCGAATAACTCGGGCAGGCTGGCTTCAGAGCTGTAGTAAACATTATTGCGCTTTCCAACGGGTGTTGCCCGTTGTTAACGATGTTTAGCCCCTTCGGCGGATAGGAAACGGATCTACCGTAATGGTCGTCCGCCGCTTCGCCGTCGAGGTCGGCACCTACTTACGTCCACGTTTGGGCAGAGAGACTGCCCATTATAAGGTGAGGTTGTTGTCCATGCCAGGATTTCGGAAATGGACATCGTAATGCCTTCATTGGCAAAGAGCGTGATCTTCTGATTGAAGATGCTTGTGGTGAAGTTGAGGGCATTTGCGGCGCCACCCATATCGGTGACAATATTATTATCGATCTCAACATAGACCCTTATACAATCACCCGGATCACGCTGGCCGGGTTGAGCAGTCAGTTGCTCTTTCGTGTATCAGATTCCGTCATCCGGCGTACCGCATTCCCAACCGGGTGCAATTTCAAGATCTGCATCATGATAAAGGACGTGCAGGTTATTGCAGACCGCTCCTTGCCGGCATCATGATATTACTTGGCTCGAGATTGTTGTTCTCGTTCTACCACCGATTCCAGGATTTGACGAATAAACCGGGTATAAGGTATATCCCGCTTGTCTGCGATTTTCTTAATGCGTTCCAACAACACCTCCGGTAGACGCATATTGATCCTTGCTGACTTGTTGGCAAACTCAAATTTCATGGATTTGAATCCACTAAAATTGTATTCGGTCAGATCCGCATCCTGAACGAAGTTTTCGGCTTCTTTATCTGTCTTCAGCTTCGGGAAGCTTTTAAGTTTTCGTTTGCTTTTCATAATGATCAATTTCTTTTTGATGCATAAATCGCGCACTGATTGGTCGGATGAGCGTGCCGTCCGTGCTCTTGCGGAAGGTAAAGACAATATAAACATGTCTTCCATCCTCAGTAAGCCCGACAGCGTGAAATCGCTCTTCATCAGAAATGTGCTTAGCATTTACCAAAACACGCGGCTGGTTGAAGCACACGCTTTCAATCTCTTCAAGGCTTAAGCCATGGCTTTGGCATTTTTTACGATTGCCGTCATCCCACTCAAAACCCTGAACTTCCATTCATCAAAACTCGTTTTGTATATACAAATGTACGTACATTTTAGTTCATCGGCAAGTAGGTTACTCAAGTTTCGGTACTCCAATTTTAATTCTTTTGTTCTTTTTGCTTGACCCAAAAGA
>DATDQA010000185.1:0-3625 GCA_035292505.1 Saprospiraceae bacterium | reverse complement strand
TCATAAGCTCACCCGTCCAGCTATAGTTTCCAATAGTATCGAACTCAACATACGTGCCTCGAAACTCTTTTGTAAGATTCCTCCCTGGAATGGTAATCTCGATGTAGTTGTCATCCTGGAGAGTCAGAATATTTCCGATCTTCACAAGCTGCAATTCGATAACATCCGGATTGTTCTCCCAAAGCTGTTTTCGAGCAAACTGTTTCTCAGTCAATAAGGAATCAGGAAGATTAACCACTGTGATCAATTCCTGTGGAGTTTGTGCATTTAAGCTATTCGATAGAACGAACAGAGAGAGAGAGAGTTTTCATGGCTGTAAGGTTTGTTCCAAAACTAAGCAAATCGTATCACATTTCCAAATCGAATTTTTCGATGCTCAAATGCAATGCATATTACCTTTGCCCGCATGCCACCAAAACGCAAACTCTTCGAAGATGTCCTCATCGTAGACACCGGACATAAAGGCATGTCTATCGGCAAGACACAGGATGGACGTGTTGTGATGGTGGAGGGGGTCATCCCCGGTGATCGTGTCGATGCAAGCGCCGGACGCAAACGCAAAGGCATGTACCAATGCAAGCCTGAACGATTCATTGAATACTCTGCACATCGCGTTGATCCATTTTGTTCACACTTCGGCACCTGTGGTGGTTGCAAATGGCAGCATATGAAGTATGATGCGCAATTGGAATTCACAGAGAAGTCAGTGCTCGACGCATTGAAGAGGATCGCACATATTCCTGATCCACCTATGCAACCGATTATTGGTTGCACTGAACCGATCCACTATCGCAATAAGATGGAATATACCTTCACTGACAGGAGATGGCTGACTGAAGAAGAATTGGATGGTAATGTATTTGATGAAACGCCCGTCGCAGGGTCGTTTGATGAAACGCCTCTACTGCGAAACGGACTGGGACTTCACGTCGCAGGCGCCTTTGCACATGTTGTCAATATTACTACGTGCTTTCTGCAACCCGAACCGGCCAATGCCATCCGGAATTTCGTACGCGACTTTGCCATAGAGCATCAGATGTCTTTTCAGATTGTGAAATATCACAAAGGATTCCTGCGCAATCTCGTACTCCGTAATAATTCATCCGGTCAGTTCATGGTCACCCTTGTCTTCGGTGAAGAGGATCCCGGAATGCGGGACAAGCTGCTGAAGGCGATGACGAAAAAATTTGATTGCATCTCCTCACTCTATTTCTGCATCAATACGAAATTGAACGACTCTACTTTTGATCTGGATTTTACGCTTGTGGCAGGATCTCCTTATCTGCCCATGCAACTTGGCCATATAGAATATCATCTGGGACCGAAGTCATTCTTCCAGACAAACAGCAGGCAGGCAGAGACCATGTGCCGTGTCGTTCAACAAATGGCAGGGTTGTCTGGCAATGAACTTGTTTATGATCTTTACTCCGGTATCGGAAGTTTTGCACTTTACATGGCAAAGGACGCACGGCAAATAGTCGGAATTGAAGAAATCCGGGAGGCGGTAGACGATGCGAAACTGAATGCGCTACACAATCAGATCAGTAACGTACACTTCTTCGCCGGCGATGTCAGGAAACTCATCTTACTACCTGAGGTGCATCAATTCGGGAAGCCTGATGTGATTATCACTGATCCTCCGCGTGCAGGCATGGAAGCTTCGGTTGTCGAAAGCCTTCTTTATCTCGGGGCGCCGAAGATCGTTTATGTGAGTTGCAATCCGGCTACTCAGGCGCGCGACATTGAACTGTTATCCAGTCGCTATCATCTCATAAATGCACAACCTATCGACATGTTCCCGCAGACCGCGCATGTAGAAAATGTAGCTTTGCTTATACATGGATGATGGGAGATGGATGATGGGAGATGGATGATGGCTTACTCTGTCTCATTTTGATATTTGTGATTTACGATTTGATATTTTTATTCTTTTTTTTCAATGCGCGACGTAAAATATCTCAAGCTCCGGGAAGAGATCAAGCCTTACTTAAAAGTATTGAAGGAGGCGAGCAGAATGATCCGCGACGAGGATGTGTCCAACTATCCCGTATTTGTTTTTTACCAGCAGGAAATCGAACTGGGAGTGACTCTTGTCGATCGTGAAAACTCCAGCGGAAACTGGTCGGTGAATGCCTCGTCACTCGAAGAATTTGTCGCACGTCAGCTAATCGAAGAAGAGCATGTGCCGGGATTCAAAAAACACTATCGTGACCCGGATACCCATTTCTGTCTTTTTGTACTGAGTGAAATCGGTGCGGAGTTTATTTTTATTCCACAGGAGTTGACGGGAGATAATTGATGTACGATTTTCGATTCTTGATTATTGATTGGGCTACAAAAAGATAAAATGAGACAATGAATGATTATTGATAAAACATGACACGGGAGGAAGCCAGAGAATTGTTTTACAAAATGACGGAGACCGACTCGCTGCGTCGTCATGCAAGGACGGTGCAGTTGGTGATGGAAGCTCTGGCTGTGCACTATGGAGAAGACGCTGCGAAATGGGCAGTGACAGGTTTGCTCCACGATGCGGATTATGAAAAGTATCCGGAAAAGCATCCCGGTGTCATTGTGCAGAAACTCCGTGACTTGGGTGAGGATGAGATCGCACATGCAATTGCAGGTCATTACACACAATGGAACTTACCAAGGAATTCACTGATGGATAAAGCCATCGTTGCGGCAGATGAACTCACGGGGTTTATCGTTGCTTGCGCACTCATACGACCTACAAAAATCGTTGGCCTCGAAGCATCATCTGTCCTCAAAAAACTCAAGACCGCAACCTTCGCCGCAAAAGTCGATCGCAATGAAGTGTATCAAGGAGCAGAAATGCTTGGCTGGAAGCTGGAGGCGTTGATTGCGTTTATTATTGGAGTGCTGGAGAAAAACAAGGAGGAACTTGGTTTGTGATAATTTTCAATTTTTAATTCGCGATTTCAATTAAAAGTTAAGAGTTGCGAATCAAACTGGGCCCACCGCACGAAAATATTCCCGATTCATCTTCGAGATCACAGCGACTGGAATTCCCTTGGGACATTCGGCTGAACAAGCATAGGTGTTTGAACAAGCTCCGAATCCTTCTTCATCCATTTGCTCTACCATCGCTTTTACTCTACGTACGCGCTCCACTTTTCCTTGTGGTAGTAATGAGAGATGTGCGATTTTCGCGCCGGTAAAGAGCATCGCCGATGCATTCGGACATGCAGCGACACACGCACCACATCCGATACACGCAGCAGCATCGAATGCTTTCGCGGCGATATCTTTTTCAATTGCAATAAAATTCGCATCGGGAGCCTGTCCTGTGTTCACAGAAATAAAACCACCTGCCTGAATAATACGTTCGAATGCACTGCGGTCCACTACGAGATCTTTTACGACGGGAAATGCGCCGGCACGAAACGGCTCTATGGTGATGACATCGCCCTCCTTGTAATGTCTCATATGCAGCTGACATGTCGTCGTACCGCTTAACGGACCGTGTGGTCTTCCATCGATCACCACGCCACACGTACCGCAGATTCCTTCCCGACAATCATGATCAAATGATACCGAGTCCTGACCGTCCAGAATAAGCTGCTCGTTGAGTACATCCAACATCTCCAAAAAGGACATATCC
>DATDQA010000184.1:0-4932 GCA_035292505.1 Saprospiraceae bacterium | reverse complement strand
AGGCATCGATTTCTTCCACGGCTCATGGGATGAAACACTCGCCGAAGCCCGGCAACGCGGAACGGTGATTTTTGTCGATGCCTATACAACATGGTGCGGTCCCTGCAAACGCATGGCAGCACAAATCTTTCCTCTGCAGGAAGTCGGTGATTTCTACAATCCAAACTTCTTGAATGTCAAGATTGATATGGAGAGCGAGGCCGGTTTGAAATTCAAACGCAAATATCCGGTAAGGTCATATCCGACATTTCTCTTCATCGCACCTGATGAGAGTATCGTACTACAAGTCGTCGGTGCAAAACCCGCGGAACAATTCATCGGAGTAGGACAGGAAGCCTTGAGAAAATATGACGGCAGTGCACAATACCAGGTGAAGTATGATGCCGGTGATCGGAGCTATGATGTGGTGTACAATCTGGTCACTGCGTTGAATAAATCAGGCAAGTCCAGTCTGAAAGTTGCCAATGATCATCTCAAAACGCAAACCGATCTCCGTACGCCGGAAAATCTGAAGCTGATCCTCGAAGCATTTACCCAGGTAGACAGCAAGATGTATGAGTACTTCGAGACTTACCAGAAAGACCTTGTGAAGACATCCGGAGAAACAGTCGTGAATGAAAGACTCCGCTCTGCAGCAACAAAGACTGCAGCCCGTGCAGTCGAGTATGAAAGTGAAGCACTGCTTGCCGAAGCCAACGCAGCGATGCAAAAATATCTTCCCTCAGAAGCGGAACTTTTTAATATCACTGCATCGATGGATTATGCCCAGGCAACTGGCAATACCGACCTCTACTTGAAGAATGCAAAGCTCTTTCTGAAGAAGACATCGGGGGATGATGCGGCAAGACTTCATGGCATGGCGACGACGATTATGAAAAAATTTCCTGACAACACTGAACTCCTTCAGCTCGGTGAAAAAGCGGCAAAAATGTCTGTGCAACTCAAGGATGTTCCCAAACATATTATTGCCTACGCCACACTGATCTACCTGCAGGGCGATAAAACACGTGCAATCTCTGAACTGGATGAGGCAATTGAGAGAATGAAAGCGAAAGAACAAAAGGTAGAAAGCCTGGAAGAGTTGAAAAACAAGTTTACGGCATCATAGATACAGGCTGATAGTCGAGGCTGACTAAAAAGTCAATCATAAAAAATCTGAGCAAAATGTTATTTCGCACCATTGACCCTCTCTTCTTCAAAAGAGAGGGGAAGGGTGAGTCCTTAAAGACAAACGAAATAACATTTTGCGAGCATAAATAACGAAACACTTTTTAGTCAGCCCCGGTGATCTTTTAAATATACACCAGGTCTACCACCCTAAACCTGTTAATTACTCAGGATTGCAGATATTGAGTGCAGACTCAAAAGAAAAAGATCATGAACATGAAATGGTCGCTCTATCTTGGTAAAGTTTCAGGGATCAGGATTTACATCCACTGGACCTTTTGGATACTGATAGTGTGGATATTCCTGATGCATTACAGAAGTGGTCATGGACTCAGTGCCGGTCTGACTGGCGTAGTCTTCATCTTCGCGATATTTGGCTGTGTTGTACTTCACGAGCTGGGCCACGCACTCACTGCCAAGCGATACAACATCGTCACAAAAAATATCACCCTGCTTCCCATTGGCGGATTGGCGAATATGGAGCGTCTGCCTGAGAAACCCGGACAAGAACTCCTGGTTGCGATCATGGGCCCAATGGTGAATGTCGTCATTGCAATATTACTCTATCTCTATCTGCGCTTCACGGGTGGTTTGCCTACGATGGAAGAACTCAAAGCGATACAGGAATCGGAGCAAGCCGTATTGAATGGTGGTAATTTCCTGTTCAACCTGTTGATGGTGAATATCGTCCTTGTTGTGTTCAATCTTATTCCTGCCTTCCCGATGGATGGGGGCCGTGTGCTGCGTGCCCTGCTCAGCTACGGATTTGATCGGGCAAAAGCTACCAATATTGCTGCCCGCATTGGACAATTCCTTGCGATCCTCTTTGTATTTGCAGGCTTCTATACCAACTTCTGGCTGGTGTTT
This sequence comes from Saprospiraceae bacterium, assembly GCA_035292505.1. Taxonomy (GTDB): domain Bacteria; phylum Bacteroidota; class Bacteroidia; order Chitinophagales; family Saprospiraceae; genus DATDQA01. The sequence goes on along the minus strand of DATDQA010000184.1, from coordinate 2,898 downwards.
ATCGGGGTCTTCATTTTTCTCGGAGCAGGAGGCGAAGCGGACTATGAAACCGCAAAGAGTATTCTTTCTAAATACAAGGTGAAGGACGTTCTGATGACCAGATTCAAGCTCCTCTCCCCGCAGGACACGTTGGCTACAGCGGTGAAATCATTACTGGACGGTCAGGAGCAGGAGTTCCTGGTGGGAGAGGGCAACACAGTACAAGGTATCCTCACCCGGAACAATATCATCGAAGGATTAAACGAATTTGGAAACGAAGCGCATGTGTCCAGGGTGATGCGCAAGGACTTCATTGTCCTGAAGCCTGACATGGAGCTCAAAGACGTCTTGCAAAAAATGATGACTAATGGTTATACAGTAGGGCCCGTGTATGATGAATCCGGCCTGGCAGGAGTTGTGAATAGTGAAAACATCAATGAGCTGATCATGGTCAATAAGGCTCTTTCAAAATGATGTATAATGCTTCGCTTTAATAGAATTGAAAATTGACCTACATTGGATTTTTCCACGAACCACACGAAATGACACCCGCCCTTACCAGAACGGCATGTTCGGGCGGGCGAAAACCCAATCACACGAACTTCTTCGTGTAATTCTTCTTTCGTGAAAATTCGTGTCCTTCGTGGACAGTAAGAATACTTAGACACTGCGCAAATAGTGACTTAAATGAAAAAAATCGCTGTATTAACCTCCGGTGGCGATGTACCCGGACTGAATGCCTGCATCAGGGCAGTCGTCAGGTCTGCATTATATCATGGAATGAATGTCTGCGGAGTGCATCATGGTTTTGAAGGACTCATACAGGGAGAATTTGTGCAGATGGATGCATCAAGTGTGAGCAATATTATTCATCTTGGTGGAACCATCCTGAAATCTTCCCGCAGTGAACAATTCAAAACTAAAAAGGGTCGAAAGAAAGCTTACCGGAATCTGAAGCAGGAAAAGATAAATGCGGTTGTCGTCATCGGTGGTGATGGATCTTTGCAGGGAGCCCGGAAGTTTACCGAAGAATATAACATTCCCTTCATCGGCATTCCCAAAACGATTGACAATGATATTTCAGGAACCGATGTTGCGATTGGTTTTGACACGGCATTAAACACGGCGATGCAGGCCATTGATAAAATCAGGGATACGGCTGAGTCGCATGACAGAGTATTTGTCGTGGAAGTGATGGGACGTGATTCAGGATACATTGCGTATGGAGCAGGGCTTGCCGGTGGTGCCGAAGCTATTCTCGTTCCGGAAAGCAAAGCCGATCTTACTCATCTGGAAAAAACACTGCAGCAGGGATGGACAAGAGAAAAATCATCCATTATTATTGTTGTTGCCGAAGGTGATGAAACAGGTGGAGCCAAAGAGGTGAGTGAATTGGTAAAAAGATGTCTGCCCGGGCGATATATCGGTATTTGCATTCTCGGTCATACACAGCGCGGAGGCAATCCGACAAGTGCGGATCGGATACTGGCCGCAAGACTTGGTGTCGCTGCCGTCAAAGCACTTCGGGATGGTAAGAAAAATGTAATGGTCGGGATGGTGAAAGGCGACATTAAATTCACTCCGCTCAAAAAAGTCAAGCGCCATCATTTGAAACTCAATAAAGAAGTACTGGGACTTTTAGAGGAGTTGGCTTCATGAAACAGAGTAGTGGGGCATTTTGGGAGTGTGAGAAGTATGAAGTCTGAGCGAAGTCATAGACTTCGCATCATGAGAAAGTGCGAAGTCACAGACTTCGCATAAGAGAAGGATTATCCGTCTTTAAAGTCAATGGTATACGTAAATTATTCAAGAAATTTAAACCCACCACTTGTAATCCTGCATATAAATGGCATTTTGTGTTTATGTTCTTGGAATATTTTTTTAATCTCAAACCATCTATTAACTATTGCGTTTTCCTGAATTGAATAACTTGCATTATTTGGTAAACTAATAATGAAAGCAGTCAATTCTAATTCCTTGAGTAAGGCAAATTCATTCGCTCTCGTTACCATTTTCAAATCATGAGTGATTAAAATACCATTAACCTCAACCAATTTGGGATATAGATCTACATCTTTAAGGAACCTCTAAAAACGATGAATTATAAGTAGATTCTGATTTATTGATTGAAGCTGGATCATGAAAAGTGATTTTTGCTGATAAGGTGGAGAACTTTGACTTCGTTTGAATTTTTTTTTGATCGATTCTAAGGAGATTTTGGGTACTTTTTGATTGTTGTTCTTAAATCAACCTTCTTCGTCGTTCCAAACTTCGGATATACGTGACTCGAGTCATGTTATATGCTAAGTTTTGAAGAGTAATTTCAGCCGTTGAACGCATAAGCCCTATGCTTCTTACGATCAGACCTCGCGCTCGATTGCGGATAGAAGCAAATACATGTTCTACACGAACCCTTGTCCTGGATTTGTATCGGTTTGCTTCTCTTTGCTTTTTCGTCAATGTGACATATCGCGCTCCCTTTTTATGAATCCGGCATCCGATTTTCTTCCTTCTCAACATCTTCCGCGTCTCCGCACTGTCATAGGCGCTATCAGCCCATACTGGCTGTCCCACATCGGTCTCATCCAGCAACTCTTCGAACACCTGGCCATCATGGATATTTGCCGGTGTCACTTCAAATTCATCAATAAGTTTGCTCTTTGCGTCTACCTTAATGTGATTCTTATATCCATAGTGGTGCTTGCCGTGCTTGGTGGTCCAAGCCGCATCAACATCTTTTTGTTTGCGCTTATTCTCTGACCACTCCTCGGGAATTTCTCCTTGTAAGCGTCCGGCGAACCACGTCTTGTAGAAGCGCTTAAAGCCCACTAAACTTACGGCAAAAAACAAGATGGAAGTAAAAACACGTAAGACATCATCTGCGATGGCAGAACATATGGCACAATATGCTGAGAGCGG
>DATDQA010000183.1:0-3789 GCA_035292505.1 Saprospiraceae bacterium | reverse complement strand
GCTGTTATCGTTCCAGAGAAATGTTCCCAGTGCTGGATCGAGTATTATTTCAATTTCATCTCCATCACACAGCGTCATTTGATCCGGTCCGATGGAGAACACGATCGGTTGCACAAAGTCTACCTGGATCTCATCCGATGCTTCTCCGCACATGTTTGTGAGGGTAAGTGCAAAGAGCCCGTCATCGTTGATCGCATATGATGCGCCATCGCTTCCATCCTGCCATTCAAAATCTCCAAGTGTTGGATCGAATGAAATCGTGAATGCATCTCCGTCGCAGATCAGCGTATCTTCTCCGAGAGAGAAAGGCTCAGGTACTTCGAGGAATGTGACATTGATTGTGTCTGATGTCTCATCGCAGTCGTCCGTCAGTGAGACGATGTATATGCCTACTTCAGAGATTGTGTACTCATTACTGGTGTTGTCGTCATTCCACTCATATGTGCCTGCATCTGGATCGAGAATGATCTCAATCGACTCTCCATCACACAGCACAGTATCATTTGGAAGAGCGACCGGCGGATAGTCAGGGATGATCGTGACTTCGATCTCGCCATACGAGAATGCGCATGCATTGGAGAGAGTGACATAGTAGGTGCCTGATTCTATGACAGTGAGCGTAGGATTTGTCGTGCCGTCGCTCCAGAGGTAGTTTTCTGCCGTACCTGGGAAGATCTCATATGAACCGCATGCCATAGCCGGGTTTAAAATAAATTCATTTTCAAACAGCGACATTTCCTCTACTGAAACAGAATCGATATAGTAGTATGAACTCAGTGAAATATCACAGTCTGGATCAATAGGGGATTCTTCATCACCGCGAAAATTGCCTATTGTTATGTACTGTTCACCACCTTCAGCTATAAAACAACGAGAAATAAGTATCCAAGACGTATAATCGCTAAGAAACTCGCCATTAGTTTCAATCTGAGGGGTATAAGAAAGAACATAAATATCATCAGAAACTGGTGGATTAACAGTAAAAAGGGCACCAAATGGTTGTATTCCGCATTTTGTATCGGCCAGACTTATATAAAAGGAAACAAGGTAACTTGATCCCGGAACAAGTGGAGACAGTAGGGGGGTCAATATATATTCACGATAGTTGTCGAAAGCTCCGTGATGCGCAAAACCACCTGAGTAGGCATCACCTGAAATTGGAAATGGGTTTTGAGATCCGAAAAAGTTCTCTGGAACCCCTGGTGGACCTGTCGCACATCGATTGAAATAGTCTGCACTTGCCTGATTCCCTTGAACCCAAGGAATAGCTTGAAGTGGCTCTTCCTGATTTAATTCAGTAGGACAGTCAGTGTATAGCTCAAAGCTTGAATTGGGAACAAGATTTTGTGAATGACAAGGCGAAATCCCGATGAAACATGGCCATAGCAGGAATAATACAACACTTGCAAAGTCGATTCTTCTCATGATTTGATCATTATGAATGAAAAGACAGTATCCAAATATAGGTAAATGTGTGACAAAATCATTCTCTTAGATCAACATATAATTTTAAAGAATTTCTCCGCACAAATACGGTATTTTACTAAAGGAGTCAAAATAGTCAGGGCTTTTTAGACCAAATTTGGCCTTCTACCCTTATATTTATGATTGCATAGCTCGTTGTTACAAGAACGATATTCAAAGCAAGACCACCCAAGATTTAGAACTAAGAAACATGGTAGCGTGGGAATGATTCTCATGCTGTTTTTACATTCCTGTTGCAAGAGCGACCAGTTATTACTATGATTTTATAACTTTTAAATACCAAAACCATGAAAACAAACAGCTTTATTCCCGTGATTTCAATCACATGTATGGCTTGCCTCCTACTGCCAATGGCTTGTGAAAAAGTCCATTTTAAAACAAGTGACCCAAAGAAGAACGAAAATGGCATCGTTTTTCGCGGAGATGAATGTGAAATGCTCTGTGATGATGATTGCTGCTGCTTTGTAGAACTTGATGGCGATGATGCGGCCACTTTGCAATTGTGCGGAACTAGCAATGGAGTCAGCTTTTGCTCCGGTGATCAAACTTGTGGTACCGCACCTTCCGACGGAAGCCAAGTACTCGTTCTAAGTACTATGACTCCAAAGAAATTATTCTGCATGCTTGATGGTGACGCTCCATTTTGGATTAAGAACTTATCAACTACTGATGATGCTGATATCATTATGGATTGTATTTTCGATTCCGAAACGCCTATTGAAATACACCTTGAGCCTGAAGAAACAATGTACTTCGAAACCGTAAGTGACTGTGAAGTTGATCCATGTTGATTTGCAATCAATTTCAGATAACACAAGATAGAGATGATGCCCTGAACATTATCTCTATCTGTTTTTATCAATCTTCTACTTTTTCAGCAATTAGATCGCAAAGTCATGTTAACCTCCTCACATCCCTCCCCATGCCAAATTTACATTCTTCGACAACTCAATTATCAGATCGCGAGATAGAAATTCTTAAATTATTGAGTGAAGGACTCTCAAGTGACGAGATAGGAAAGGAAATACATGCATCGAAACGTACGGTCGATGATTATAGACAGGGTCTTAAAATCAAAGCCAATGCAAGAAACACAGCGCATTTGGTCGCGTGGGCGTTACGAAATAAGATTGTAGAATAGGTGCAATGTTTTGGATGACGCGAACGTAATACAATGTAACGGCGTCAGTGATGGCAAAGGCTACTAACTAAGCTAAAGCCTCGTAGGTCAAAGGAAGAAACTATCTTATCAACGTTAAGCTTCCAGAAACAAATCTGGAATTCTGATCAGCATCCTGATAATCCAATTTTACCAGATATACATATACTCCAGGCAACATCTCCTGCTCATTGAACTTACCATCCCAAACAATAGGACTCGATTCTGTTTCAAATATCAAGTTCCCCCAACGATCGAAGATCTGGCATTGAATACCGACAACATCCGGATCATTCGGAATTATGCTCCATTCATCATTGATATTATCACCATTCGGTGAGAAGACATTAGGAATGAAGAGCATGTGATTGCAATCAACATCGGGTACTACCTGAACAGCATCATTCACCGTGTAGCAGTTTGTTGAAACACTCACGGAATAGTCACCCGCTACGCTGATCTGAATAGAAGGAAGGGCACTACCCGTACTCCATGCATACGTCGCAGCAAATGGCTGTGTCGCATCAAGGACTATTACTTCATCTTCACAGAGCGAGATCGTCTGATCCAATGAAAACTCAGGAATATCATTATCAAATGAAACAAACACGTCATCGCTTGTGATTCCGCAATGATTTGAAAGTTGGATGAAATACACCTGCTCCTGATCTGCAATAAAGTTCGCGCCATGACTTCCATCCTGCCACGTGATGAGATCAGTAGTTGCGGGCGCTATGAGTATTATAGAATCACCTGGACACAAGACCACATCTTCTCCAAGATCAAATACCTCAGGTCCATCTTGATAAGAAATGACGATTGTATCCGTCCCGCTTCCACAATGATTAGTTTCAAACAGAGAATAAGTGCCTGATTGAGAAACAACGAACTCTGACAACAGTGAGCCATCTTGCCATACAACACTCGTCTCAGCATCTGCATCAGAAATCAACTCAAGTACTTCTCCTTCACAAAGCAATGTATCGGTACCAAGATCTGGAGTAGGTATCGTGCCATGGATATCTACAACAACAGTATCGATATCTATTCCACAAGCATTGCTCACTTGAAGGCTATACATTCCCGAAACAGAGACAAGCAATTCAGATTGTGTACTTCCACCCCACCATAAATAGTCTACCCCC
>DATDQA010000182.1:0-2178 GCA_035292505.1 Saprospiraceae bacterium | reverse complement strand
AAATCAATATCAGATTCAACTTCTACCAAATACTTAGCTAGTCCATCAATTGATCCCTTATAACAATTTCAAACGTGGACATAGGATAAAGCCTTAAGATTTAGAGAATTATAACAGAAGAATAAGTGCCGTAACTTGAGTCAGTTTACTTCAGCGGAACTACCGGAGCGACACCCGTATCCGGGGCGGGGACATGCATAATGTGGATACCGGCAAAAGCAGCTTTCAGGGCAGGTGTTGTCGATTTCGAGCAATGGAATGACGTGAACATTGGAATAAGATCTTTTTAATTGACCCTCCTTCCAGCAACAAAAGGGGAATTCCATGTATCTTGATTTTTTATACATGGAATACCAATCACTCATGTACACGACATGTTACAATTATCAGTTCCGCATTTCAGAGTACAAACAAAGACTTCAACACTTTCGCATTATGGTCGTCCTTCTGTTACTCCTTTCATTCAGCGGGAAGAATGTTCATATCAATGCTCAGAGTACGAATGCAGGTGACATCGATTTATCCGAAATCGACATAGAGCAGATCCAGGATGCCTATCGAAACGGTACCTATTCAATCAAAGGCCTGGTACAAGCGTATCTGAAACGTATCGAAGAGATCGATCAAAACGGACCTGCATTGCATTCCATCATCATCGTGAATCCGGATGCACTAAAGATTGCGGATGAGTTGGATCAGGAAATGAAAGCCGGTAAGATCAGAGGTCCGCTGCATGGAATCCCGGTGATCTTAAAAGATAATATCGATACATATGATAAGATGCCGACCACTGCAGGTTCCAGAGCGTTGATGCATTCATATCCGTTGAAGGACAGCTTTGTGGCAAAAAAGCTTCGTGAAGCAGGGGCAGTCATCCTGGGGAAAGCGAATCTGAGTGAATGGGCAAATTTTCGCGGCGACTTGTCGACTAGCGGATGGAGCGGTGTCGGAGGACTCACAAAAAATCCTTATGTATTGAGTCGTAATCCCTGTGGTTCGAGTTCGGGTTCCGGAGTTGCTGTTTCAGCAAATCTTACCGTACTCGCGATCGGTACAGAAACGAATGGCTCGATCGTCTGTCCTTCCAATGCAAACGGTATCGTCGGCATTAAACCAACAGTAGGTCTCATCAGCCGGTCTGGCATTATACCTATTTCTTATACACAGGACACACCGGGACCAATGGCAAGGACAGTGACGGATGCTGTCATTTGTCTAAGTGCATTGATTGGTGTCGATACCGCCGACAAAAAAACGCTTGCAAGCCTGGGTAATCATGTCAGGGACTATACGCAATTCTTCAGGAAAGACGGATTGAAAGGAAAACGCATTGGTTTCTATACAGCGTCACTCGGTAATAATTATAAAGTAGACACTCTCATGTATGAAACGATTAACGTTCTCAAAAGTCAGGGTGCCGAGATTGTCGAGATTGATGAAATCTCCAGTGACAATGTAGGCCAATATTCATTCCAGGTGATGCTGTATGAATACAAAGATGGCCTGAACAAATACTTCGCATCCCTTGGTCCAGATGCTTCAATCAAAAGCCTTGAAGAGCTCATCGCATTTAATCAGGCTGATCCGATTGAACTGAAATTTTTCAACCAAACATACCTTGAGCAAGCCCGTGACAAAGGTGATCTGACGTCCACGGAATACCAGGAAGCGCTGACGAAAATGTTGAAAGGTAGAAGAGAAGAAGGTATAGACAAGGTGATGGATTCATTAGACCTGGATGCCATCATTGCTCCCACAGGAAGTCCAGCGTGGAAAACCGATCTCATCAATGGTGATAGTTTCCAGTTGGGCAGCTCCTCCCCTGCTGCGCAAGCCGGCTATCCGAACATCACAGTGCCGATGGGTTTTGTGGATGCATTACCTGTTGGTGTATCTTTTTTCGGAAGGGCGTGGAGCGAGCCTGTACTCATCGAAATAGCGTATGCCTATGAACAAGCGACGCATCATCGGAGAGCGCCTGCGTTCTTAACTTCGGATTAGGCACAATTTCATGACAATGAACATGCTGCAATCATTTTCACTGGATACCTACAGGATGTTCAGGTTGGTTATCTGGATTTACGGGAGTCATGAAGCAGGAAGTTGCGCCAAAGGCATCCCTTCGGGGCAAACTTCAAGAAGCGAAGTACTGGGTGCGAAATTCCGCCAAAGGCATCC
>DATDQA010000181.1:0-13274 GCA_035292505.1 Saprospiraceae bacterium | reverse complement strand
AGAAAGAAATGACTACAAAGTATCATTAGCCCGGGTAGTCCGAATACTCAATATTTTGCACCCCAATGTACAAAGGAAAGAAAGTCGTTGTTGTACTGCCGGCTTATAATGCAGCGAGTACGCTGGAACAGACCTATCGTGAGATACCACGGGATATCGTGGATGAAGTAATTCTCTGTGACGATGCGAGCAGGGATGCCACCGTCGCAAAGGCAAGGATACTGGGCATCCGTCATATCATTGAACATCAGCAAAACAAAGGCTATGGGGGTAATCAAAAGAGTCTCTACGAAGCGGCATTGAAACTGGGTGGAGACATTATCATCATGCTCCATCCAGATTACCAGTATACTCCGAAGCTCATTCCGGCAATGGTGAATATCATCGGCGAAGATCTCTACGCGGTAGTTCTGGCTTCGCGGATTCTTGGCAGAGGGGCTTTGAGAGGCGGCATGCCACTCTATAAATACATCGCGAATCGCTTGCTCACGTTGATACAGAACATGTTCGTACGCTATAAGCTTTCTGAATATCACACAGGCTATCGTGCCTTCAGCAGGAAAGTCCTGGAGAACATTAACTTCAGAAACAATTCTGATGATTTTGTCTTTGACAATGAAATGTTGTCACAGATTATTTATCGTGGATTCCCGATCGCAGAGATTTCTTGTCCTACGAAATACTTCCCCGAAGCGTCATCGATCAACTTCAGACGGAGTGTGAAGTATGGACTAGGCGTGCTAAGGGTTTCATTTATGCATCTTTTGCAGAGAACAAGATTGGCGAAATTTAAAATGTACAGTTGAAGAAATTAAATACGTTCACACATCAAGAAGATTTTGCCTGAATAAAGTATTTTCACATCCACTGCTAACCGGTTCAACATAAATCAACCCAACAATGGCTGGAGAACTGCTTAAACCACAGTATGAAGTCCTCATTTTTACCTTTCGAGGAGTCAAGGTAATGATCGACAATGATCTTGCTATTCTTTACGGAGTGCCCACAAAAGCGCTTAAGCAACAGGTACGGAGGAATTCTCAACGCTTTCCAGAGGACTTTATGTTTGAACTCACTCAGGTTGAGAAAGATGAACTGGTCACAAATTGTGACCGGTTGAAGAATCTGCGGCATTCCTCAGTCAGCCCTATGGCCTTTACTGAACAAGGGGTGGCCATGCTCTCATCGGTGCTGAGATCAGAAAAAGCAATCGATGTGAATATTGAGATCATGAGAGCATTTGCGAGATATCGGTCTCTTCTAAATGAGAATACTGAACTGCGGAAGGAAATAAAGCAACTGGATAATAAACTTAATGCGTCAATTAAATTTCTTCTTGAAAGAATAGATGCCCTACATCGAAAAAAAACCGAACCAAGGACTCAAATTGGGTTTAAGAGAAAAAACACGTGATGCATTTGCAACAGTTTATGTGCGAAGAGGAATTACTCTTCCTCATCCTCTCGATCAAACAAATTCCGCTCCTTCAAAAACCCATACCACTTGATCACTTTCTTGATGTCACCGAGATAGACGCGATCTTCATCGTAGTCCTTCACAATCTTCCTGAAAAACGTATGCAGTTCAGTACCAGGTGCATTGGCATCTGGTATTGGTAACTCGCTTTTGCGCATTGTCTCGAAGATTTCTGTGAGATCCTGCACATCTTTATATGTATAGATGCCGACTGTCTCCAGGGGTGTGAATTGATACTTGCGCACCGAAGCAAACGTGCGATTGCCTGTATCAAAGTCTTCAATAATGATGCCATTGTCCCGCGACGCGATCATCTTAAAGAGGCCGGGCATGCCACTTACCGCAACAATATCTTTCAGCTTCATCTTAGTAACCGAGAAGTTTTTCGATCTGTGTACCGATACGATTTACGGGCAAATATTGTTGTTCAAGATCTGATGCAAAAGGTACCGGCGTATCAAGACTGCCTTCACGCAAGACCGGAGCATCAAGATATTCAAATAAGTATTCGCCAATCCACGCTGCGATCTCTCCGCCAATGCCTCCCATTTTATTATCCTCATGTAATACAAGGACACGGCCAGTCTTTCGGACTGTGTTTGCGATAGCGTCATAATCAAGTGGCTGGAGACTACGCAGATCAAGGATTTCAATGTCCATCCCATTTTCATCCACATATTTTTCAGCCCAGTGCACGCCCATACCATAAGTAATGATGCTTGCCTCAGATCCACTGCGTACAAGCCGGGCCTGACCAATGGGCACAGTATAAAAACCTTCCGGTACCTGCCCTTCCAGATTACGATAGAGCGCTTTGTGTTCGAAGTAGAGCACCGGATTCGGATCTTCAAACGCAGCAAGCAATAATCCTTTGGCATCCTCCGGTGTAGAGGGATAGACAATCTTCAATCCCGGCACATGAAAAAACCACGCTTCGTTCGTTTGCGAATGAAAAGGCCCTGCTCCAACTCCTGCTCCTGTTGGCATCCGGATGACGGTATCTACATTCTGTCCCCAGCGATAATGCAACTTGGCGGCATTGTTGACGATTTGATTAAAACCACATGTGACGAAGTCCGCGAATTGCATTTCCACCATTGACTTGTATCCGGTGATACTCAATCCCACCGCTGCGCCAAGAATCGCGCTTTCACAAAGCGGAGTATTCCTCACACGATCTCTGCCATGTTTTTCCATCAATCCTTCTGTGACTTTGAATACGCCGCCGTACTCTGCAATATCCTGGCCCATAAGGATGAGATTCCGATGTCGCTGTAGTGCAACATCAAGCCCATCCCTGATCGCATCGACAAAACGCAACTCTTTGGTTTTTCCTGTGGGCTGGTGTAGTGTTTGCACAGATTTATGATAGACATCATCAAGCTCTATGGACTGATCTGGCGTTACGAGTGGCTGCCCGGAAGCGTAGACCAATGCCTTTTCAATTTCATCCGTGATCTCCTTGTGCATTGATTGATAGATCTCATCCGTGAGAATACCTTCCTCGCGCAGGTAGTTTTCATAATTGATAACAGGATCTTTCTGCTCCCAATACGTCATCAGTTCAGTGGGCACATATTTTGTACCCGAAGCTTCCTCATGACCACGACGGCGAAATGTCATGCATTCAACCAGGATAGGAGCAGGATACTTGCGCATTTTTTCAGCAGCCTTTTTTATCGTGCGATACACCTGCAGGATATTATTCCCATCGATCGTGATGGCTTCCATGCCATAGCCCTTGCCTTTGTCTGCAAGATGTTTGCATTTAAATTGTTCACTGATAGGCGTAGAAAGACCATAGCCGTTATTTTCGATGAGAAAGATGACAGGAAGTTCCCATACCGCAGCGATATTGAGGGCTTCATGGAAATCGCCTTCGCTTGTGCCACCTTCGCCTGTAAATGCAACTGCGACTTTGGGCTCACCGCGAAGTTTGTATCCCAATGCAGCACCGCATGCCAATGCAAGCTGCGGTCCGAGGTGCGAGATCATGCCGACGATGCCATACTCAGTTGTACCGAAATGAAATGATCTGTCTCTGCCTTTGGTGAAACCGGCGTTCTTACCCTGCCATTGACAGAAGAGGCGTTCGAGCGGCACATTACGGTTTGTGAAGACGCCCAGATTGCGATGCAGAGGGAAGATCAGTTCATCTGGCTTTAATGCCATAGTTGCACCGGTCGCAATCGCTTCCTGCCCGATGCCTGAAAACCATTTGGAAACCTTGCCCTGCCGCAGAAGCTTCAGCATTTTCTCTTCGATCATACGAGGCGTTAACATGGCGCGATACAGCGCAAGTAGAGTGCCCGGATCGAGTTTCTTGCTCTTAAAACGAATTGGCTCTTCAATAGTGCCAGTCATTTGTACTATCAGTTAGGCGCCAAAGATACAATGTGAATTCGCACAAGAGTTAGAATACGGATAAACACGAATGAGCAGATCTGTGGGGATGCGAGTTTTGTAAAACGATGCCATGAAGACAAAGAAGAGAAGAGGTTTCACAAGAACATCTCGTCTTCTGCCAGTACGCGTTCACGCCTTTCAACCCATTGTTTGGGGATGTCGTAACGTGCTTATCGCAAAAATGATCATGTAGTTTAGGTCGTCGGGATTTACGCCCTAATAGACAGTCAACTCACATCCGACATTTGTAAAAGTGAGATTATCATAGCTTAAATTGGGATTAGAGGTTTGGCCACCGGTGATCCGGTACGCAATAGCACAACTATTAAGCTCCTCGAAATGAACGTCATGTATATTGAGCCGTGCATTGTACCAGACATAGATAGTGCCGGGATCACCTAAAGGGTCCTGACTCCCATGGAGGATATCGGCATATCCTATTTCATTTATGATATTAGTTCCTTTATAAAATATTTTATGCCAACTTCCTTTTATGCCAAGTTCGCCGCGGATGATGATCCGATCACTCGGAGACCCAACTGCTTTTAAACCTCCATTGTCATTGATATTAATGCCAGTGTTCTGACCCATTTCGATTTGAGTCCCAGGTTCAATGGTCAGATTTGCATTGATACTCAAATTTTGAGTGCCAGTCACTTTATAGGGCACATTGATCTTATGCCATGTTTGATTCTCATTTATTTCTGCACCAGATAAAACGACTTCAACTTTATTTTCCACGTTTCCGGTGTAATCATCCGTCAGAGAGGGGATCCATAAGTCTCTTCCGTTGATGCGAAGCGGAGCCTGGTTGTCTTTATACGTATTGTTATTCAGAATAACCTCCGACGGTCCCAGATGAAATGTATTCAATCCGAAAGTAAAACTCTTGTTGAGTTGGCAATGGTTCATGACCAATCTTGCATTTGACCAGGTATTGACATTACCGTTCAAGCTATTCGGCCAAAATCCTGCCTGCCCTCCGTATTCCACAATGACATATTGCATTTTGTTCAGAGGGCTGGAACTTTGGATCATAATACCTGCCCAGGAACCCTTTACCTTTTCCACTCCGGTAAACAATATGGGTTCGGATGCCGTGCCGGTTGCATTGAGTGACCCGTCTTTCGTAATTTCTAGTCCTCTGCCCGCGTCAAAAGCGATCACTACACCCGGTTCGATAATAAGATCAGCACTGACCTTCATATTGCACTGAATTAAATAATCAACCGGCCGGTCAGGGTCATTAGCCAGCGTACGGGGAACATCCAGCTCACCACACAATAGCTCAATTGGATCGCTATTCTTTGGGATGACCGGATCATCTTTTTTACATGAACTGAAGATACTCCATGAAAAAAGGAATATAGCCGTTAGCACTTGCCATGAGTTGATTCGGGTTGTAATTTTCATATGCAATATGATTTATTAATAGAGAGCACAATGAACAAGAACACAGTCACCTCTTTTAATGTCTTCTCTCTGTACCTCTGATGCTCGGAACAAATTAACGGACAAGTATTGCACGTCTACAACCCTCGATTTGTAGATGGCGGATAGGGCTTATGATTGGTGAAAGTGAGTTTGTGATGAACATTTAGAAGCCGGATTCGATAAGATATTCCGCCATCTCGGGGAACAGATCTTTAATCCGAACATGGAATCGCAATCCGTACCCGTGTGCCTATTGGCCTGTCATTTTCGAACAGATCCTCAATCAAAATGCTGACATCTTGTCCATATATCTTACGCAACAAATTCAACCTGTCTCCTGTGAGGCGCATACCCATGCCCGCCTTACGTGAATTACCGAGCATCTTTATTTGTTGCGCCTTTTCACGGCCAATCCCGTTGTCTTCGATCGTCATATGGAGGAGGCGTCGACCCCGCGTGACATCTACAGAAAGTCGACGATCGCCAGAGGTCTGATGCATGAGGCCATGCCAGATCGCATTCTCGACATAGGGTTGCAGGATCAGCGGCGGAACTTCAATAAAATCGGCATTCACATGATCGCCAACTGTGATCTTGAATCTGAAGTTTTGAAATCTCAGTTGTTCGATTTCCAGGTAAAGCCGAAGAGCTTCAAGTTCTTCCTGCAGACGTACGAAAGGTTTCTCAGAATTTGCAAGAATTTGTCGAATTAGCTGACCGAACCGTATGAGATATTGCGTCGCTTTTTCGTTATGGCCTTGAGAAATAAGCGACTTAACAGAGTTGATGCTATTGAAGAGAAAATGGGGATTCATTTGTGCGCGCAGGGCTTTTGATTCGAGTTCGGCGATCCGTTTATTGAAATCTGCCTTCAGTCTCTCGCGTTTCTCAATCTGCCGGATGCGATAGCGATAAGCGAAGATGAACAGTGCCCCGATGGCGAGCATGCAAAAGGCGATAAACCAGATGGTTGCCCAAAACGGCGGCTTAATCTTGATCCCCAACATGGTTTTGTCATCACACCAGATACCATCGGCATTGGCTGCACGAGCCTGGAGCGTGTATGCTCCGGGTTGCATGTTCGCCAGAGTGATCGTCCGATGAACGCCCAAATCACGCCATGCGGTATCGATCTCCGGAATGCGATAAGCATAAGTATTTGATTCTGGTGAGGTGAGGTGCAGGGCGAGTAGCTCGATTTCAATAAAATTTTGGGTATGCGTCAAGGAGAGTTTCGACAGATGATGTGCAGCGATAATTGTATCTGCTGGTGAATTGTTGACCAGTATCCTGCTGATGTAAAGATCCGGAGGTATTGCGTTGATGCCCATTTCCCCAGGGTCAAAATAATCGACACCCTGATCCCCTCCAAAATACAAGATGCCGTGGCTATCTTTAAAGCAGGCCCCTTGAGTGTATACCGCATTAATCAAACCATCGGTACGGTCGAAATGTCTGCAGGTCTCCGTGACAGGGTTGTAATGTATAAGACCCCGTTGTGTGCCTGACCAGATATCGCCGGAGTCATCTACCAACAATGACATGCTGCTCTCCTGGCTTATAGGGACCGGTAACTGCCTGTTGCTCACACTATAGTCCGTCGTGTTGATTCTGTTGATCCCAAGATTTGTGGCCACCCAAACGTACTGTCCCGATATTACAATGTCATTAACAGTATAGTCTGAGAGCCTAAATGCAGGATCAGTATGATTGGGTATAAAATTCCTGACCCTATGCGTCGCAGCTTCAAGCTGGTATACACCTTGTGACCCGGAGCCAAACCAGAGGTCGCCATTATCAGCTTGCACTACGCATCTCGTGTGGAGAATGGATGATACATATTCCGGATGAAGAGTCCTTCCTGTCTTCAATTCAAACAAAATCGGCATGCCCTGATTGC
Source organism: Saprospiraceae bacterium (assembly GCA_035292505.1). Lineage (GTDB taxonomy): Bacteria > Bacteroidota > Bacteroidia > Chitinophagales > Saprospiraceae > DATDQA01. The sequence goes on along the minus strand of DATDQA010000181.1, from coordinate 6,058 downwards.
CACAAATCCAAAGGTGTTTCTTGTCGGGTGTAATCACGAATTCGCGAAAGGGCCCTCCAAAATCCAGCGGATATTCTTTGAAGAAGTCCGTCTTTGTGTTCCAGATGAAGATATTGCGAGTCGTTGTCATGATGACGTGATCTTCATCATAATCGAGAATACAATAGGTTCTCTTTATGGGACTTGCTTTAATTGCCAACGCCCTGATATTCGTTGGCAAATGCGATGGCAAAATCGCTGTTGTTGATTGCGTTTTGCGTTGATATCGCCAGAGTTCGTTTTCCGAATACCAAATGGCATCATCATTCGCGTACACGGAGATGACTTGATTTTCATCAGAACTGATCCTTTTAACGGCTTTTCCGGTGGAAGGCCATTTCATTAAATGATTGCCGGTCATCCAGACATTCCCGTAGCTATCTGTAAGCGGTTGTAAACCATATATGTTGCGGTAGCCATTAGAGGCAACTTTCGGGCTGAAGAATGTACGTTCTCCGGTTATGGCATCGACATGATAAGCACCCACGCCACGTGCGGAAATCCAAAGATCATTGTCAAGATCAAAGGTGATCCTGAATTCACCAAGATTGCGGTTACGATACTCAGGAACTGCCTCAAAATTTCCTGTCGCTTCGTCATAGATCAACAGGCATTCATCGATAAATCGTGTGCTGAGCCAGATCTTTCCTTCCCTGTCCTCAGTAATATCCAGAGTTTGTGCTGTGGGAAAGGTCACGTTAGAGCGATGATTGATAAACCCGATGTTAATGTTGTCATAAAGATTGATCCCCTGGTTTGTGCCGATCCATAATCGTCCTCGACTATCAATGAAAGTTTTAAGTACAAGATCATTGCTTAGGCTATGCGAATCATTGGGATCATATCGAAATGCCTGCAACAATGCCGGTTTCTTCCCTACATTGAACTTTAACAAGCCACGCGTACTTGCCACCCACATGATGTGCTCACCCTCAGGAGAAACATCATGCACGCTGATTCCCTGCATACATGCTCTATCTGTATCCGGCAGACAGAGATGCAAAAACGTTTTGAGCTCCGCATTAAGGATGTCAAGACCAAAGCCATTCAATCCGACCCAGATACGGCCCTGGGTATCCTGCCCGATAGCATCGATATTATTGGCTCCTATCGAAGTGCTGTCATTCGGATCATGTGTATAAAAACGTGTCTCATACCCATCAAATCGCAACAGGCCATTTACAGTGCCAATCCATAAAAATCCCTCAGTATCCTGGAAGATCTCTCCAGCAGGGCCCAAAGGGAAATCCGTGTTCATGTTCTGAAAATATTGGCTCCTGAACGTGCAAGGCCACAGAAGGATCAGAGCTACAATGCATGCAGATATGGGGCGTGCCATACTCAAAACAATCCAAGGAGTTCATCTTTCCTGGATCGCGATACACGCACTTTCATGCCATTACTGAGGATGAGAAGGCCACCATCGGTCTTGGAATATTTATTCACATGATTGAGATTCACGATGTAAGAGTTGTGAACACGGAAAAAATGGAAGTTGCACAACGCATCTTCTAAATAACGGAGTGTCTTAGAGATATAGAGTTTTCTCCCATCAGTGAAAAAGACATGGCTGTATGCTCCATCAGACTGGCAGTATAGAATATCATCCATGTGGATAAACTCCAAACCGTCGAAGGTAGGCAGGGCGATCTTGCGCACATTATTGTTTTCGAGATCCTTGATCTGCTGAATCAGGAAGCTTATCTGCTTCGATGTATTGCCTTTCTCGCGTAAAATGCGCACCTTTTCTACCGCCATGCTGAGAGCTTCCGTATCAATGGGCTTCAACAAATAGTCCACTGCGCTGATCCTGAATGCCTGGATCGCATATTTATCGTATGCTGTTGTGAAGATCACTTCAAAATTCACTTCCGGCACCATTTCTAGAAGATCAAATCCATTGATATATGGCATATCGATATCAAGGAAAAGCACATCTGGATCATGCGCATGGATCATTTTGATCGCCTCCTTGCCATTATCGCATTGGGCCATAATTTCTACACCAGGGCAATGTGCTTCCAGGTCATGAGCGAGACTGTGCAGACATTCGGGTTCGTCGTCGATGAGAATAGCTTTAAGCACCGGGAATCAAGAATGAAAATAGTGAATTGCTAAAGATAAGATTATGAAATAATAGCAGCAACTAGAAGTTTCTGGATGGTAACAAATGAGGAATAGATGGATGAATGAGAACTAAGAACTGCTAATTGTGTCCTCTTCTTTTAGAGTTTCTTGTCACCGTTCCCGTGATATATCCATACGGCTCGTCTGTAGCAATGAAAATGTCATTGGAATTTTCAAGCCCGAATGGTTCCAAATTCATCGGAATATGATGCTTATTGGGCATATGCAGCGTGATTTCTTTCACAACATCAAATTGCTTGAGGACAGTCTCTCCCATTGCATAGAGCGTGTGCTGCACGGAAAGACTTTTGTGTTCTGCAAAGGTCTTGAGCAAAGAAGCTCTGATCATGGTATAGAGAGAAGTAAAGTCTAGATCAGTTGATAGATACTCCCAGTGGATTTCACATTGTGTGCTCAGAATCCTATCATCGGATTCCCTGAGCGTGGTAAACTGATCTTTAGGATACCCCTTGAAAGCAGAATCTGTCGTCTTCAAAATCAATAAATCCCGAATACCAGATATCACATGACTTTGGCTTATTGTTCGTTCAATTTTAGTTGAGTGTTTTTCACCTCCTCCGTTGATAAAGGCATGTGGATGCGAAATTCCGTCATTGCTGATTCTTGTCCAGCAATATTCTGATATCTCGATGGTTGCTTTTGTGAGTTGAGGATTGTGAGAAATGAAGTGATTAGTGAGATACAGACCGAAGTCTTCTATTGATGAAGTAAAATGATCCTTAGCCAGGGCATACACCGTATTCTTTTGCGTGTCGGTAGGAAGGACATTTCGGTTGTCGCCTTCAGTATGGGTCGTTTCAAAATCACCTTCGAGTATAGTATTCACAGTGACCTGCCGGAATTCATGTCGATCCGCATGTCGAATGATCTTAGACAGGTTTACCGCGCTTTTCCCATATGCATTTGAGCCTAGCCTGATGTTCATATGACATTTATTCTCCCTCTAAGATAGAGGTGCTATTTATTTTCGATTTTTGACAGTAGTTCTAGATGGCTCGATTTGGAATACACAGCAGACGTACAGTAACACAACGCGGCATAAAGGACGCGACAATCGTCGTTTCCGACGGAGTCATCGTAGAAGTGATCGATGGCACACCTGATCCTTTTGGCGATGAACTGGTTGATGTCGGAGACAGTGTCTTGATGCCTGGAATTATTGACCCGCATGTACATATCAACGAGCCTGGACGGACGGAATGGGAGGGCTTTGATACAGCGACAAGAGCAGCACTTGCAGGTGGCATTACAACACTCGTCGATATGCCTTTGAATTCATCTCCTGTGACAACGAGTGTCAATGCATTCCACGAAAAGATCAGGGCAGCGCAGACGCATTTGCATACGAACTGTGGATTCTGGGGTGGCGTTGTACCTGGAAATGAAAATGACATCGAGCCACTTATTGCAGCAGGCGTATTAGGCTTCAAGGCATTTCTAATCGATTCAGGTATTGATGAATTTCCCTCGGTATCAGAACACGATCTGCGCAAGGCGATACCGCTCATTGCAAAGCATCATCTTCCGTTGCTTGTACATTGTGAATTGACTGCTGATCCACATTCAAGGAGGGGTGGGATTTATTCCCGTCCCGACTCCTATCAGGCATATATGAATTCCAGACCACGTCAGTGGGAGAATGATGCCATTGCACTGATGATAAGACTATGCGAAGAATTCAACTGCAGGACGCATATCGTCCATGTGTCGTCGTCAGATGCACTGAAGCAAATTGCAAAAGCGAAACAGCAAGGATTACCCATTACGGCTGAGACTGCACAACACTATCTCTTTTTTTCGGCGGAGGAAATTGCCGATGGGCAGACGCAATTCAAATGCGCACCTCCGATCCGTGAAGGATCAAATAACGAGAAACTCTGGGAAGGATTGAAGAATGGCATTTTGGATTTTGTTGCCACCGATCATTCGCCCTCTCTTCCGGAAATGAAAGAATTGCAGAGTGGAGATTTTAGGAAAGCATGGGGAGGAATTACTTCGATCCAGTTTGCATTGCCTGCTCTGTGGACTGCTGCGAAAAAACATCATTGTGAAATTACCGATATCGCGAAGTGGTTATGTGAAAGACCCGCACCATTCATAGGGGCTAAAAAGAAAGGAAGAATTGAAAAAGGATATAATGCAGACCTCGTGGTCTGGTCACCGGAGGACCATTTTATTGTCAATGGCAGCATGATCTATCACAGGCATCACATCACGCCATATCTCCATAAAGAGTTATTTGGTGTTGTGAAGCAGACTTATCTGCATGGTGAATTAGTATTTGATAACGGGAATTTTCTACATTTGAATAAAGGCAAATTGATGATTAATTGATCACCGACTTGTCCTCCGAAGTCTTGCGAAGGCGGATCGCTGATTACCGATTACTGATTTACCGATTACCGATTACCGGATAGCATGTCAGAACCTCCATTTACAAAGCTCCTTGATCTCGCTGCTGAAAGATTTGGTGGCAAGGTCTTGCTCTGCAGTGATGATTTTTTTGCGGAAAAAGAGAATCTCATAAAACCCGGACGTGGTATATTCATTCCAGACAAGTATACAGATCGGGGGAAATGGATGGACGGATGGGAATCACGTCGGAAAAGAACAATGGGTCATGATTGGTGTATCATTCAATTAGCTACCACAGGAAAAATATCAGGTGTCGACATCGATACGAACCACTTCCTCGGTAATCATCCACCCCATGCATCAATTGATGCTACGCGTATAGAGCAGAGAGCAGAGGGCAGAGAGCAAAGGGATGCCATTCTTGAGGACGAACTCATCGTTTGGAAGGAGATTCTGCCTAAATCAGTTTTAAATCCCGGTTCTCAGAATTTTTATGAAATCGGTGATAGCGGAGTTTATTCACACCTGCGCTTGAATATTTATCCCGATGGTGGTGTGGCAAGACTTAAAGTCTATGGCGATGTAGTGAAAGACTGGAGTATCACAGATCGTAATGCGTCCGTTGATCTTGCTGCAGCAGTCAATGGCGCAAAGTCGATCCGCTGCAATGACATGTTCTTTTCTCACATGGGAAATCTCATCATGCCCGGTCGTGGTGTGAACATGGGTGATGGTTGGGAGACAAAACGCAGCAGGATTCCCGGCAATCGTGACTGGGTTGTCGTACGATTAGCTCATAAAGGCATGATTGAGAAAATCGTTGTGGATACCTGTCATTTCAAAGGCAACTATCCGGACAGTGCTATGATAGAAGGTTGTCTCATCACTACCGGTAGGGAGAGCTATCTTGATGACCCTTCTATACAATGGCAAACAATCCTTCCGCAAGTAAAACTCAGTGCTGATTGTGAACATGTATTTGAAAAGGAGATTGTGAACAAAGGTCCTTTTACACATGTGCGGCTGACAATATTTCCTGATGGTGGTGTCAGCAGGATGAGATTGTGGGGTAGGATCAGAGAGTGAGAAGGTGAGATGGTGAGAAAGCGAGAGTGAACACTAAATCCACCATCATTCATCACTGTCAACTATAAGACATATGACCATCGACGAATTTTATTCCCTTCCCGAAGAAGTTCGCCGTCATGAACTGTTCAAATGTTGCGGCTGCTCCTCATGGGTAACGCAAATGCTGAACAAGCCAAGGGCTATGGATCTCGATGAAGTTATGGATCAAGCAAAGCTTGCATGGCGCACAAGCAGCAAGGCGGATTGGCTCGAGGCTTTTTCTCATCATCCGAAAATCGGCGACATAGAATCGCTGAAGGAGAAATTTGCATCGACAGCGCAATGGGCATTGGGAGAGCAAGAGAGTGTCAAAGCCGCACCACAAAACGTTATCGCTGCATTGGCAGAGGAAAACAGACGCTATGAAGACAAATTCGGCTTTATCTTT
>DATDQA010000180.1:0-8286 GCA_035292505.1 Saprospiraceae bacterium | reverse complement strand
TGAGCGCATCAGGGCTTTTCATGTAAAGGATGCGGAATTGAATCCCACGGGCAAGTGTGGCGTATACGGCGGTTACGCGGATTGGATTGATCGCGCAGGACGATTCAGATCACCAGGAGATGGCCAGGTAGATTTTGTGAGCATCTTCAGTAAACTTGCGCAATATAATTACGATGGATGGGCTGTTGTGGAATGGGAATGTTGTATCAAGGATAGCGAGCAGGGTGCAGCGGAAAGTGCCGCCTTTGTCGATCATCATATTATCCATGTCACAGAGCGCGCCTTTGATGATTTTGCAGGAGGTGCTATCGATCGCAATGCTTTGAAGAAATTGCTTGGGATTTGATTGAGATTGAAGGATTCGGCCGGGGAATAATATCCCTGGCCTCCGTGATTCTTTTTGAAGGAAGGAAATGGAGTGATGGGATTTCATTCCCATCCCGATAACGAAATCTCGATGTTAATACGCCTTGATATTTATTATTGATTTCCAAACACCCGAATTTTTATTGTGAAAGTTTATTTATTTAGTTTCATCTTTTTTATTGCATATACTGTTAAATCCTATACTCAGACCATCCGGGGATTTATCTATGATAATGCAACACATCAGCCTATCGCTCAGGCGAATGTCTTTATCACCGGCGATGGAGGAACTATACAATTGGAGTCTGACGATAATGGTCAATTCCTTTACGAACCCAAACATGGCGGCAGATTCGATGTGATCATCAGTCATCTCAGTTACGAACTCGTGCATCTACAGGCATTACAACTGAGTAGCACCAAGGATGTGGTATTGGAAATTCCAATGACCGCACGGATCAGGGAGTTGACTGAGGTCAACATCCTGGCTGCATCGGTCAGGAGTGTGAACAATAGATTTTACACCACGACCGAAGAAGAAACACGCAGATTCCCTGCGACCTTTTTTGATCCGGCACGGACAGCGACATTATTTCCCGGCATCTATGCAGCAAACGATCAGGCGAATGGATTGGTCATCAACGGTCTGAGTCCTGCGCTCATGCAATGGTATCTCGAAGGCATACCCATCCTCAATCCCAATCACCTTGCCAATGCGGGCACCTTGTCCGACCGCTCTTCCGCGACAGGGGGTGGTGTGAATATGCTGAGCAACCAGGTACTCGCGACAACCAGCCTCGTAACGGGAGCGTTGCCTGCCAGATATGGCGATGCGGTGTCCGGTGTGATGGATATGCAATTCCGTCCAGGTAACGTGCGTAAGCCAGAACATACTGTTCAGGTGGGCTTACTTGGTATCGACTTTGGTACAGAGGGAAGATTGAAGAAAGATTCAGAAGCCTCATATCTCGTGAACTATCGCTATTCGACGATAGGACTCTTGTCCGCTTTGGGTGTGGATTTCGGCGATGAAAAAATCAATTTTCAGGATTTGAATTTTAATATTCATTATCCTTTGTCTGTGCAGGGAGGCTATGTCAAAGTCTTTGGGCTTGGAGGGATTAGCAAAACGGACCTGGATGGCCCAAAGGAACCTGCTGAGAGAATGGACAGTCGTGATATTTCGAAAGTGGAGTACGATGCAGGTGCGGCTATTGGTGGTGCGACCCTTCAGTATCCCATGCGTAAAGGAGTCATAAAGGCGACGATGGCGATCTCATACACCAAATCAGATCGTGCAGAGGATAGGCTTGGTCCGACCGCACTGCTGCCATATTCAAATGAATTATCAAAACAAACGAAATTTTCAACGCGTGTCGACTGGCAGGGACAACGCTCAAACAGATTGACCGTAAATGGTGGAGTCGGACTCACTTACTATTCGGTCAATGCAAACGGAGGGTATCCTCAAAGTGGTCCGTTTGTCGTGAAAGGCAATACGACGTTGTTTCGACCCTATACGCAGGTGTCTTATGTCGTTACTGGAGATGTTGTGCTACGCGGAGGACTTGCGATTTCTATTCTCTCCGGAAGGGCAGCGAATGACGATAACAGTAGCGGCACCATTGTACCAGAACCGTCTTTGCATGTGTATTGGCAGGCAGGAGAAAAATTCTCTATCGAAACCGGATACAGTTTTTCCGGAATGACCACCCCTCAGGTTACATTTCAGCAAGGATCAATGCTTGATCTGGATTTATTACGCACGCATACGTTCAGTTTTGTGTTCAGAGATCAGATCAGGAGCAGCACGCAGCTTGCCGGGATTATCAATTATTACGCGCTCACACATGTTCCGGCCGATGCCGATATCATGAGCAATTATACAATACTCAGTGAAGCAGGATACCCAAGATCGGGTCCATTTTCGTTAGAGGGAAAAGGACGAACGATCAGCCTTGCACTTGCTTTACGTCAGGATGTGTACAAGGGAACATTTGCCAGGGCTGGAATTGGGTGGGTACATGCGACACATCAGGGATCTTCCGGGATTCTCTTCAGTACAGCTTATGATACCGGGCCATGGGCATCTTTCACCGGTGGAAAGGAATGGACATCCGGAAAAGAATATGGGGATCGGGTATTCGGATTAAATGGCGGTATGCATTGGCGGGGTGGCTTGCGTGATCAGGAGATAGATCTTGAGGAATCCCGGGCCGCAGGCTATACAGTGTATGACGACGAAGGCAACTTTGTAATCGAAGTGGAAGATTATTTCCGCATCGACTTGCGCGTATATCTGAAAAAAGACAAAATCAATAAAACCGCAACCTGGTCTCTTGATGTTCAGAATTTGTTGAGCAGGGAAAATGCGTTCTTTTCGCTGTACGATCCATTCCTTGATGCAATCAGACAAACAAAGCAACTTGGGATAATACCAGTGTTGAGTTATCGCGTGGATTTCTAGAGTGAGACAAATGAGTAAATGACAAAATGAGTAAATGAGCAATCAGCAGTCCGCAGTCTACAGTCGGCAGTCTACAGTCCGCATCACTCAGCACTAACTGCGGAAGCGAAGAAAGAATCAAGTAATTAATGGATCAATTTACATAGGAGTCTATACCAAGCCACTTACAAGCTACTTACCAGCAACTTAGATTCATTCATCTATAAAACAACCACCTTCCCAGCTCCTTGAAATTCACCTTCTTTCCATACATCAGAATACCTACTCTGTAAATGCGTGCAGAGAGCCATACAAAAAATAGTGTCGTTAAAATCAATAATACCAGGGACAGAAGGACATGCCAGAGTGGTGGATCAAAAGGAAGTCGTGTAGGCATCACCACAGGAGAAGTAAGTGGAAAGATAGAACCGAAGACTGCAATGCTACTATTGGGATTTTCAATACTCGACATGGCAATCACAAATGCGAGAATCACCGGAAGCATCACAGGCAACATGAACTGCTGGGCCTCTCCCAGATCCTCATTTACCGCAGAACCAATAGCTGCGAACAGTGAAGAGTAGATAAAAAATCCACCTAAAAAGAAGATCACAAAACTCGGAATGATCACAAGCCAGTTGAGTCGAAAGAATTCATTGATCACAGCGTTGAGATCAAAACCCTGCTCTTCGATCTGTTGCATCGCTTCCATTCCTGGTTGTGCGGCGTTCATTGCACTGGCATCCATACCCGGTAGAAAAGCTGAAATCACTGTCATGACAACCGGAATGAGAATCATCCAGATGGCAAGTTGGGTCAGACCTACTGCGCCTACGCCCAGAATCTTTCCAAGCATGAGTTGGAATGGTTTTACACTCGATATCATCACTTCAGCAATGCGGCTGATCTTTTCTTCCATCACACTCCGCATCACCATCTGACCATAGATCAGGATGACCATATACATGAGGATGCCCATGACTGCACCCAGGAGCGTACCAAGGATTGAGGCCATCTTTCCCGATCCTGTATCACCGCCGGCACTTGTTGTAATGCTTTCCAGATTGATATCTGTCTTAAAACTTTCATACAGCGCACGATCAATTTGCGATGCATCGATTTTATATTCTCTGAATGCAGAGCCTATTGCCCACTCTACTCTCTCGAGAAACGTAATACTCGGTTTCTCGGCGGCATAATATGTCACACCATGATTACGCGCACTGAGGTCTGGAAAAGCCGGGATATACAGCAACAGGTCATATCCATTGCTCGCATAAGTTTCTTTCAGGTGTTCGATACTGTCTGCTGAGAAAGAGAATTGAAGACTCCCTTTTTCGCGCTTAGCCTTTTCAAAAATTCCTGAGTCATCTTTCACGAGTATTCTTTTCTCTGCCTTTGCACCCATCATGCTGATAAACGCAGAACCCACTCCAAGTGCAGCAATCGCTAACGGTACCAGGATCGTCGCCAGAATAAATGTGCGTTTGCGCACCCGAATCAGGTATTCCCGTCTGAAGACGATCCACATCTTACGCATTGTCGAGACTTTTGACGGTTCGGATAAAAATCTCATTCAGACTCGGCTTCACTTCTTCAAATCCCTGGATTGTGATGCCTCTGTTCAATAGATCTCGCAAGAGTTCATTCGGTGAGTGTCCGGGTTCTGCCTTCACCATAAGCTCATGTGTCTGATGCGAGAGGATGTTCAATCCATTCAGGTTTCCATTCATGGTTCCATCACTTGTGACCCTGAAGATGCCTTCCTTGAATGCATCTTTGATCTCAGCAACTTTTCCCTGAAGGACATTCTTCCCTTTGTTGATCAGCACAAGGTATTCGCAAATCTGTTCGACCTGTTCCATTCTGTGTGTGGAGAAGATCACGGTGATCCCTCTTTGGTTGAGAGCGTAGATTTCATCCTTGATCACATTTGTATTGATCGGATCGAGACCACTGAAGGGTTCGTCCAGGATGATCAGTTTAGGTTCATGAAGAATGGTGGAGATGAATTGAATTTTTTGCTGCATACCCTTGGAGAGTTCCTCCACTTTCTTCGGCCACCAGGAAGTGATCTCGAATCTCTCCATCATGGCGAGGAGTTTCTTCTTTGCATCTGTCGTATGCATGCCCTTGAGTTGAGCAAGATAGATAAGATGCTCGCCGACTTTCATTTTACGGTACAAGCCCCTCTCCTCAGGCATATATCCGATATGCTCCGGGTGTGAAGTATTGAGTTTTTCACCGTCGAAATAAATAACTCCCGAGTCGGCAGCGGTGATTGTAGTGATGATGCGGATCAGTGAAGTCTTCCCGGCGCCATTCGGACCAAGTAATCCAAACAACGCACCACGGGGTACATCGAAACTCACCGCATCTACAGCGACGACATCGCGATAGCTCTTTCGTACTTCCTGTAAACTGAGTATTGGCACTGTTACTTTGAGTAAAATTCGGAAGCGAATATAGGATAGTACTAACAGTAGCTGGCATAGGGCAGAGAGCAGAGGGCAGAGAGCAGAGAGCAGAGGGCAGGGAGCAGAGGGCAGAGAGATAGACAGATGTTGATCTCACCAAGGGTACACCGACTATATGTTGACGTTTTGATTCAATGGGAAATCCAGTTTCGAGGAATTTTCAAATGCTTTTTAGGTATTTTCATACATTCGTTGAAGACTTACAAACCATGATGGCAGGATACGACTTTGTCATCAGAATCAATCATAAACTCATATACCATGAAAGCCAAATTTCGTTTTCAGGATTTAAAGATATGGCGCGAAGCCATTGAGCTCGGATTAATTTTCTTTGAAATTTCAAATCGGATTGAAACGCAAAAACTCTTTCGGTTTGCAGATCAGCTCAGAGGAGTGGCCATGTCAATATCTAATAATATTGCTGAAAGCACAGGAACAGATATCTGAGTCGAAAGATCACCACCTACTCAAAAACACTGGAATAGTTTAGTAAATATTAGGCGGCAGCGGAGGCAATTGATGCGGATTTCCCCTCTGCTCTATGCCCTTCCCCCTCTGCTCTATGCATTTTTATTCCTGCACAACCTCAAACTGCAGTTGCGTCTCCACCTGAGGGTGTAAATGCAATACCGCAGTATAAGATCCGATAGTCTTGACTTCATCCGGCAGGACAATTTTCCGGCGCTCGATCTCAACATTGAATTGTTCTTTAAGGGCTTGCGCGAGCTGAGCATTGGTGACACTTCCGAAGATCTTTCCCGTCGTACCGGCTTTTGCACCAATCTTGAGAACAACATCTTTCAATGAAGCAGCGATTTGTTCATAATGACCAAGCATCTTGGCTTCACGTGAAGCTTCCTGTTTTTTCATGTCTTCAAGACGGGCGCGGTTTCCTTTATTGGCGACGATTGCAAGTTTTTGAGGGATCAGGTAATTGCGGCCATGACCGTCTTTTACAGATACCACATCGTGCTTCGATCCCACATTATCGACGTCTTGCAAAAGAATGATTTCCATGATGATGAATATTTACCGGGGTAAATAATAGAATGAACTGATTATTTCAAAAGGTCTGTGACATAGGGTATCAATGCCAGGTGACGTGCACGTTTTACCGCTTCTGCTACCTTACGCTGATACTTCAGTGAGTTTCCAGTAATACGACGAGGCAGGATCTTGCCCTGGTCGTTGACAAACTGTACCAGAAAGTCCGGATCCTTATAGTCGATGTGTTTGATTCCAAATTTCTTGAAACGGCAATATTTCTTGCGGAGTTTACCAATGTTCGGATTGGTCAGGAATTTAATTTCGTCTTTTGATGCCATAGCTATAGAAATAAAAAAATGAAATATGCTATTCTTCTTCCAGTACAACGGGAACAACGGGCACGACAGGCACAACAGGCACAACAGGTACAATGGGTGCTGATTTCACAGGAGCTGAAGTTTTTGGACGACCCTGATAGCCACCAGAACGCGTGTCCTCCTCCAGTTCATCATCGCGACGAGGTTTCTTATCATCCTTCTTTACTTTACCAATAAGGCCGTTACGCTTGTCCTGATTGTATTTCACACCGTACTTGTCAAGTTTCACTGTGAGAAAACGCATGATGCGTTCATCACGACGGAGTGAGAGTTCCAGTTTCTCAATGATATCGTGCGCTGGTGATGTGAACTCGATACAGAAGTAAATCCCTGAGGTCCGTTTATGAATCGGGAACGCAAGGGGTTTGAGGCCCATCGCATCTACATGGACGATCTCACAACCTTCCTGAACGATTTGGTCCTGGTAGTTCCTGGCTACTCCTGCGATTTCTTCGTTGGGGAGAACAGGGTCTATGATGAAGGTGACTTCATACTGCCGCATGGATATTCAGTTTTAAGGCCCGCATCTTCTCATTCTGTAATAGATGCGAACGCGGTTTTAAAAAAAGTGGGGCGAAGGTAGGGAAAATGGTTGATGGATGATGAATGATGAATGATTTTTTTCAAGATACTGATTATCAATTAGTTGAACATCCATCACCCATCACTCATCATCCATCAATCATAATATGTAATCTCTCTTAAAAACCGCAACCCCAATGATATCTCGATCGAGACATTCGTCACATTTTGCTCACGTAGGATGATCTCGTTACCATTCAGATCGGTATATCCTGTTTCCTGCGGTGGCAGATAAATTTGTTTGCTGAAATCCGGGGACACCGAGAATTCCAGAATGCCTGAAACGAATCGACTAAAGGGGAGCTCATATCCACCGCCAAACAAAACGCCGAAAAGGACCTTGTTTTCCAATCCTTCATAGGTGTTCAGAAAGCCATCCAGCTTCGTATCGAAGGTATACTCACCGCGGAGACCAATCAGGTAATACCCTTTCCCTGGCCCCACATCATATTTACGCTTCGCTCCCACAGAGAGTGAAAGATTGTGGAATTCCATATCCGTGGATCTCGCATTGACATTACGCATGTTGATCGGATCGTAGTAAGCATAGAAGCGCAGGGCACTCCCACGAATATGATATCCGGCCTGCGCAAACAGCGCGGAATTGGTCTCGTCATTATGTGACTCGATGAAAGCGATTGCGTGATAACGAATCAACGGTTCACGTCCACCGAAGCCGTTCCACTTTTGAATCGTCAGCGATGGTCCGCCCTTGAATCCAAATGCATAACTCTGAGAAGACAAAGGCATGACTATACAGCAACATAAAACCAGAGAAATGAAAGATTTGAGCATTGTCACCAATTGAAATGAAAATCAAAATTAAAATGAAAATTGACGAGTTCTCAGGTTTTGCATAAAACCAAGAACCAACAACCAGGAACAAGTTCCCAGGAACAGTAACTCACTTCTGCACCTTCAATGATTGCCCCGGATGAATTGTATCCGATGTCAGATTATTCAGTTGCTTTAATTCCGCTATTGAGATACCATACTTTGTCGCGATCTGGTATAGCGTGTCCTTGGGTTGCACAGTATAAGACAAGATTTG
>DATDQA010000179.1:0-10778 GCA_035292505.1 Saprospiraceae bacterium | reverse complement strand
TCGGACAAGTACATCTTCTTAATCTTCACCATCGGTCCTGGACACATCGTCTGGTGACATTGCATACAGGCGGCGATCATTGTTTGATATGTATCTGCCCTTTTAGCAGGATCTGAGGCAAGGAGAGTCTCAACAGATACTTCGTATGCATTTGCATACAATTTGTATTCTGCAGTGGCGACTTTTTCCGGTTGCGTTGCTGCCGCAGTATGAATGCGTGTGTAGTCACATTTAATTTCGGGAGTCCGCCTATCGAGTATTTGTTGTTTGGTCAGCATTCCATCTTCGAACATATCCCGCATCAGAAGGGCGAGCTCACTGTCACCATTGGGATTGATGATGCCATTAGGCTTTTGTGATGAATCTCCCCCACATGCGATCAATAACAGACCCGCGCTGAGAGCAGCAACACCATATTTTCTAAACATCCGGCGAAAATAGGGGTACCTCCGTAAAAAATTTTACTGCCATCACTTGCCTGAGAAAAAATACAGAATTATATTTGCCTCAACCAAATGGTTAAATCAAAAGGTTGAACCCTATGGATAGCGTGCAAGACATTGGTACTGAGGCAAGAATACTGGCGGCAGCGGAGGAAGTCTTCATGCGGGACAGCTTTGACGGCGCCCGGATGCAGGTCATTGCGGAGGCTGCCGGAATCAATAAAGCAATGCTGCATTATTACTTCAGATCGAAGGAAAAACTCTTTGAACAAGTGTTGCAAAAGAGGATTGGCTCTTTCCTGCCTGAGGTCACCGCTGCATTTACATCTAAGCAGACCCTGGAGGAAAGAATCGAAGCATTCGTAGATGCCTATCTCAAATTCCTTACTTCCAATCCCCAATTGCCTATGTTCATCTTGTTCAGTATTTACCGAAACCCAAAGTTTGTCGAACTCCTACCTCGAACGATGTTCGAAGTGGTGACGACATATTTCTCAAGAGAGACACAAGCGGGCAGACTTAAAAACGTAGACCCTGGTCATTTTCTGATTTCTCTCCTGAGCATGTGCATTTTCCCATACGTCGCACGTCCGGTGGCGAGCCATATGATGGGAAAAGATCAGGAAGGATATGATGCCTTTCTCTCTGAACGTAAAACTGAAATCATGAAAATCATCCGCGTAATGACTCAACCATGAAAAGGCATTACACATATCGATTCGGACTCATTGTATTGGGCATACTCCTGATGTACACTCATATTGTATCAGCTCAGGATACCTTAACCCTGGATGCTTGCCTTCGCGAGGTGCAGTCTTCTAATCCGGATGCCAAACAACTCGTGAACATTGAAACACGACTGGGAATCCAACAAAAACTTAATACCCTGAAAGTACTTCCACAAGCACAGCTCAACGGTAAAGCAACATGGCAATCTGATGTGACATCTATTCCCCTTGATGTTCCTGGTTTTGAAGTACCCATGCCAGATCAGGATCAATATGCGGTCACTTTAGACATCCAACAGAGCATTTACAATGGTGGGGCGACAAAAGCACGGCGCGATGTTCTGGATCAGGAATCGGCACTCTCCACATTGCAGTACCAGGCAGGTTTGCATGTTTCCGAAGAACTTGTCATAGATGTGTTCTTTAAAATTTTATTGCAACAACAACTTGTAGTGACTACCGATCTGTTGATTGCACAATTACAAACTACCATTCGCTCGATAGAACGTCATCTTGCCGGAGGAACAGTAGATAAAAAAGATCTCCTGGCGGCACAGGTAAAGCTGAAAGAAGCAATGCAAAAACGGGAAGAGGCCCAGTATTATGAAGTTGCTGCAAAACACTCTCTCGCTATTCTGATGGGTCGGCTTGATGCGAACTTCGAAGTCGGGCTCATGTCCTCTGTCAACAACGCCCTCCGGAACTCTTTCGATGCGCGTACTGAAGTCCGCACAATGGATGCGCGTTTGAGTTTATTGCAGTCCATGGAGCGGCTTAATCAGGCGCAGTATCATCCCAGGCTTTCTGCATTTGCAAGTCTCGGATATGGAAAGCCGGGATTAAACTTCCTGAGTGATGCTTTCGACACATATGCAATAACAGGCCTTACCGCAAGTATTCCCCTCACCCAACTTTATCTGCGGACTTCCTTGCGTGAAAGCCAGGTTTACCAATTGCAGCAGGAAGAAGTACAACTAGCAAAAGAGAAGCTTCTTCAAAACCTCCATGTTCAGGAACAGCAACGTCTTGCAGAAATAGAAAAACTGATAGCGTGGCTTATCGAAGATGCAGAAATCATCACCATGCGCCGCGAGATGGCTGAAGTAGCTGCATCGCAACGGAATGCCGGAACCCTTTCCACGACGGATTATCTCGATGAAATCACCGAACTCTCATTGGCTGAAGAACGCCGTATTACACACGAAGTATTGTTACAGCGTGAGCGCATGTTCCTGGAGAATCTCTATGGCATCAGCATCTTAAATCATTGATGATGAAAAACACATTTTATTGTGCAGCGACAATCACATTCCTGTTTACAGTCTCTGCATGTCAGAAGGAGGATGCGAACTTCGACGCGAGTGGTGTGTTTGAAGCACGCGAAGTGGTCGTCTCTTCACAAACAGCTGGTCAGATTATAGATTGGCAGATTGATGAAGGCGTTGCTGTCACTGCGGATCAGGTCGTTGGTAACATCGATTGTGATGACCTTGCACTGCTAAAGGCACAGATCGAAGCATCGAAAGAAGCCTTAAAACTCAAGCGTCTGGATGCAACGCCGGAGATCCGTGTGCTCGAAAAGCAAATCGCCTCTCAGGAAGCACAGATCCTCGCACTTCAAACCCAATATGCCGTGCTTGCCAAAGAAAGGGACAGGTTGAGTACGCTCATCAAACAGGAAGCTGCACCCACAAAACAACTCGATGATGTGCAAGGACAGATGGATGTCCTCCAAAAACAAATCGCAACTGCACAAAGTCAGGTCTCAGTACTGAAGGAGCAAATCAGGTCATCAGAACATTTGACTGAAGACAGAAATCGCGGTATTATGAGTGAAAATTCTCCATTGCAATCCCAAATCAATCGTATCGAAAACCAGATCACACATTGTAAGGTCATCAATCCGATTGACGGTATCGTCATCGCCAAATATGCAGAAGAGTATGAAGTCGTCGGTATTGCGAAGCCATTGTATAAGGTCGCCGATCTCAGCGAAATGATCCTGCGCGCCTATGTGACGGGAGACCAACTGGCCTCAGTAAAATTGAGTCAACAGGTAAAAGTCCTTGTAGATAATGGACAGACTGATCAGCGGACATACGATGGAACGATTTCGTGGATATCGGAGAAAGCGGAGTTTACTCCGAAAACAATCCAGACAAAAAATGAACGTGCCAATCTCGTCTATGCGGTGAAAGTGACTGTAAAGAGCGATGGTTATCTGCGCATCGGAATGTATGGTGAAATCGATTGGTAGCTACAGATGACCTGCTCCATACACATCTCGCATGTCTCGAAACGCTATGCCGCATCCGGTGTACAGGCATTGCAGGATATTTCCTTTGATGTAGGGCACGGGGAACTCTTCGGGATCATTGGTCCGGACGGTTCGGGGAAGACGACACTCTTTAGAATTCTGGCCACACTCTTATTAGCCGATACAGGTGAAGTGACTGTTTGTGGAAATGATGTGCAGAAATCATACAAAGTAATCCGGAATATTGTCGGGTATATGCCGGGGCGTTTTTCATTGTATCAGGATCTGACCGTCGAAGAAAACATCCGTTTTTTCGCCACCATCTTTAATACCACTTTAGAGGAAAAATATCATCTGATCAAAGATATCTATGTACAGCTCGAGCCATTTAAAAAACGTCGTGCAGGAAAGTTGTCAGGTGGAATGAAACAAAAGCTCGCGTTGTGTTGTGCTTTGATACACGAACCACAGGTATTACTTCTTGATGAGCCCACCACCGGTGTAGATCCGGTATCCCGAAAAGAATTCTGGCACATGTTGGACATTTTTAAGAAGAAGGGAATCACCATCCTTGTTTCCACACCTTATATGGATGAAGCGGCCCGATGCGATCGGATTGCGCTGATGCAGAAAGGAAAGATCCTTGACATTGACACCTACGCCGGTATTCTCAAAAGACATGCACGTCCTCTCCTCGCTGTCCGTGCTTCATCCATGTATCGTTTACTCCTTGATCTCAGGGAGTATGACAATTGCGAATCCTGTTATTCATTTGGAAGTGTCCATCACGTGTTGTTGAAAACACATTCAGCAGATCACGTTACAGAATTAAAACGATTTCTGATTGATAGGGGATACCAGGACTCGTCGGTGGAGGATGTTCATCCGGATATTGAAGACGTGTTCATTGATTTGATGGCAAATGTCGCATGATGATGGAAGGTAACGTCGCGATACACACTCATGAACTGACAAAACGTTTTGGACAATTCACTGCAGTGGATCGTATCGGCTTTGAAGTGAAGCGAGGTGAAGTATTCGGATTTCTGGGGGCAAATGGCGCAGGTAAAACCACAGCCATCAGGATGCTATGTGGGCTTCTGACTCCGACATCCGGTTCAGCAAATGTTGCCGGATATGATGTCTTTACACAGCGCGGGAAGATCAAACGGAACATCGGTTACATGAGCCAGAAATTCAGTTTGTATGCGAATCTGACCGCTAGAGAGAACATGCTCTTTTATGGGGGCATATACGGGTTGAACAAACACGAGCTGAAAGAAAAAGTCGATGCACTGATCAGGGAACTCGGCGTATCGGAATACATGGATCAACCGGTGTACAGCCTGCCTCTGGGGTGGAAGCAGAAGATCGCTTTCAGCACTGCGATCCTGCACAACCCGCGAGTCGTATTTCTGGACGAACCGACAGGAGGAGTCGATCCCATTACACGTCGGCAATTCTGGGATCTGATCCGTGCGACGGCAGAACGAGACATCACAGTTTTTGTCACCACACACTATATGGATGAAGCAGAATATTGCGATCGGGTATGTGTAATGGTGGATGGAGCGATTGCAGCACTTGACAGTCCGTCTGAATTGAAATCACACTATGGTGTAAATTCTATGGACGGTGTGTTTCTGCAGCTTGCGAGAAATGCGAAAAGAGTTGAATGATTAATTAACTATTAATGGATTGACTCTAACTCAGAAAATTTAACCCCGAAGGGGTTCAATATCAAAAACCGCAGGCTGTGCCTGCGGAAAAAAACATACTAAAAGTGCTCAACCCTGAAGGGGTTGAAGAAAGCTCCGAAAATGAAAATCTTCCTGGCATTCATCCGAAAAGAATTCTGGCACGTGCTACGTGATAAACGTAGTCTGATGATCTTGCTGGGCTTGCCTGTGGTGATGATGCTGATCTTTGGTTTCGCATTGTCGACGGAAGTCAGGAATTCTTCAGTAGCGATCCTGGATCTGGCCGGAGATGATATCTCCGCACAAATCATCGACAGGTTGGATGCAAGTCAGTATTTCAACATCACACATAAGCTCATGCGCTTCGAAGATCTCGAAGTGCTCTTCAGGGAAAACAAGGTCCGTCTTGGCATTATCATTCCTGCCGGTCTTCAAAAGGATCTTCTTGGTGAAGGCGAAGGCGCCATCCAAATCATCGGCAATGCAATAGATCCCAATACCACAACTACGACGATACAATATGTATCAGCCATCATCGCAGATTACCAGAAAGAACTTTGGGGCTCAGAAGATTTGCCATACCGGATCGATACTGAATACCGCATGCTCTACAATCCACAACTGGTGAGTGCGTACAACTTCGTACCGGGAGTGATGACTTTGATCCTGATGTTACTTGGGGCGATGATGACATCTGTATCTATTGTCCGTGAGAAAGAACTCGGGACAATGGAAGTCCTGCTTGTGTCGCCAATGCGTCCGGTCCTGGTCATACTCAGCAAGGCAGTACCATATCTCGCATTATGTTTCTTAGACGTTCTGATTATTTTATTGTTGTCGTATACGGTCCTTGGTATGCCTTTGCGTGGGAGTCTGCCCTTACTATTGTCAACATGCGTATTATTTATTTTGACAACTCTCTCTTTAGGGTTATTGATTTCCACATTGGTAGAGAGTCAACAGGTCGCAATGTTTGTATCGTTAGTTGCCTTTTTGATGCCGGCATTAGTATTTGGAGGCTTTATGTTTCCTATTGAGAATATGCCGAAGCTCCTTCAGATCTTTAGTCATGTCGTGCCCACACGTTGGTTTTTTGAGATCCTGAAGACTATTATGGTGAAAGGACTCGGCCTCGCCTTTATCCTGAAGCAACTGATCATTCTCTCTGGTATGACGTTGTTCTTCCTGGTGATTGCATTGCGAAAATTTAAAATCAGGTTGGAGTGATGCGAAGCTTGTATTATTTATTGCAAAAAGAATTCCGGTTGATTTTCCGGAATCCGGCCATTCTGCGTTTGATCATTGCCATGCCTCTCGTGCAATTGATCCTCATTCCTTTTGCAGCCGACTATGAGGTGCGGAATATTCGTTTTTCAGTTGTAGATGACGATCACTCCACCTATGCCCGTCAACTCATTCAGAAGATGGATGCTTCCGGATACTTCAAACTTGTTGACATTGTACAGGATCAAAAGGCCGCATTGGATAAAGTCGGGCGAGGCGCAACGGATTTGATCATGACCATTCCCCGGGGATTTGAAAAAGACGTTGTTGCCGGAAATGGTGGGACATTGTTTCTTGCGGCAGACGCTGTAAATGGAATGAAAGCAGGAATGGGGATGAGTTACTCCCGTCAGATCATTGCTGATTTCAATCAGGAAATCCGAAGTGAATGGATCCCGGTCATGCCACGTGGTACATTGCCGCTCATCGAAGTACAGAGTTCTGCGTGGTACAATCCACATTCGAACTATCATTGGTTTATGGTGCCTGGAATTCTCGCAATCCTCGTCACCATGGTTGGTAGTTTTCTGACTGCATTGAATATTGTCGCCGAAAAAGAAAGCGGTACCATAGAACAATTGAATGTAACACCGGTCAGCAAGATCCATTTTATCCTTGGCAAACTGGTTCCATTCTGGCTCCTGGGAATTGTTTCCATCACCATCAGCATGGGCGTAGGTTGGCTTATTTATGGTCTTTGGCCTGTCGGCTCAGTGCTTGCGATCCTTATCTATGCCGCCATCTATCTACTCGCTGTGCTGGGCATTGGTTTGTTTATTAGTACGGTTGCTGACAATCAACAGCAGGCAACCTTGATCGCATTTTTCTTTATGATGATCTTTATTCTTATGGGCGGACTCTATACCCCCGTGGAAAGCATGCCGGATTGGGCGCAATGGATCTCTAGATGTAACCCACCGATGTATTTCATCCGTGGCATTCGTGCGATATATCTCATGGGAAGTTCTCTGTGGGATCTACGCTGGGATGTCTTCATTACGTTTGGCTTCGCCGTGTTCTTCAATGGATTGGCGGTTTGGAACTATAGAAAGGCGGCGAGATGAAAGAGCGGTAGAAAGGTGGAATGGCAGAAAGGAGGAACGGTAGAAAGGAGGAACGGCAGAAGGGAGGAACGGCAGAACGAGATTTAACTTAAGTCAGCGGTGTATTTTATCATGACGATGAATTTATTCACCGACAAAGATCTGCTCAAGATGATGTCGCAGATGCACGACATAATCATCTGCCAGCCATCCTACTGTTTGCATTTCACCTTCCGGAATCAGAATGGCAATTTCAAGCATCTCATTTTGCAGAGCTCTGAGAACATAGGCAAGCTGCATATTGACAAGTGTCCATAAAGCAATCAAATGCTCTATTGGTAATTCCTGGTAACGATTAGACTTCACGAGTTCTTCCTGCCGATATTTCTGAACCACGTAAGGTTGCTCAGTGAAGAACTGTACTTCATTAAACCGCTTGAGATTATTCATTGCTGAATCAATCAGATGGCCGAGGATTTCTTTCTTAGACCATTTGCGTGGATTAGGTTTGTCTGTCCACTCGGTGGCAGAGATCTTATTGAAAGTTTCGGCTGTTGTTGTGATAAGGCTTTCCAGAGAATTGGCAAGATCCATATAGAACTATGAGTGATGGGTGATGGGTGATGGATGATAGATGAACTCTTTTGATTTTAATTACTGGTTCACCGCTGATCAGTCTGAAGTAAGGGAATCTGGTTGCTCTGCTTCATTGTAGTAGAAACTCAATGCACCACTTGGACACTTGTTGACCTGTGCGATAATCCTCTCAGTTGTTGATCCTTCCGGTGTGATCCATGGTCGCTGTTCGGGGTGAAAAACTTCATGCAGTCCTCTCCAGCAGTTGCCCGAGTGAATGCACAATGCAGGCTTCCATACAATGGTGACTTCTCCGTTGGAGTATTTCTTTGTGAGGTCCATAATCATGAGTGATGGATGATGAGTGATGGATGATAAGCGCTGACTGAGAACTGAAGACTGCCAACTTCGCCTTCGCCTCAGCCTGATTTCACCTGCTTTTCACATACACATGCTTCACATTCTTCTTCCCTGTCTCCCGTTCATCAATTTCAAATTTGCCAAGGCTTTTAATCAATGGGAGAAGTTTTTGAAATCCATAGTTTCTTGCGTCGAAATCCGGTTTCTTTTTCAATAAGAGATTTCCAAGTTCACCGAGGAAAGCCCAGCCGTTCTCATCGGCGACGTCTGAGATACTGTCACGTAAGAGTTTAGTCAGGTCCTGATCGATCTTATTGATGGGTTCTTCTTGTGTCTGTCTTCCCTGTAGTTGATACTTCTTTTGCTTCTTCACTTCAGGTTGCACTTCCGGGGCTTTCAGAATTTCGAGATAGATAAACTTATCGCAAGCGGTAATGAAGGGTTTCAACGTCTTTTTCTCCCCCATCCCGATTACCCTCATTCCTGCTTCCCTGAGTCTTGTTGCGAGGCGGGTAAAGTCACTATCACTCGAGACAATACAAAAGCCATCGACTTTGCCCGTGTAGAGAATATCCATCGCATCGATGATCAAAGCGCTATCACTCGCATTCTTCCCCTGCGAGTAACTGTATTGTTGTACCGGTGTGATCGCATGATCCAATAGTACGTTCTTCCATGCGGAGACATGCGGCTTCGTCCAGTCAGCATAGATGCGTTTGAAGGTAGGGGTGCCATACTTTGCGATTTCTTCGAAGATATCCTTGGTATAGGTGGCTGTGATATTGTCGGCGTCGATGAGGACGGCTAATCTGAGGTCAGTTTGCATTGAGGATGAAGTTAGTTTTTAGGTTTACCATGAAGGCAAACGCAGTGCGTCCTTCATGGAGATCTGTTTGCATAAGACAAATATAGGCTTAAAAGGAAGGGTGCGAGATACGGGGTGCGCGTTGTGAGCTTAGAGATTTGAGTTGAATGTGCGGGTGGATAACCTCGTGGCGTTTAACAGGGCAGTGAGAAAGGAGCCAACCTGCGAGCGTTTGAGACGGGGGCCTTTTTCTTGTTTCGAACGCGATTGAATGTGCTCGACGATGAAATTGAAAAACTCAAATCGAGTATCGCCAAGAGTAAGCAATTCAATAGGACGGTAGAGTTGAATCTGGCGCTGAAGAAGAAAGAGCAGGAACTACTTAATCTATTGGATTCATAGATTCAGTCTTTTTACTGAATTATGGTATTTGTATTATGGAGTGTCCTGAACGACCTGTACATCTCCAATGATAGTTAGCGCTCCCAGATTGTGGAGTAAGCCCTGATCCAGGGCCAGATTTTCCATTTGCTTCATGACAATATCCTTTAAAGTTAAATTTCCTTCATTCCTTATTACCGGAGACATCCCTTGATTCACAATTCTTAGACCATCTATCGTTGCACTATGGTCAGGGCCTATTCTAAAGGTATAACCGGCCAAATCACCAATGACATTCAGAATCATATCATCCTCAACATACAGATAAAGATCCTTATCGATAAACAGTTCTGCACTTATGATCGTAATCGAATCGCCTTCCAAAATATTCGCAAATCGTATTGTGTCGCCGGATTGTGCACATTCTATTGCTTCGCGAAGGGTGCCTAGGCCAATGTCATTGATTGACCACACAATTTCACAAGGACATTGACTATAGTCCATCAGTACCAAAACTGATTCTTGGCAAAAGCCATTCTCGCCATTTATGTAAACATCATATGTTATTTCTGTATTGGGAAAAATGACTTGGTGATCTCCTATGCTTCCATTGCTCCAAGTTATGTCAGTTGAATCAAGAAGGCTTCCGTTTACTACTGTTAAAGCCAACGGACTTCCAGGACATAAGGTAGTATCTGAAGTGTTCAGAATCATTTGTGAACCTATCTCAAAAGACTTGTTGCTTTGACAACCAAGAGAATCTACAATCACTACAGTGTACTGTCCAGAAAACAACGAATCTATTTGCTCTTCATCTTGATCCGTTGACCATTGAATCACTACTGGTTCTTCGCAGATACAGTTTATAATTTGTGCAGAACCCGTGGGTAAAAAACAAAGACTACTTATTGTTTCAAGTTCAAAAGATGGATTAGCTCTTACTATTACCTGCTTGTAAATAGTGTCAAAATCCACCGAATTATCCGCGATCAGTCCAATCGTATAGCTACCAGCTTCATTAAAGTTGACTACGCCATAGGATGATATGCTAAACGTATCGCCATTCTCTTCAATAAAGTACTTGTAATTGTCAGCGCCAAAACCATTGAAATAAACATTTACTGACTGCTCTTCACAAATTATAGAATCAGTCCAAGCAAAATCCGCTAAGACTTCTGTGCTCAGTACTCCACAAAGTGTG
>DATDQA010000178.1:0-6906 GCA_035292505.1 Saprospiraceae bacterium | reverse complement strand
TGTGATTGACTTTTTAGTCAGCCTCAAAAACTAAAGTCAATGGTAGAAATTGCGAGACATAATTTATAGTAACGCATGAGAGTTTTCAATATCGGCATTATTGGTTACGGTGGATTCGGAAAGTTCCTGCATAACGCATGGAAACAGCTCGGGAATATTAAAGTGATTGCCGTGGTCGATCAGGATGTTGATAAAATGCAGAGCCTTCATGCGATAAAGACTTTCACAAAATGGCAGGACATTCTTACAGAGAAGGATATCGATCTGATTGCCATTGTCACTGAACCTTCTTCACATAAAATGATCGCCACTGCTTGTATGGAAGCAGGGAAGCACATTCTTATTGAAAAGCCCCTCGCGATTACAGTCTCTGATGCCCAAAAAATCATTGACTTCCGGGATAGAACAGGAATTGTTGCAGGCATAGATTTTATTATGCGTTTCAATCCTCTTCTACAGGAGATACAACAGCTGACGCAACAAGAGGTTTTCGGTAAACTTCGTCGTGTTGATGTAGAAAACTACGCACAAGACCAACAACTTCCATCATCGCATTGGTTTTGGGATCACAGTCGGTCCGGTGGTATCCTGATCGAACACGCAGTCCATTTCATCGATCTTGTCCATTTCTTATATCCCGCCAAACTGCTCGCAGTCAATGGATTGAAACACAATCGTAATGCGCAGCAAGAAGATCAGATCATGGCCAATGTGCTCTATGAAGGAGGACTTATCGCTACGCATTATCATTCATTTGCGCGTCCGGGATTCTTTGAAACAACCAGCATCAAAATTGCATACGACGTCGCGGATATTGAGTTGCATGGTTGGATTCCGCTTGAGGCAGACATCAAAGTCCTGGTCAATTCACATACTAAACAAGCCTTACTATCCAGTCAGTTTTTTGAATTTGACAATTCTCTTCCAATAGAAAGCGCGTCTGACGAATCAAGACCTGCGGGTTGGGGAATTTCCAATAGTAGTGATGATACAAACATGCATCAGATATGTTCAGGCGGCATTTACTATGATGTGGACGAGATTATTACCGGCAGATTCCGGATGGGCCACACCAAACAAGAGGTGTATACGAGTTGCGTCCAATCATCTTTGCTCGATGTGCTGAATAAAATCGAAAATCCTGACCACCAACTCAGCGCTCCGCTCGAAACAGGACTTGCAAGTCTTGAAGTCGCTGTCAGAGCGACGGAGTCTGCAAGGAAAATAAACTAAGCATGGTCAGTGTTGGCGACCTCCTTAGCGAGATCGAAGCGCATTGGAATCGATCCTGAGTGAACAAGAATCGAATCATCATTCTGGGTAACCAGAGAGGCATGTTGAATTGCTGTATGCTTGTCATCCTGAGCGACCAGAGGGAGTCGAAGGATGCAAGCGATTCAACCACCAATCCATTTCGAGTGAGTGAGGAGTGAAGCGACGAACGAATCGAGAAATCCTTTTATATCGAAGAAGAACTATTCAATTCTAAAGCTTCTAGGGTCCACTGAAGGGTCGCGTCTGAATTGATCATTTAAAAAATTCCACCGCGGATTCGTTTTGTTGATGAGAGTCTCCTTTTTTATCCGACTCCATCCTTTCAATTGTTTTTCACGTTCGATGGCTTTATCGATATATCGAAATGTCTCATAATAAATCAGTTTATAGCAATAGTATTTTCCTGCCCAGGTTGCATCACTTCCACGATTCTGATAATGTTCATCGAGCCTTTCAACAAGATTGTTTGTGACACCAATGTACAAGCTCTTCTTTGATGGGTTAGTCACAATATAAACATAATAGGTATGCTCTTTCATAGCTTAAGTGAAAGTTGAAAAATGGTGGTAAAATATAACAGGATTTCTCGACTCCCTCAACCTGCGACAACTCTATGAGGTCTTGTTGGGGTCGCTCGAAATTAAGTAAGTATAGCGTCCGCCATCCTTCGACTCACTGCGTTCGCTCAGGATGACAAGCGGTATTGACGTTTTTGTATTACGAGTGAGGTGCCTGTACTGTGCCTACCGTAGGGAGCATCCCGGCGAATGACTCCATCGACAGAAATCATCGGATCGCTCAGGATGACAGCCCCTACTAAAAGGTTACTTTACAGAGTAGTTTCACCAATACAACTCCAATTCCTAAATGAAGCAACAATACTTTCTTCTCCTCCTACTACCCTTCCTGATTTCCTGTGCCCATCAACTCGCTTTCACACCATCGAGCATCCCTGTCACTCAACTTTCCATTCCCCGCGTAGAAAAGATGCCTGATCATCCGAAGCCGTATGCATATAAAGATTGGAAAAAGACTGCGCTGGATTTTGATAGTTATGTCTTTGATTTTTCTCAAAAAGGCGATTTTCTTCCGCTGATCTGGTGGGATACAATGGGGCGCAATTTCCCCCAAACCACTTTCGGAATTTATACCGCACTCGGCGATGTTCGCATGGGCGGAGCAGTCAATAATGGCGAGAACCATGAAGCACTCGGTGCATTAGGTGCAGTACTTGGCGCTACACTGGCAGGTATAGACAAAAGCAAGCAGGATGGTCACAACTTTGTGGGCATGTTGCGTAATTATTTCAACCGCGACAACGGTTGGAATGTCATCATGAATTTCACCAACAAAGGCGCGCATATCGGCGGAGGCTATGGAAATGACTTCTGGTACGAAATCCACAACAATGTCCTCTTTTATTCCGTCGCCAATTTCTATCCCAAAGAAGAAGGCTTTGATGAGATCCTGAGGACGATTGCCGATCAGTTTTACCGCTCGGATTCTATCATGGGTAACAGTTATAGTTATTCCTTTTTCGATTTTAAAAACATGAAGGGCGGCAAAAGTCACATCCCTGCGCAGGAAGATGTCGCGGGCGGATATGCGTTTGTGTTGTATTCAGCCTGGGTCAAATTTGGTGATGAAAAATATCTACGGGCAGCTAAAAACGCCATGAACGTGTTGTACAACCAAAAGGAGAATCGTTTTTATGAAGCAATGATGCCCATCGCCGCTTACATCGGCACGCGCATGAATATGGAAGCCGGGACGAATTACGATGTGCAGCGTTTCCTCGATTGGACATTCGATGGTACGGCGGTTGGTCGTGAGGGCTGGGGTGTGTTGGTTGACAATTGGGGCGGCTACGACGTCAGTGGTATGGCGGGCAGCACCGTCCATAATGGTGGCTATGGTTTTTTGATGAACACATTTGACCTGATGATGCCTCTTTCAGCAATGGTGCGATACGACCAGCGCTACGCGCGAGCAGTTGGCAAGTGGGCGCTGAATGCTTCAAATGCTGCACGTTTTTGCTACCCTTATGATATCCCCGATTCACTGCAAGCTATTCCGCAACACAAGGCGGTGACAAAAAATGTGATTGCCTACGAAGGCATCATCAAAGAATCCGTGTACCCGGAATTCAAAGGCATCACACCGTTTGCACAAGGCGATGGGCCTCTCTGGCATAAAGGCATGCCGCAACAAACCATGTTTTCAGTCTATGGCAGTGGACATGTCGGATTCTTCGGCGGCACGATTCAACAAACCAATGTACCGGAGATCCTGCAAATAGATTGCCGTAAGACCGATATGTATCGGAAACAGGAAGCGTATCCGACCTATTTGTTTTTCAATCCTTATAACGAGGACAAAACTGTAGAGATCAACATCGGAAGAAACAAAACTGATGTCTATGATACTGTGGGCAGGTCATTTCTGGGACATGGGGTT
This sequence comes from Saprospiraceae bacterium, assembly GCA_035292505.1. GTDB lineage: Bacteria > Bacteroidota > Bacteroidia > Chitinophagales > Saprospiraceae > DATDQA01. The sequence goes on along the minus strand of DATDQA010000178.1, from coordinate 3,174 downwards.
AGAGGAAATTTTCGATTCTCAATTCCAGCTGATGCTGCCCGTGTATTAATTCTCATTCCTGAAGGGATACGCATTTCAGCCGACAATGGGATGCTGATGGCCGGGAATGTGCCGGTGGATTATCGGTATGAGAAGTAGGGCTATTGCATTTGATTTGTTCTGATTGAGCAGGAGATAATGAGGTTTTGGGACAATGACGTGATGCGCCTTGTAATGTGTGAATGATGTAACTTATTCCTGCAATTCTGTAATGCGCTCCAGAACTTAAATCCGCATCTCGCGGTGTTTAGATTCCCTCTACTTTGTTCACTGTCAAAAAAATCCGCAAACAATGAAACGTCAATTATTCTCCCTGCCATAGCAAGCCTTTCCTGGATGTACAAAATTCAGGCCCACTGTAGTTGCACGAGTATCAGCAACAAAGAAGAAAAGGAATCGATGATATGAAGTGTTGATGATGCTAGGGGAATCCGTATTCCACTTCGAAGCCGATCGTATTCTAATCCGTTGGGTGTAAATCTGAAATTCTATATGCTGCAGAGTATCTACATTCTGTCGGGAATTACTTCGCATTACGTATCGCATCTCGGATTTCTTACGGAAGGGTGTCTCAATCACATTGGACCAGTTTGCAACTCTTCTGGTGACTTCGTGTTACTTCATTCATCCTGTCTTTCTCTTCTCATCCACAAGACGATTGTCACCGGAAGTGAGTACTGTTTTGCCTTACAGAGATAAGAAGTGAAATACACTTAATACACAGATGCATGATAGAGGTTAAGAAAGAAGGTGTCTTGTTGAATAAAACCATGCTCGGTTTTGAAAACGAGGGTGTATTAAATCCTGCGACGCTACGCGAGGACGATGCAGTTCATCTGTTTTATCGCGCAGTGAGTAAAGGCAATTACTCGAGCATCGGCTATTGCAAATTAAAAGGGCCTTTGACGGTTGCAGAACGTCGCGATACTCCCATCCTGTTTCCACAAATGGACTATGAAACGCATGGCGTGGAAGACCCACGGATTTCAAAGGTGGATGATCTGTATTATCTCACTTACACTGCGTACGATGGGGTGAATGCACTGGGAGCGTTAGCTGTCACAAAGGACCTCGTGCATTTTGAAAAGATGGGCATCATTGTGCCGAAGATTGCATATGCTGAGTTTTGTCACCTCGCGGAAAGTAAACATCCGATTCATGAAAAATATCTTCGCTACAATAAACGCCAGGGTGTTCTAGAAAAGCAGGGTAAGCAGGTATTGTTGTGGGATAAGAACGTTATTTTTTTTCCAAGGAGAATAAATGGCAAACTGTATTTTTTGCACCGCATCAAACCCGATATTCAGATTGTAGCGATAGATCATCTGGAGGAGCTCACACGTGAATTCTGGCAAAACTATTTTTTTCATTTCGATGAGGGCATCGCACTTACACCAAAATATGAACACGAAGTAAGTTATATCGGAGGAGGATGCCCGCCCATAGAGACAGAACACGGATGGCTATTGATCTACCACGGCGTCTATGATACGATAAAAGGTTATGTCTATTCGGCGTGTGCGGCATTACTTGACTTACAAAATCCTCAAAAGGAAATCGCCCGGCTGCCATACGTTTTGTTTAAACCCGAAATGCCGTGGGAGTTGAAAGGTGAAGTGAATAATGTGTGTTTCCCCACTGGCACCGCTTTGTTTGATGACACGCTTTACATCTATTATGGCGCAGCAGATGAACGTATCGCCTGTGCTTCTGTCTGTATGTCAGGACTGTTAACCGAGTTAAAACGTAATGCTACAAACGATGGAAACTAAAACCAGAGTGAATCAAGCACATCATCTGTCAACGGACAGGCGACATCATGTTCTCTACCAACCGGAGGATGGAATGTCAATTCCAAATACAAATACTGCAGTCACGGAACCAGAAATTCTTTTCATCACTTCATACCCACCCAGAGAATGCGGCATTGCAACATATTCGCAGGACCTGATCAAAGCGCTCAACAATAAATTCAACCACTCATTTCACATCATAATTTGTCCGCTGGAATCGGAAAATGAAGAGCATACGTACACCGATGACATAAAATGCATTCTCAATATAGATCAACCCGGGGCATTCACCACTTTAGCAGAAACAATAAATGCCGATGAAGACATCCGGATGGTCATGATCCAACATGAGTTCGGATTGTTTGGTGCAAAGCAGGATGAATTCGAGCAATTTTTACGCATCCTGGAGAAACCTTTTGTCGTTGTATTTCATACTGTATTACCCCGGCCGGATGAATTATTAAATTTAAAAGTCCGGCATATTGCTGACATTTCGGAATCTGTGGTTGTCATGACCAACTCTTCTGCGGAAATTCTGATGCATGACTATGATATCCCGCGAGAAAAAATTACAGTGATTCCTCATGGTACACACCTGGTGCCGCATTTACCCAAAGAACAACTCAAAAAGAAACATCAGCTCTCCGGAAAGCACGTGCTTTCTACATTTGGATTACTCAGCTCCGGAAAAAGTATTGAAACGACCTTAGAGGCATTACCGGCGATTATAGCTAAAGATTCTGATGTGCTCTTTCTCATCATCGGCAAGACTCACCCTGCTGTCATGAAACGCGATGGAGAAAAATATCGCAACATGCTCGAAGCAAAAATTGCAGAATTGCACCTTGAACGTCACGTACAATTCATCAACACGTTTTTACCTCTGCCTGAATTACTCGAATATTTGCAGCTCACAGATATTTATTTGTTCACGTCCAGGGATCCTAACCAGGCCGTGAGTGGGACATTTTCGTATGCCATCAGTTGTGGTTGTCCTGTCATTTCAACTCCGATCCCGCATGCACGTGAAGTACTCAGAAATGATGCCGGTGTGATTATTGACTTCGAAAACCCACAGCAGTTAAGCGAAGCAGTGGTCAACTTGTTGAGTGATGAGCAAAAGAGAAAAAATATCAGTTCAAACGGACTGCACAGAATAGCATCTACCGCCTGGGAAAATTCCGCTATTGCGCATGCCATGTTGTTTGAGCGCATTGCAGCAGGTCGGATTTCATTACGCTATCATCTGCCATCCATAAATCTTGATCATGTAAAAAAGCTCACCACGGAGTTTGGCATGATTCAGTTCTCGAAAATCAATCAACCTGATCTTGCATGGGGA
>DATDQA010000177.1:0-20220 GCA_035292505.1 Saprospiraceae bacterium | reverse complement strand
GATGTCGATCTCTTGTTTTCTTTCGGGAAACTTGACCGCTTTTTCAATAATGTCATAATACTGATCTGCATAGACATACAGGGCGACGATAACCGGCTCTTCCGATCTCCGAAAAGCATATTTTCCGTCCGGACCAGTAATGAACGTATCCACCAGATTCCAGTTCGGTCCATACACTCCGCCTGCGGAGCCACCCACGAGATAGACCCGTGCTCCCTCTATCGGATCCAGGGTTCCATATTCCAAAACATAGCCGCTTACATCAAGGCCTTTGATGTTGTCCCTATTCTCGCAACCGATACTAAGAATGAGCAGGAGAAGCAGAACGGGGAACGTCAGTGTTTTCATGATAAGATCCTCTTTGATCGAACTAATGCTAAATCTTATGATGACTTAATAGAGTATTTCAAAGTCCACGGTATCGTGAGCGACAGTGAATACGGAGTCTTGCGAAAAATTGAAATTGTTATTTTTTGTAACACCCCAGTATATGTCGATGAATCGATTTCCATATACCTTTTGTAAATAGTACAGGTCTACATTCATGCCATAGTAATCCGGCAGGCTGCCCCCTCCCCATTCACCGCTAAATGAAAGCAAATCATTGTGGTCAAATGGATTGGTGTTCTTAATGTGCAGCTTGATCCATGCATAGGGATCCATGACGATGTCGATCTCTTGTTTTTTCCAGGGTAATGGCACATCTGCCTCTATGATATCATAATAATCATCAGCAAAGGCATAGAGGGATAACACCGTTCCGGTCTCTCGATGAGGTCTCTTAAATTCGTAACGGCCGCTCATATCAGTAATAACCTTATCGGTGACAGAACTTATCCCAGCTATGAGATAAACCCTGGCTCCCTCGATCGGCTCCAGGGTTCCATATTCGAGTACATAACCACTCACGTCTATGCCCTTGATGATGTCTTTGTCACCGCAGCCAGTGTTAAGAATGATCAGGAGAAGCAGAACGGGGAAAATCAGTGTTTTCATGATAAGATTCTCTTTCAGTATTGAATTTCATAGTAAACTGTATCAAAGGCAGAAACATATATGGAGTCTAAGAAAGGCTCCATGTTGTTCCCAACTGTTGCCGACCAGGCAATTCTCTGATATCGATTTCCCTGGATGAGATTGAGTTCATTTATCTCTCCTCCACCAAGAAGGTAGTTTCCATGGGTCCCGCCTCCTCCGTAATATCTTAAAATGAGATCTGGATTAAAATCGACTATCCGCACATTCAATTTCAACCATGCATAGGGATCCATGACGATGTCGATCTCTTGTTTTCTTTCGGGAAACTTGACCGCTTTTTCAATAATGTCATAATACTGATCTGCATAGACATACAGGGCGACGATAACCGGCTCTTCCGATCTCCGAAAAGAATATTTTCCGTCCGGACCGGTAATGAACGTATCTACCAGATTCCAGTTCGGTCCATACACTCCGCCGGCCGAGCCACCCACGAGATAGACCCGTGCTCCTTCAACAGGATCCAGGGTTCCATATTCCAAAACATAGCCGCTTACATCAAGGCCTTTATGGCTTTCAACACAACCAGTGCAAAGTGTGAATAGAAAAACCGATACAAGGAGATCTTTCATAGGATCATTGACTTAAAGAATTGTAGCTCATCGCAAGGATGCGTACTTCAAGTGTATTTATTGTTCTTTTGCCTTGACGCAAAAGAATCAAAAAGTCAAGGCTGTGAATGCTTGACTAACTGCGAGTAAGCTTGCTATTCTGCCCGCGATCAGAGCCGTTCGGCGATCTTGGTTTGCTCCTTTTCTCTTCATCCTTCTCGCCTTACTTCGCTGATCGCTTCAAACCCACCCGCGCTAACTCGCATTAAGTCAACCCTTCAAGGCCGACCCTTCCACTTAACTTATCTTCAAATCTTATTAGAAATCCACTACGCTCAACCCTGCTCAATGAAAACGTTCGCACACTCCCATTTTATCACACCTCAACCTATTCAATCAGCGTATAGTACTTTCTCTGATTTTCACATATACTATTTTCAACTGTCAACAGATACGCACTATTACGATGAACCTGAATTGTTAGCGAGATCTCTCCATGACATTAGCAACAGCCATTCGGGAACGTGATCATGAGTGAAATCAATACGCCCAATAAGGCTCCAAAAAATAATACCAGAAGAGTACCGAGAATAATGCCGCCGATGGCCAAACCCCGGCCACATCGTTCAGAAGATTGTCTGATTTTCTTAAGCGCCCTGAATCCGAAAATGATCGCCTTCAAACCCATGAAGCCGGTAAACAACACGCCAAAAGGGACTATTATAAAGACGATGCCGATTAAGGCAAAACCTAATGAATGCTTTGCCATCCGTTGAGGGGGCAGACTCATATCGCACTTTTTTGATCTGGCCTTGTTGGTGGTAAGTGTATCTGTTCTTTTCGTGTCAGGTGTATCAAGAGATGCATACACGCTCTTCTCCGGCGAATAAGAAATTAGAGGTGATCCTGACAGTGTGCCGGAGGGCTTTTCGGATATGACATAGTCTTTCTGCAATATTTCGCGCATTGCAGGACTTGCGGTGCCTAACATCAGGCTGTAGGACAGAAAGAACAACAAAGTCCATTTCATGAGTAACTTTTTTTTAATAGAAGAGATAATCAAGTTCAAGATCCTTTTACGTATGGCTTTGTAATGCATAGAAAGAGAACAGTGACACCAGGTAGAATAGCCAGAAATTCATGCCTGCTCACTTTGGAAAAGCAAAGTAAAGCATTTCACATGAATATTGTGCAAAAAAAATAAACTAAAATAAATTAGTTAGTAAATATTAGCATAAATAATGCTAATATTTGAGAGATAATCTCATGCTACATCTCTAAAAGCTCCTGGTACGCCATCTGAAGTTCAGCATGGGCATGATGATCTCCTTGTGCAAGCGCCACCTCCATTCCTTTGGTATATGTATGAACAGCATCATCGGTTTTTCCCAAAAGGACCTGCAATTTCGCCAGGTGGTAGTAGCTGGCGACATAATCCGGGTGCATTGCCAGGAGTGATTGATAAGTCTCGATGGCCTTATCTGTCTCACCCAACCTGGCATACTCCTGCGCCAGAGCGAAGAGAAGGAAGGCATCTGCCGGGCTTTCTTCCAGAAATTTCATCAAACTGGCAAGTCTATCCTGCATTAACCACGAAAGGATTTATTTGAAAATTTGCGCGCATGCGGACCTGTTGAAAAGATCGTCTTTGATGGGTCATTTCCGCATTTGTCAAATCAACAGTCTGGACTTCAATGCGATTTACGCATCAATCCTATCTTCGCCTTCAACGAACACGACCCAGGCATGAAATTACTCGTTTGTATCAGTAAAACTCCGGAGACCACAGCAAAGGTTGCCTTTAAGGACAATGGCACCATGTATGACACTGCGGGCGTCACCTTTATGCTCAATCCCTATGACGAGTGGTATGCACTTGTCCGGGCCCTTGAACTGAAAGAGAAATCCGGTGGCACGGTGACTGTAATCAATGTCGGAACCACGGAAGATGATGTCATGATCCGCAAGGCGCTTGCCATCGGTGCCGATGATGCAGTAAGGGTAGATGCAGCACCTCGTGATGCTTATTTCACCGCCTCTCAGATCGCGGCGTTTGCAAGAGATAAGAATTTCGATCTCATTTTTACAGGGAAAGAAACGATTGATTACAATGGATCAATGGTCGGAGGGATGATCGCCGAAATGCTTGACCTGCCGTTTATCTCTTATGTAAGTCATCTTGAGATGGAGAATGGTATTACGGTTGTGACCCGTGATATCGAAGGAGGTGTTGAGATATCCGAAGTAAACCTCCCGATGGTGTGCAGCGCGGCCAAAGGACTTGCCGAACAACGTATTCCGAATATGCGCGGTATTATGACATCGAAAACTAAACCACTCAGTATCATCAAACGGGTAGAGGTATCACCGATGATTCAGGATGTGCGGTACACTCTGCCACCACAGAAATCGGCAGTACATATGCTGCAACCTGATCAAATGGATGAGCTGGTACGCTTGCTTCGTGAAGAGGCCAAGGTGATTTAATATACTAAGGACATGGTGATCGTATTGACAGAACAGCAAAATGGCCGATTCAAGAACGCGACGCTTACAGCTGTAACTGTAGGTACTCAGGTTGCCCGCGCACTTGGTACACAGTGTATTGCTTTGGTGCCTGGCAAGGCGAATGACCCTGCGTCGCTTGGTGAATATGGCGCGGCAAAAGTGATTCATATGGATGCTCAGAGTCTGGAGAATGTGGACAGTAAAGTCTACACGGCTGTAATCAGTGATGTGGCGAAGCGCGAGAAGGCTGGCCTTGTCATCGTGAGTCACACTTCTACAGGCAGGCAACTTCTCGGTCGACTTGCAGTGCGCTTCCGCGGTGGTTTTGCCTCAGGTGTCAGTAAGGTTCTGGTAGAGGGAGGAAAGATGTCCATCACGCGATCGGCATTTTCCGGAAAGGCAATAGAAAACTATGTTCTGAGTGGTGAAACGGTTGTGATTTCGCTTTTACCAAATGCTTCTCCTGCTTTGAAAACAGGCACCCCATGTCCCGTTGAAAAGCTTGACATTCCTATACCTGCTGCAAGTGTGAAGGTGAGAGAAGTAAAGCGCACCGAGGGACGAGTGCCGCTACCTGAAGCAAACATTGTGGTGTCCGCAGGTCGTGGGCTGAAAGACCCATCAAATTGGGGAATCATCGAATCCCTGGCGGGGGCATTGGGTGCGTCGATTGCTTGTTCGCGTCCGGTAGCTGACAGTGGCTGGAGACCACATCATGAACATGTTGGACAGACCGGTCTTGCGATCCGGCCAAATCTTTACATTGCCATCGGTATTTCGGGCGCCATTCAGCATCTTGCCGGTGTCAACAATTCAAAAGTGATCGTTGTCATCAACAAAGACCCGGAAGCACCGTTCTTTAAGGCGGCTGACTATGGCGTTTGTGCTGATTTGTTTGAAGTGGTGCCAAAGCTCACAGAGGCCTTGCGCAAGGCGCATGCATGAGAAATGATGAAGAAAAAAACTGTAATTTGACGTGTCAGGATGGATAAAATTGAGCTCCATATCGTAGCGTTATCGCATAGTGTTACACACTCTCATAACTATGCTGTTGTGCTGGGTGAAACCCATGGCAACAGAAGACTGCCTATCGTAATAGGTGGATTCGAAGCCCAGGCCATTGCCGTTGCAATGGAGGATATGATTCCCAGCAGACCTCTGACACACGATCTCTTTAAGAATGCTCTGGACACCTTCGACATAGAAATCCGCGAGGTGATCATCAACAATCTCCTGGACGGTGTTTTTCACGCACAGCTTGTCTGTGAACGCAATGGCGAGGTCTATGAAATCGATTCGCGGACGTCGGATGCTATTGCCATGGCAGTCCGTTGTAATTGCCCCATCTTCACATATGAGTTTATCCTGGAAGCGGCAGGTGTTGCAGTAGAGGAATCTGAAACAGAAGGGACGGAAGAAAAAACAGGCCAGAAAAAAAAGCGCTCCAAACCCAAATCCTTTAAGGAGCTTTCCATGGAGGATTTGAATGCACTACTCGAGAAGGTGATCTTAGAAGAAGACTATGAGAAAGCTGCTAAAATCCGGGATGAAATTGCACGCAGAGGAGATCAGACCGAATCCTCAAAAACCTGATGCTGCCCTCATCGGTTCACTTCTTTGTGAAGGCTGTAGTGTATTCGAGATCTCCTGAACGAAGTATTACGTAATACTGACCCGCAGGAAGATATCCGACATTGAGTTCGAGCCGCTCTAATTCACCTGCTTCGGACGATAGTAATTGTTTGCCATCCACAGATATCAAAGAGATTTGCCCGGAGGCCCGCGTGTCTACGCGAAGCATGTCATCCACGAGCGTGGGTTTGACGATCAGGGCCTCATCCATCTCGAATTGGATTTGACGTACGTGGGTATATTCCCGGGCGCCATCAAGGTGTCGTACGACAACCCGATAGTAATGCATTCCGGGTCCTGGATCTGTATGTAGAGACTGATAGGTCAATGTATGCTTTTGCGCAGGGAGCTCTGCAATCGTTTCGAATGCGACCCCATCTTTACTATGCTCCACAAAGAAATATTCGCCGTCGTCAGGTGCTGTCACTTTCCAGGTCATGATCGCATCTGTAGATTTCTTCACAGCATCAAAGGCAATAAAATTCAGGGGAAGGACATCGCCGGACACGCTGAGGACAAATAATCCGTTTGAGATATCCGATGCGACAATGTATCCGCTTTCCAGAAAAGGATAAACACCCCAACATCCTTCATAGCCGTCGTAATTTGTATTGGAATAGGTGTCATAGTATGCTACCCTGGTGATATCGTTCGTATCGGAGATATCGAAAATCTGTACACCATCATGGTAATACGCGATGTAACACAAATCATCCTTGATGAATGGATTGTGGGCAATGCTGTTGGGATTATTTTCCAGGAGTTGGGATTGAAACAAATGGTAGTTGGTACTCTGGTGGTCAGTAAGATTTGGATTCACGAGTTTCAGTGCCTGCCCCCAGGTTTCATCTGCAAAAACAAGTCTTGTGCCGGAAGCATCTAACCATGAGCTATGATTGTAGCCAGGTTCAGGATAATCTTCAAGCGTCCGGATGAGGATAGGATCCTCAGCATCGGTAAAGTCGTAAATACTTAATGCCTGGTCGGACCCATGGGAAGCATAGGCGATATGATCAACCACATGGATATCATGGATATAACCAAGGGGCAAAGTGGGTGACCCGATTTCCACAGGATCTTCAGGATCGGTTGCGAGATCGAGGACGATTGTGCCGCCGCTGTTTGTATTAGGACCGGCGGCGTAAAGCCTCCCATTGGGTACATCGATCCAGATATTATGCGAGCGCAACCAGAAGTCTTGATTTTGGGCAACGAGGACCACACTATCCGGCACATACTGCAAATCAAAAATCAATAAGCCCGTTGTGCCCTGATCCGCGGATGCATAGGCATAATGGTCATAAGTTTTGAAATCTCTCCAGATCGAATTGTTTGTCGTACCGTTTTCATTCAGGACAGTGAAATAGTCAATGATCTCAGGATCTGAGGGATCTGAGACATCGAAAAAATAGACTCGCTGAAGTGTACCGAGGATGGCTACTTCGGTGCCGTTCGACGCATTATATCCCCAGCAGTCATTGTATGAGAGGCCGCCGCTGGAGGGAAGGCCATTGTCATCCCAATTGGCTTCCAGGTTCATGTTGAAAGAGTCCTGTGAACGCCCGATGAAGGCGAGAAGAAGTACGATAAAAAGAGTGGATGTTGTTTTCATTGGTTATTCTTACGTATCCTTACGCGAGGAGGAAGACGTACTTCTCAAAGATACACAGATGTGGAAATATGGAAGATGAAATGTGACTGTGAGAAGGTAATCAATCTGGTATCACTCATCACCCATCATTCATCAATCATGATTCATGATTCTCCTTAGCTTCGCCGACTGACATCAAACAACTATCGATGGCACAGCTTGTTGCAGTAATGCATACGGATATCGCGGGATATACTGCGATCACTGAGGACAACGATACTCTTGCATTAAGCTTCAATGAGAAACACAGGAGAGGTGTAAAAGAGTTTATAGAAAAGCATCACGGAGTATTGCAGGAAATCGTGGGTGATGGGAGTTTGAGCTATTTTACCAGTGCTTCGGATTGCGTGCAATGTGCAATCGCGCTGCAGTTGTTTTTCAGAACGGATCCTGTGGTTCCTGTACGTATCGGCATGCATATCGGCGAGATCAGGGGTGAAAAAGATCTGATCTATGGAAACCCTATCAATGTGTCATCCCGGATCGAATCCATTGCTGTCCCCGGCTCTATCCTGTTGTCCCGAAATGTGATCGATAGTATTTCGAGCAGGTCAAATTTCTCCTTCGTCTCACTCGGGATGTATGCCTTTAAGCATGTCGATCAGCCGATTGAGATCTGTGCCATTTCTCATGAAGGTATTGTCGTTCCTGAGGCAGAACTCGTCACCGGAAAGTTGAAGATTCTCGAGAGACAGGATATTATTGTCTTTGACGAATGGGATGATCAGGAATTGGTGCGCAGGTTACCTGATGCGAAATTGATATGTCAGCAAGCAGTGTGCAGTTATGGCTTCATCAATCACAACTACAATAAGCTCAGGAAATTTCTCCGGGACGCAGGTAGATTCCAGTGTATTTTTATTCACCCGGAAAGTAAAGCGATACAGATCGCACCTGAAAGACACGAAAGACAATTAGGAGCAGGTCAGAATATTGCATATATCCAGGGCCAGCTTCATCTCTCGTTTCATAAAATGCAAACTCTTGGAACCGGGGTCACATTCAAACTGACACACCACTTGCCTGAACCCATCATGACATTTATCGATCCAGAGTCGGAGGAGGGTATACTGTTCATTACGCTCAGTGGATTCAGAATGGATTTACATGCCCGTCCGAGTTTCGTGCTCAGAAAATCAACACACAGGAAATGGTTTATGTTTTATTTCCAGAGCTTCCGGAATCTGTGGGAAAGTGAAACTTCCCTCGAACTGAATTTTAATCAATCATGGGAAGAAAACCTGCAGAGAATGGAGGAACAGGTGCGCTGAAGCGTGCCTTGATTTAGTATCCTTTTCCAATATGGGTAAGCACTGCTATCAATCGTTCCATCATCGCCTCTGTGATATCCAGGTGAAAGACAAAGCGTATCGTATCCCTTGACATCTGCGCTGCCAATACGCCTTGTTCTTCCAGTGACATAATGAATTCGGGTACAGTCCTGCCATCTGCGAGTCGGAAGATCACAATATTGGTTCCTCCAGGCAATACTTCACTCACATAGTCCTGCTGCCGCAATAGATCTGAGATAAACTTTGCCCTGGCGTTGTCTTCTTTCAATCTTTCGACATGATGATCCAGGGCATAGATACCCGCTGCCGCGAGATAACCAGCCTGCCGCATGCCTCCGCCAAGTACCTTACGCACTTTCCGCGCACGTGTGATGTTTTCCGCAGAACTACAAAGGACAGACCCTACCGGAGCTCCAAGTCCTTTAGACAAACAAATGGATACCGTGTCGAAGAGCGCTCCATAATCACGCGGGGTCTCTCCAGACACAACAAGCACATTGAAAAGGCGTGCACCATCGAGGTGCATGAATAATCCCCGTTCCTGACACAACACACGAATGGGACGAATCTCATGAGTAGTATAATATGTACCACCGGCACGGTTGCATGAATTCTCCAGCGACACCAGTTTACTTGTTGGGTACCAATCCGTGACAGGTTTGATCGCATCTCCGATCTGAGTTGCGGTGAGTTTACCATGCTGGCCTTCCAAGACGTTGATGTGTATTCCGGAATTAAAGCTGTAACCACCTACTTCATAGAGGTAGATATGACTCGTGATATCGCAGATGACTTCATCCAGGGGCTGCGTCAGAATTTTCAGCGCGATCTGATTCGTCATGGTTCCTGTGGGACAGAAGAGGGCAGCTTCATGGCCAAACATCTCTGCAACCTTTTCTTCCAATGCTTGTACTGTGGGATCCTGACGGAAGACATCATCACCGACTTCAGCCGACATCATGGCATCGAGCATACCCCGTGTTGGCTTCGTGACCGTGTCGGAGATCAGATTTATCAACTCCATTGCGAGACAAGTTTTAAAGCAAGATAGGTGGAGGATCGGGATTTATTCCCGGCGCTCCAGGATTTTATTTCCCGCGTTGCGGGGTATCTTGGCCTTAATGAAATTTCTGGTGATTCAGACGGCCTTCATTGGAGATGTGATCCTTGCCACGTCAGTGCTTGAAAAACTCCATGTTCATTATCCGGATGCGCAAATCGATTTTCTTGTCCAAAAGGGCAATGCATCCCTGGTACGAGGACACCCGTTTCTGCATGCTGTCCTTGTCTTTGATAAAAAACAAGGCAAGCTTCAGTCCATGTGGAAGATCATCAATCGTGTCAGGCAAGAGCGTTATGATGTCGTGATCAATCTGCACAGATTCCTTTCTTCTGGTTTGATGACTGCCTTGAGTGGAGCGAAGAAGACGTTTGGCTTTGACAAAAATCCGATGTCGCGATCCTTCACTTCCCGGATCAAACATGAGATCTCTGTCAGAGGTACGCTGCACGAGGCTCAACGAAATCTGTTATTGATATCGTCTCTGACAGACGGTGATCTTTCTACACGTCCGCGACTCTATCCATCATCCGACGCGTATTTGAAAGTGAAACAGGATGAAGAATACGTCTGTATTGCCCCTGCATCAGTCTGGTTTACCAAACAATGGCCTGTCCCAAAATGGATAGAACTGATAGATAGGCTCGCAGATCGTTATCTCATTTTTTTACTGGGAAGTAAGCAAGACAAGGAGCTTTGTATGCAAATTAAAGACGCAGTCAAAGCAAGCCGTGTACAAATTCTGGCCGGTGAACTCACCCTCCTTGAATCTGCAGCTCTCATGCAAAGAGCGAGGATGAACTATGTCAATGACTCTGCTCCGTTGCATCTTGCCTCTGCGATGAACGCACCTGTCACTTCTGTCTTTTGCTCCACCGTACCTGCCTTTGGATTCGGGCCGTTATCTGATAAGTCATTTGTAATAGAGACTTCTCATGTGCTTGACTGTCGACCATGTGGACTCCATGGTTATCGCGCATGTCCCATGGGGCATTTCAAGTGCGCGGATATCGGAGTGAGCCTGTTGATAGAGAAAATAGAACTGTCCTAATTTCTGTAATCTTTGCGCACCGAATTTAATTAACTCATTTTTCGAATGGCCAAAACCGCAGCTGTACTTGGCGCAGGGATCCAGGGATGTTGTGCAGGGCTTGCCTTGAGTAAACTCGGATTTCAGGTCAGACTGTACGATAAAAGTAGTGTTCTGATGAATCGTGCCAGTGCAAATCAGGAAGGCAAGATTCACCTTGGGTTTGTCTATGCACGTGATCGCAGCATGGTCACAGCACGTAAGATGATAGAACACGCTCTACGCTTTGCTCCCGCAATGGAATCACTGGTTGGAGGTACTCTCAATTGGGAACCACATCTCTCGGAAAGATTTTACTGTGGTATACATCGCGATTCATCGCTTTCCCTGGATGAACACTTTGCCCATTTCAATGCACTGCAGGATATTTATGAAGAGTTGTCAAATGATACTGAATGTAATTACCTGGGACGAAAACCTGTGCGTATCTGGAATGTAGACACCCGATACCAATTCAGTGGCTCCTCAATGCCACATGCTGTGCAGTCTGAGGAGACGGCTGTACACCCAGGTTGGATGCGGGAGGTGATTGTCAGTGCCATTGAACGCGACCAGGAGATCACTGCATTTACGGGGCATCAAGTAGATCATGTCGAACATGCAAAGCAATCTTTTGTGAGTGGAGGTACGAATGCACATGGAGCCTGGAAAACCACAACTGATATTGTTGTGAATTGCTTGTGGGAAGGCAGGCACAGAATTGACAACGTCATGCATGCAAATCATGTATCCGATTGGATCACGCGTGTGAAGTATGGTTTTGTACTCGATTCCATGCCGGAACTACGCAAGCTACCGTCCCTGATCATTACGCATGGACCCTTTGGTGATATTGTCAATTATCCTTATGACAATACAATCTATGTGACCTGGTATCCATCTTGCGTTGCATATATTGATCAGGCCGAGCGTCTGCCCGAGAGGTGGGAAGCAGTTTGTGATGGAGTTCATCCACCTGATCTTGCTGAGAGAATATTCAAAGAGTCGATTGAGGCCCTGGCAGAGTATGTGCCTGCATTGAGGACATTGAAATTGAAACAGATCATGGCAGGGTCTATTATGGGTCGGGGGAAGACGGACATTTCTGATCTTGAAAGTGGGTTACATCGCAGACATGGAATCGGGGTAGAGGTTACGGATGGATATTACTCGATATTCACCGGCAAGTATACGAGCGGACCGGCGAATGCAATTGAACTCCAGGAGCTCCTTGCCTGATACGCCGCTATGACTGAGTATCCGTTAGTCACAAATGCGATTCCATTATACAGGTCAGAGCGATTTGTCGAAATCATCATTGCAAATATTGATGCGATAGAATATCCGAATGTGGAGATCATCATCTCGGACAGGCACCAGTATGATGATGCAATCGATGTGCTTGCTGCCTATTTCAAAGATGATCTCCGGGTGACCATCCTCCGTGCAAAAGACGAACTCACCTATGCACAGCATTACAATCTCCTGCTATCTCTTGGGCGTGGGAAGTATTTCAGGTGGATGCCGCATGACGATAGCTATCCTGTTTGCTGCCTGAAAGAAAAAGTCGCTATACTGGAAACTCAACCTCAGTATGTGCTCGTCTGTGGACCCTGGCAGATCCTGGATGCATCCGGAAACGTCATCGCTGTCCATCGTCCGATGAAAAGTAAACTGGATCGGTGGAGTTACGAAACATCTCTATTCGTGGCATTCGGAAACTATGAAGGACATGCGTTCAAGGGACTCTTCAGACGTGCGATCACAGTGGAAAAAGGTATCTGGCTCTTCGATACACGCCACATCATCTCACCAGAACGGTGTTGGGAGTTTGCTATGTCTCTCCTTGGAGAATTTTTCCTATACGAAGACTTTGTGTATCTCAAACGATATTATCCGGGAAGTACACATGATACCTGGCAGAGAATGTGGAGACCGATTGATATTTTCTATACATGGTATTTTAAGTTCAGATACCAATGGTCTTTGGATAGAAAACCCATGAGAATCCTTGCCTTTCTCGTATTGATGGCTCCACTCACGTTCCGAAAAATTCTCTGCGATAAGACTCCACAACCATGGAAGAAATGGGTCAAAGCCTTTCCCGGAAGAATAGTTAAGCACTGGAGCAGGTTACTTCTTTCCAAACTCTGAGAGACTCAGAAGGTAATCCGTGATGAGATGTCATCTGGTATCGCATCCCGATGGACCATGATCGCAATTGTTTTCGCCATGAAGTAACTCTCGGACATATACAAGAACCCGGAATACGCGCCTGTCTCGCCCCAACTATTCTTGACGAGAAAATAGCCGGTACCGTTTTGATCGCGCGCAAGACCTGTCATATGCATCAGGTGGTCGTCGGTCGTGGAATAATTCTCAAATTGCTGCTGCCTGCCTTGTTGGGTGATGAGTTGTTCATTTCCGGGTCTGACAAAGACATCCTCCCGTTCTGATTCAGGGACGACGGCGATCCCAAGTTGTGTGTTAAATGAACCCTCACTGACATCTCCATCCCAGGCAACCGTGAACCCGTGTTCGATGGCATTCCTGGTTATGCGCAGGAAGTCTTCCTGCGGCACATTGTAATACGAACCATTCGCATGATTGTCGGGGATCTCAAGCACAAACTTCTGATAGAAGGGATGATGTGTGAATGAGGTGATACTCACATAGTCCTCCATATTCAGTTGTAACGACTGCATATACGTATCCGGCGTGAAAGATTGTGTACCGACCGTGAAGTTTTGCGGCACGGGTCCCAGGTAGACATCGAGAATTGCATTGATGACATCAGGCCATTTCTCAGAAACCACATGTTTTGCAAGTATGCCATCCAGGACTGACTTCAGGACTATAGCCAGCTCTGCATGGCTATGGATATCCTCCGCCTGCAGCTTTCCCGGATAAGCAAACTCAGGCATTACTCCATATGTGGCTGTGGCGTGGATGACGTCATGCGAGAGACCACCTTCTGCGAAGTTTGCCTTCCCCTGGCGCAGGAGATAGTTGCGTGCTTTGTCCAGATAGATCTTACGTACGGTATACATTTCGGATAGATTCACAGTTGGCCGGCCCGTACGAAGCATTTCCGATTCGAGAAAAGATGTTGTCGCAAAACTCCAGCAGGTATTCGTGTTTTGCTGATCCTGTACGGGAGTACATTTGAGAAATTTCTCTACAGAGAAATTGTATTGCGCAGAGATTTGGATTGTGATTGCGATAAGTGCTATGCAGCAAAAGAAATATTGTTTCATCGATCTTGTACGTTTAGGGGGGTAAAATTAGTTCAAATGTCCAGTCTGAGTACGGCGGAAAAACGACTCCTGTTAATTGGCTATCTCATTGGGCTTACTGGAGTGCTGCAATACACAGTGGTCACCTGGTGGCTGATGTCTGTCTATCCGGGAGGCAGGATCGGATTCAGCGAAAGTATTGGATATGATTTTACGCTCAATTTTCTCAGTGACCTGGGACGGACCTCGCGTTTTGGACTGGGTGAGAATCCTACGGCATTTGGATATATGGCCACCCTGGCATCCGCCGGCATATCTACGACGATTTTTTTTGGTACCCTGTCTTATTACTTTACCAGGACTGTCGGGAAGTTTGCGGCGAATCTTTGCTTCATACTTGGGACGATCGCCGGCATCGGGTATATCGGTGTTGCTTTGAATCCTATCGACGAAGGATACTGGATTCATGTAAAATTTGTCCAGTGGGGATTCATCGGTTTCTGGTGCATGACCCTGGTTTGTGCGTTTTGTATTTTCAAAAGTCCTGGGTTTCCTAACCTCTACGGTTATATCCTGCTCCTCTTTGCTGTTATGCTAGGGCTTCAAATCTGTGTAATGCTTTTTGGTCCGCGCTCATGGACATCTGATGAGGCACTGCGTCTCCAGGTCATTGCTCAGAAGGTGGTGGTGTATAGCGAGATACTCGTCATGGCATTTCTGGCCATTGGAGCGATCAAGGCACTCAATCGGAGTTCTTTGAGTGTGCCGTAACCTACTGGACAACTTGTCAAGAAGAAGGATCTTTGGCTAATCAGATACAGCAATTAAAAAAGTCTTTCAAATGCGCACGGTAAATATTGGGGACCTAAAGACCAATTTTTCACAGATACTTAAAGACGTGGAAAATGGGGAGAAGATTATTATTGCTTTCGGCAAACAATCTAAGAAACTAGCTGTAATTGTTCCATTTCAACAATATTTTGGACAGAAAAGAAAGATCGGTTTATTAGCCAAACGTGGGAAGTTAAAGTTCTCCAAAGACTGGGCAATGACTGCTAAGGAATTGATCGCACAATGAACTACGTCCTTGACACGCATATTTTTCTCTGGACATTGTTTGAATCAGGAAAATTATCGGACGATGTGGACGATCATTGACGACAGTACAAATACACTTTATGTAAGTGCAGTCTCGTACTGGGAGATTACGTTAAAATCAAACCTTGGTAAAATTCAGTTGCCAAAAACGAAGCCGGCAGAATTGTTCCTGCATGCTACAAAATCAGGTATTTTGTCTCTAGATCTGCTCTCAGAATATGCCAGTTTTGATAGATTACCATTCTTCGAAAATCACAAAGACCCTTTTGATCGGATGATCATTCATCAATGTATCACAAAGGGATACATCTTAATCTCTTCTAACAGGGTATTTGAGAAGTATATTGATAGCGGATTGGTTTTATTGCATAATTGACGCTGACTTCAAATTAAAGTGCTATAACCTCGGCGAGTTACTCTTGATGTCCCTGGCCTGATTGACTAATAATTTCCATACCTGCTACCAATTAGCAGACCTTTAAAGACGGCTGCGCAAAAATACTTGACAAACTCCCGACTATCTTTGCGCCCTCAATGAAACACATTCGCAACTTCTGCATGACCCTGGTTTGTGCGTTTTGTATTTTCAAAAGTCCTGGGTTTCCTAACCTCTACGGTTATATCCTGCTCCTCTTTGCTGTTATGCTAGGGCTTCAAATCTGTGTAATGCTTTTTGGTCCGCGCTCATGGAGTTCTGATGAGGCACTGCATCTCCAGGTCATTGCTCAGAAGGTGGTGGTGTATAGCGAGATACTCGTCATGGCATTTCTGGCCATTGGAGCGATGCGGGCATTGGAAAGGGGTGAAAACGACATGACTTTTCAAATTTTAGAAGGATTCTGAATCTTGAGCGGCGGAAACACATGGAATCCTGAAAAACACATAAGACCATTAGGTTATCTTTATTGTTGTATCTCGTACAAATCCTTACTCATCGCCACATCATGCGCTATACTCTTAATTTGTTATTTCTACAATGTTCACTTTGGATCTATTTATTTTTCATTGGGGTCTCAAGCCTTGTTGCTCAGCCTTTTATTACCACATGGAAAACCGATAATTCAGGGTTTTCTGCTACCGACCAAATCTCTATACCTGGAACTGGGACAAATTATTTGATAGAATGGACGGAAGTTGGTAATCCTTCTAATTCTGGCAATGCGCTGGGTAATGGCGTCACTGTGGTCAATTTTCCAAGCCCTGGTGTATATCGTCTGAGTATTTCAAAAGGTGCCGGCACATTCACAAGGATCAGATTTAATAATGGCGGTGATAGGCTCAAACTCCTGACACTCGATCAATGGGGTGATATTCCATGGAGTAGTATGGCCGAGGCATTTTATGGGTGCTCCCAAATGGTATATAATGCCACCGATGCGCCTGACTTTTCTGCGTTGACCACTATGCACGCAATGTTTGGAGCCTGCTCGAGCTTCAATGGTGATTTGAGCAATTGGGATGTCTCAAATGTGGAAAACATGTCGTCCATGTTTGGAAATGCAGTTGCTTTTAATCTAGACATCAGTTCCTGGAACACAGCGAATGTTACAAATATGGCCGGAATGTTTGTGAATGCAGAAGCTTTTAATCAGGATATTGGCTCATGGGACGTCTCGAAAGTGTCAAACATGGCTTCTATGTTTCACGGAGCCAAGGCCTTCAATCAGGATCTGAATTCTTGGAATACGTCTAACGTGACAGATATGACAACCATGTTCGCGTTCACGTCATCTTTCAATCAGCCAATAGGTAGTTGGGATGTTTCTAACGTCACGAGCATGTATGGGATGTTCGTCAGTGCTGATTCTTTTAATCAGGATATCGGTGCTTGGAATGTTTCTCATGTCCAGAATATGGAAGGATTATTTGAGCATGCTCTTGCATTCGATCAGGATATTGGGACATGGGATGTATCGAATGTTACCAGTATGCACGGATTATTTATTGGCGCCAATTCATTCAATCAAGATATTGGCGGATGGGACGTTTCTAACGTAACGTTAATGGTGTCTACGTTTGCAGGTGCTGAAAAATTCAACCACGACATCTCTTCATGGGATGTGACGAATGTTAATAACATGAGTCAAATGTTTGAAAACGCCTTGGCTTTTGATCAGGATATTAGTAATTGGAACGTATCAAACGTTTCTGCCATGACCCGCATGTTTTCAAATGCGAAACTTTTTAACACGGATATTTCATCATGGAATACTTCAAAGGTTACTAACATGTTCCGTATGTTTTGGCAGACAGCGGCTTTTGACCAGGATCTGAGCACGTGGAATGTCTCAAATGTTGAGAGTATGACTGATATTTTCAGCGGATCAAACTTATCAAGAGAGAACTACGACAACGCGCTTATCGGATGGGCATCACAAGATTTGAAGGATAGCGTCAGATTAGGCGCGATCGGTTTGGAGTATTGCAAAGGTGCTAGTGCACGTCAAACCCTCATTGAAATGTTTCACTGGGATGTCTATGGTGATACTCTAGATTGCTCAACTTCATTAGAAGAAATTCACTCCATAGGTAGTGATGAACTCTTTCTAACATCTTCTCCGAATCCTATTCACTCTAAGGCGATCATAAAGTATCAAATGCCAGTATCAGGCCATGTCAGACTTCAGATTCTTGATCTTAACGGTCATCTGGTCTGTACGCTTGTGGACGATGAAAGATCGGCAAATATGTATGAAGAAACATTTGATTCAGTAGGAATTTCAGCTGGTGTATATCTGTGCAGACTAGATTCAAATAATGCCTGCATACTCCGAAAAGTGATGGTGATAAAATGATTCCTTGAATCGCTACAAGTCATTGAATGACAATGTGCTTTCGCCGACTATCTTTGCGCCCTCAATGAAACACATTCGCAACTTCTGCGTCATCGCGCATATCGATCACGGAAAGAGTACACTCTCTGACCGCCTGCTCGAGTACACGGGTACGATATCCAAGCGTGATATGCAGGACCAGGCGCTTGACAATATGGACTTAGAGCGTGAGCGCGGCATCACGATCAAGAGCCACGCCATCCAGATGCAGTACAAGCATACGGACGGGGAGACCTATACGCTGAACCTGATCGATACACCAGGACATGTGGATTTCTCTTATGAGGTGTCACGCTCTATTGCCGCGTGTGAAGGTGCACTCCTGCTTGTGGATGCTTCACAAGGTATTCAGGCGCAGACGATTTCAAATCTCTATCTCGCCATCGGTCATGATCTCGAGATTATCCCTATCGCAAATAAAGTGGATATGGAGAGCGCCATGGTAGAAGAAACGAAAGATCAGATCGTCGACCTCATCGGATGCAAACAGGAAGACATTGTTCTGGCCAGTGGGAGAACCGGTTTTGGGGTGGAGAATATCCTGACAGCTATAGTAGAACGCATTCCGCCGCCATCGGGTGATCCTACTGCCCCGCTTCAGGCGCTCATTTTCGATTCGATGTTCAATTCGTTTCGGGGTGTGATTATCTATTTCCGCATTTTCAATGGAACCTTGAAGAAAGGGGACAAAGTGCGCTTTGTCAATATGCAGAAGGAATATGAAGCAGATGAAGTTGGTGTATTGAGAATGGGCCTGCATCCGCGTGATAGCCTGAGTGCCGGCGATGTGGGATATATCATCACTGGTATTAAAGAATCGACAGAGATCAAAGTAGGGGATACCATCACGCATGTAGATCGTCCATGTAGTGAAGCCATCCATGGATTTGCTGATGTGAAACCAATGGTATTTGCAGGGATCTACCCGATAGAAAATGAGGACTTTGAAAACCTAAGGGATAGTCTCGAGAAACTACAACTCAATGACGCCTCACTGGTTTTTGAACCTGAAACTTCGGCGGCCCTTGGATTCGGATTCCGTTGTGGCTTCTTAGGCATGTTGCATCTTGAGATCGTGCAGGAGCGTTTGTCACGTGAGTATGACCAGGAGGTGATCACGACAGTGCCAAACGTATCCTACAGAGCGTATGGCATTAAAGGCGACGAGATCGTCATCAACACGCCTAATGATTTACCGGATTTCACTCTTCTCGATCGTGTCGAAGAGCCATATATCACTGCACAGGTAATTACAGCACCAGAATACATCGGCAATATCATGAACCTCTGCCTCGAGAAGCGCGGTGTCATGACAAAGCAACACTATCTGACGCCGACAAGGATAGAGATGACATTTCATCTTCCGCTCGCAGAAATCGTCTTCGATTTCTATGACCGGTTGAAGTCGATCACGCGGGGATACGCCTCATTTGACTATGCACCTCTCGACTATCGTCCATCCGATCTTGTGAAATTGGATATTCGGCTCAACGGCGAACCTGTGGATGCGCTTTCTGCATTGGTACATCGCAGTAAAGCAGAGGCATTCGGACGGAAGGTATGTGCAAAGTTGAAAGAGCTTTTGCCGCGTCAGCAGTTTATGATTGCGATCCAGGCGGCAATTGGAGCGAAGATCATCGCCCGTGAGACGATTTCTGCCTTACGGAAGGATGTGACTGCCAAGTGTTACGGTGGTGATATTACGCGAAAGCGGAAACTTTTAGAGAAGCAGAAAAAGGGCAAGAAAAAAATGCGCCAGATCGGCAGTGTGGAAGTGCCTCAAAAAGCATTTTTGGAGGTGCTCAAGTTGGATTAGGAGGAAGCAGGGCCGAAGGATTTTTCAGTATCTCGTTGATAATCAATGATCTATTGTAAATTCACCCACCTCGCTGTTATCGAAGTCCGGTGGTCAGACAATTTGCATTCTGTAGTAGCCAGCCCCAAGCGACCTAAGTATGCTCAAACTTGTCGGATCTCAAAATCTCGGTTATCTTTGCGCCCCTAAAACTGAAGAGTTCTGACTGGCCGCGTAGCTCAACTGGATAGAGCATCTGACTACGGATCAGAAGGTTGGGGATTCGAATTCTCCCGCGGTCACTTAGTTTAAAGCGGCGGGGGAAAAAGAGACTGGAGTTTAAGGGCTCAACTGGATAGAGCATGGGATTCGAATTCTCCAGCGGTCACTTGAATGAGTTGAGGGTTACGAGTTGCGAGTTAATCCGCTACTTTGGAGGAGATCGAGGTAGGAGTA
>DATDQA010000176.1:0-14594 GCA_035292505.1 Saprospiraceae bacterium | reverse complement strand
AAAAGCAAACACTGAACGGTATGATTCAACAACGTTTAAACGGAATCCCAGGCATCGTTAGAGAAGCAATTGTCAAGATAGATAAAGGGGCCAGGGTGATCCTCTTTGGATCCAAGGCAAGACATGAATCACATCAGAATTCGGACTGGGATTTTCTGATTCTGATAAAGAACCCGGCATCAGATGAGTTACATGACGGGATACGGGAGCAACTGTACAGTATTGAGCTGAGTACAGGCGAGGTTATCTCATCCATCATTGAAAGTGAGCAGGGGTGGCTCAAATACATGAAGTCTGAGTTCTATCGGAATGTATCACGCGAAGGGGTAGAGATTGTCTGAAGCAGAGAGTCAAATGGAGTTTTATTCTAAAGAGGACCTTGCCAGGTACAGATTGAACAGAGCTTTTGAGTCACTTGAAGAAGCAAGATTGCTTGCCAGTGAAGGACATTGGAATACGTCGCTGAACCGACTATACTATGCATGCTATTATTCTGTCGCAGCATATTTTGTGAAACATGAAATTGACGTAAATACACACAAGGGATCATACAGAACATGAAGTTGCGCCATTGATAGATGAAGTAGCAGAGTTTGTGCGGACAATGAGAACTCTTGTGGATGTTTAGGATGTAACTCCCACCCTTTCCCTACCTTCACCCCCCTCAAAAATTCCCAACAATTTCGTACGAATCCGCTTAACCTTTCCACGCTGTTTCTGACAATTTCAATCACATCACGACCGGTACGCAGAGTCTAAATAATTCTCTCGATTTTTTTGTCACACCCACACAACCCTATTCATTCCTCATTGTCAGTGACACATTGTGCAGGTGAAAGTGATGTTCTTCTAATGCAGCTACTACGCCATTGCCACAAGCCGTTCTGCGTCATTGAATTCCGCAGAATACATTTGGAAAACTAATGCCAAGAAAAAGACAGTTAATTTAAGTATAGAAGTGTACAGTCCGAGTGCGAAGTTCTAAAACTTCGCACAGCGTTCCGGGTTAACATTTGTGAAATATCGTTTGAAGAAAGTCAGTTCCTGTTTTAAGCTTGCGAAACCAACGAATATCATTTTTGTTACCTTCGACACATGATCAAAGAATCCACATCACTGTGTACCTCAACGAAGGATAGACGGTTGATCTCAAAAGGTCTTCGGGAAGCAGCCAAAACACAAGGCGACAATCTTCATGTAATTCCAAGGGTGCATGGCTGGGCTGTTAAAAAGGAAGGCGCAAAGGTTGCTTACAGGGTCTATAGGTCTAAAGAACGTGCAGTTAAAGAGGCAAAGAATCTGGCCCAAAAAGGCAAAGGATCGATTATCATCATTCATGATGCAGATGGCCGGCTTTCCAGAATAAACCAAGTGTCAAGATAAACGATGTCTTTTGATGACAGTGTATTTATTAATTGCCCATTCGACCGGAAATACAAGCGACTCTTACATCCGCTGATTTTCTGTTGCCTGTATCTTGGTCTGGAACCGAAGCTTTCTCTTCTTTACGATTCGGGTAAGTCGAGACTCAAAAACATTATCGACCTATTAAAGTCATGTAAATATTCTATTCATGACCTCTCCAGAATGACATCATCTAAGCCCCACGAATTTGCCAGGTTTAATATGCCATTTGAACTGGGAGTCGATATCGGAATCAAAAGTTATCCGGGAGATGAACTGGCATCAAAGAAATGCCTTGTAATCGATACCGAAAAGTATCGATATCGCATATCGCTTTCAGATTTATCGGGTGGTGATATCGCTTCATATGGCAAGAGGAATCAGCCCGAAAAACTCATTAAAGCTGTAAGAGACTGGCTGACAAATACAAAAAATCCTACACAACCAGCAGCATCTGAAATCTTTAGTGAGTACGTTGAGTTTGTGGCAGATTTGCAACTTCAACTCATGAACTTTGGGTACACGAGAAATGATATTTCTAACTTAACAGACTCCGAGTACATCAATTACTGTAAAAATTGGATTAGCGCGAGAGGATAGATAGACGCCTGGTTCAGTAGGCCAAACAAATTACCTGCTTAACACTTTTACCTTTGCTCTGCATTAGTTTTCCCGTATAGTCAGGAATTTGCCTGGTTCAGAGGAGGTTAAGCACGGGTCAGCAGCCATTTTTTCCTGAAGCAGGCCTTATTCAGAATCTTTGAAACAGCTGCACAGGATTGAAGTAAACAATTCAGGAATATGCCAAAGCAGATGTCTCCAATTGTACACCGTCTCTACATCGGTGTATTTGTGATTCTGGTGCTATTCACGCTGATTGCTCTCGTCTATATGGGTGCTTCTTATTATGGCACATCAGAGGAGGAGAGATTTTACCATCCCGATCATGCAAATTTAAAACCCAGTGGGGTGCTTGGCCATGGGTTGGGCATCATCGGGACACTCCTGATCATCATCGGAGTTGCCATCTATATGATCCGTAAGCGCATCCGCCGATTTCGGAGCTTGGGCGTGTTGAAACATTGGCTTGAGTTTCACATTTTCCTTTGCTCCATCGGGCCCGTCATGGTGCTCTTCCATACGGCCTTCAAATTTGGAGGTATCGTGTCGGTCAGTTTCTGGAGTATGGTAGGAGTCGTCCTCAGCGGGGTGATCGGCAGATTTATCTATATCCAGATACCAAGGACAATAGAAGGGCGCGAACTCAGTCTGAATGAAGTACGTGAGATGCGCATCAACATTGGTAAGGTCCTCCAGGAGCAATACAGCCTCAGCGATGCAGGGTTCAAGGCTATTATGGACTCCACAACACCTCGGCAAACTGATAAATCTGATGGATTGTCCAAAACTTTCTCTGGCGCAAAGACAATCCGTAATGTAAAATCCGTTATCAGGCAGCAAGGCCTTTCACGTGTTCAATCAAAACAGATTTTACGTCTTATTAAAAATGAAGTGGTGCTGAATAGTCGCATCGAGCGGTTACTCACAATGCAGAAACTATTCCGGTATTGGCATGTTGCACACCTGCCGTTTGCGATCATTATGCTGATCATCATGGTAGTGCATGTGGCGGTAACGATCACCTTTGGATACAGATGGATTTTCTGATATGGAAGTACTGATCGAAAATATCCTCGTATATGGTTTCATTTTTCTGCTGTGTGGAGTAGTCATCTATCTGTATTTGCGCAGCGAAAAGCGCAAGACACAAATCGTTGAAGAAAAAATACTGAAAGCAAAAGAAGAAGGATTGCATGAACCAATATCGCTGCATCCCGTGATTGACCTGGGGACCTGTATTGGAAGTGGCGCATGTATCGCGGCTTGTCCGGAGAAAGATATTCTGGGCTTATGGAATGGAAAGGCCACCCTCGTAAATGCCACACGCTGCGTCGGTCATGGTGCGTGCTTCCATGCATGCCCTGTACAGGCGATCTCCCTTTGTATCGGTACGGAAAAACGCGGCGTGGACTTACCGCATATACATCCCACGTTTGAAACCAACGTGCCCGGCATCTTCATTGCAGGAGAACTTGGCGGAATGGGATTGATCAAGAATAGTGTAGAACAAGGAAAACAAGCAATGGCCAACATTGCAAAGTCCGTGGCAAAGAACAATCGCATCACGGAGTATGATGTCGTCATCATCGGAGCCGGGCCGGCAGGTATTTCGGCATCCCTTGCCGCTAAGCATCATGACCTGCGAGCTATCACCCTGGAACAGGATACGCTCGGCGGAACGGTGTATACTTTTCCACGTGCGAAGATTGTCATGACTTCACCGATGGACCTGCCTCTGCATGGGAAAGTGAAATTGGTAGAAACCAATAAATCACAACTTCTGAAACTGTGGGAAGAAGTCCTCGGTAAGCATCAGATCACGATCCGTGAAAACTCTAAGGTTGATGCAATCTTTCAGGCAGAGGGATTTTTCAAAGTGCACACGATACTTGGCGACGAGTATCCGACTAAAGCAGTTCTGCTTGCAATCGGTCGCAGAGGAAGCCCGCGCAAACTGAACGTCCCGGGAGAAGACACCGAAAAAGTGGCATATCGCCTGCTGGAGCCGGAGAATATCAAGGGTAAAAATGTAATCGTTGTTGGTGGTGGTGATTCTGCAATCGAAGCCGCTCTGTCTCTGATGGATGAAAACAAGGTAATCCTTACATACCGGGGAGAAGCCTTTGGCAGGATAAAACCCAGGAACAGTGAAAAAATCAAGCAGGCAATGAGAGAGAATCTACTACAGGTGTATTTCAATTCGAACCTGAAGGTGATCCGCGCGGATGATGTGGTGTTGTCCACGCAAAATCAGGGTGACTTGACGTTAAAAAATGACATGGTCTACATCTTTGCCGGCGGAGAACTCCCCACTGAGTTTTTGCAGAAAGCAGGGATCGAAATTACCAAGCGATTTGGGTATACGATGCTGAAACACGAAAGAAAATAAAAGTCAAAATGTAAAACGCTAAATGTAAAAGTCAAAAATTTTACTTTACAACACTTAATCAATAAACGAGCAAAATGTTATTTCGTGCCGCCGATCCCTGCCTGACCGGCAGGCAGGCTTCTCTTCTTCAAAGAGAGGGGCAGGGGTGAGTCCTTAAAAGCATCGAAATTACATTTTGCGATAAACTAAGTTACAACAGTTAACTATTTTTCAGAGTAGACTCACATTTTACATTTTGACTTACTTTGAATAAGTCATGAACACGAAGCCACACACATATCTTCTTTTCTTATTACTCGGTTGTTTGACATGGCTGAATGCCATTGCACAGATCTCACCCGGCGACCTTGCTGCAGCACATGCGAATCTGGAAGGTCTTTCAAATTGTACCAAATGTCATACGCTCGGTGATAAGGTTGCTAATGCAAAATGCCTTGATTGCCACAAAGAGTTGAAGACGCGTATCGACACCGGGAAAGGATTCCATGTCTCTGCAGAGGTGAGAGGACAGGATTGTTTCAAATGTCATAGTGAACATCATGGGAGAAACTTCGAGATGGTACGCTTTGATATCACCCGTTTTGATCATACGCGCACGGGGTATACACTCACCGGTGCGCACAAGAGACTCGAGTGTGCAGAATGTCATAAAGGCGAATTCATTACTGATAAACAGCTCAAACAAAAGAAAGAAACGTATCTGGGATTGAGCAACGCGTGTGCGGCATGTCATACCGATTTTCATCAGGGAACGCTCGGGAATAGTTGCACAGACTGTCATACCACAGACACTTTCGTTCCTGCATCAGTATTCTCACATGACAAGACAGAGTTTCCCCTGAAGGGAGCACATCAAAAGGTCGATTGCTCTTCATGTCATGCGATGACGACGCGGAAGGGATCGTCTTTTCAGGAATTCGCAGACATCGCCTTTGTGAATTGCTCAAGCTGCCATACAGACGTACACGAAGGACGCTTTGGTGCCAATTGCAAAGAATGTCACGTAGAGGAGTCCTTTCACACCTTTCGAGGGATGAGCAGTTTCAATCACAACAAAACCGGATTTCCTCTGCTTGGGAAACATAAATCCATTGCTTGTTCCGATTGCCATGACACTAAAGCAAGTGCGGAATCAATGTTCAAAGATTTCGTCCAGAAAGATGTGAGCAATTGTGTGAGCTGTCATGCAGATGTCCATGAACAAAAATTTGGAGCAGACTGCAAAGCATGTCACATTGAAGAGTCGTTTCAAAGAATAAAAAACCTGGATGCCTTCGATCATGACCTGACTGAGTATCTATTACAGGGAAAGCATGAACAGGTGGATTGCAAGAAATGTCATGAGGCGAAAATGACTGATCCGCTTCCACATACGCAGTGTGCCGATTGCCATTCTGATTATCATGAGAGACAATTTGTGTCCGTATCGCGGACACCGGATTGTGCAGCATGTCATACGGTCGATGGCTTTACCGGATCTACTTTTACAGTGGAGCAACACAACGCCGGCAAGTTTGCACTCACTGGTGCGCATCTCGCGACTCCTTGTTTTGCCTGTCATCTGCGGGAAGAAAAATGGCTTTTCAGGAACATTGGTGAGCAATGCGTCGATTGTCATGATGATGTGCACGAAGGAAGTGTTGCAGAGGAATTTTATCCCGACAAAGCCTGTGAAAGTTGCCATGCTACAGAAAGTTGGAGGACAATATCGTTTGACCATGCGCGGACCGGCTTCCCAATTGAAGGTGCCCATGCCAGGCAATCTTGTACGGCATGTCACAAACCGGATGTCGCGGAGAATAATTCGATACGGCGGGTTTCATTCGCAGGCTTAACCGCAGAATGTAAAGCTTGTCATGAAAATGTGCACAGAAATCAGTTTGAGGTAGACGGAATTACCGATTGCAGACGTTGTCATGGCTCTGAACATTGGCAACCGAGCGAATTTGATCACAATACGGCCAGGTTTGTCCTGGAAGGGGCGCATCTCACTGTAGCATGTGATCAATGTCATCGTGAAACTGTGGAAGAAAGCGTACCCTTTACGTTTTATAGGATGGAGAAACTGGCTTGTGTCGATTGTCATCAGTAGATAGACCAAAAAGTGTTCTTTGATTTATGTTCGCAAAATGTTATTTCGCTTGTCTTTAAGGACTCACCCCGTCCGGTGCAAAGGCTATGGCCGGCGGTGCCTTCCCCTCTCTTTTGAAGAAGAGAGGGTCAGTGGTGCGAAATAACATTTTGCTCATATGTTTTGGATTGACTTTTTAGTCAGCCTACCAGTTTTCCCTACTGAACGGGAATAAAAATGTCCTGAACGGGCAAACGGGAGTTGGCATAGTGAAGAATTAAAAATTACCTTTGAGCACCTCCTCCTTGAAAAAGGAAACAAATCCGGGGTCAGCGAGTAATACCCCAGCATCCTGTCCGGATTTGCAACAAATGATAAAAAGGATTGTGTTTTTAACAGAGGCATTCAAAATGGTTAATGCCTCGCTGTCTGGTATGATGTATATGGTGCATCGATAACCTGACAACGGGCATGGAGATATGGGAAAATTCTGGGGAACGGTAGGATATTTTATCCTTTTCTCGTTGCTACTTGCTGTGCAAGGAGTAGCGCAATCTCCTCATGGTGATGACCTGAAGATCAGTTGTGATGCCTGTCATACGGCAGAAAGTTGGAAAATAAATCAGGATACCCTCGCCTTTAATCACGACACTGTCCGTTTCGCACTTCAGGGACAGCACGCCGTCATAGATTGCCGTGCCTGTCACACAACTCTGGTGTTTTCTACGGCTCCTTTGGATTGTGCATCGTGTCATACGGACATGCACCAGGGTACTGTTGGCTTTGACTGTGCACGCTGTCATGATTCCAATTCATGGCTGGTAAACAACATCACTGAACTCCACCAGGAGATTTCCTTTCCACTGATTGGAGCACATGCTGCAGCAAATTGTTTCGATTGTCATATCTCAGACACAGACTTACGCTTTGATCTCATCGGTACGGCATGTGTGAATTGTCATCGCGATGACTATGATGCGACATCATCTCCGGATCATAAGGCTGCGGGGTATTCGACGGAATGTCAGGAATGTCACACAATTACCGCATTTGAATGGTCTGCATCAGGTATCGATCATAGCTTCTTTCCGTTGACCCTGGGTCACGAGATCAATGATTGCGCACAGTGCCATCCGGGTCCTGATTATGCATCGACATCACCGGATTGTTTTGCCTGCCATCTGCCGGACTATGAAGCATCTGTAGAACCGAACCATACTGTAGCAAATTTGCCTACGGATTGTGCCACATGCCATACCACGAATCCGGATTGGGAGCCAGCTAAGTTTACTGAGCATGATGCACAGTTCTTTCCGATTTATAGCGGGAAGCATGAAGGTGAATGGAGTGAATGCAGGGATTGTCATACGAATTCAAATGACTACTCGGAATTTCAATGCATCACATGTCATACAAATCCTGAAACAGACTCCCATCATGACAATGTAAATGGATATACATACAACAATCCGGCATGCCTCGCCTGTCACCCGACAGGAGACTCCGAGGACAACTTTGATCACGACAAGACGGACTTTCCACTCACAGGTGCTCATAAGACTCCTGAATGTGTTGCGTGTCATTTTGCCGGCTATACAGGAACACCTACTGAATGTGTGGCATGTCACGATAAAGACTATCAGCAAAGTGTGAATCCTGATCACAACGAATTAAGTCTGAGTGCAGATTGTGTAATGTGCCACACGACAGATCCTGAATGGGATCCTGCGGCATTCCCCGATCATAATGATTACTATGTGCTGGCGGGGGCTCACGTTGCCATAGCCACAGAATGCGCAAGTTGTCACAATGGTGATTACAAGAGCACACCGACCACCTGTGTCGGTTGTCACATAGATGATTACAACTCGACTTCTGACCCTTCACATGTCACAGCACAGTTTTCTACAGATTGTGCAATCTGTCATCAGGAAAATGCCTGGCAGCCGGCAACGTTCGATCATGATGGACAATACTTCCCGATCTATAGCGGATCACATGAAGGAGAATGGAGTGAATGTGTGGATTGCCATATCAATGCAGCAAACTATGCCGAGTTTACCTGCATCACATGCCACGCAAATCCGGAGACGGATGAAAATCATGATGGGGTACCTGGCTATGTGTATCATAGTCCTGCCTGTCTTGCGTGTCATCCGAATGGCGAGGGTGAAGGATTCAATCATAATCTTACAGCCTTTCCTTTGACAGGTGCACATACCACGACAGAGTGTCTGAGTTGCCATGCGGCTGGATATGAAGGCACACCGACGGAATGTACCGCATGTCATACTCCGGATTTTGAACAGACAACCAATCCGAATCATGGTGCTATCGGGCTGAGTACAGATTGTGCATCCTGCCACACAACGGAACCCGGATGGAGCCCGGCGGCATTCCCTGATCACAATACATACTATGTCGTCGCGGGAGCGCATGTGCCGATTGCGAATGAATGCGCCCAATGCCACAATGGGGACTATAGTAACACACCCAATACATGTGTTGGTTGTCACCAGGCGGACTATGATCAGACAACTGATCCAAATCATGCTGCTTCACTTTACCCGACAGACTGCATCATTTGTCACAATGAGTCCGCATGGCAACCGTCTACATTTGATCATGCGTTGACAGAATTTCCACTTACCGGTGCACACACGACACTCGATTGTGCGAGCTGTCATACAGCAGGATATAGCGGTACCCCGACAGAGTGTGCAGCATGCCACATCGCAGACTTTGAGCAAACGATCAATCCGAATCACGTCGTGATCGGCTTAAGTACAGATTGTGCTATGTGTCATACGACTGATCCGGAATGGGATCCGGCCGGTTTCCCTGTACACGACGATTATTTTGCCCTGCAGGGTGCCCATGCGGTAATCGCGATGGAATGCGTGCTTTGTCACAATGGAGATTATATGAACACACCCGATCAATGCATAGGTTGTCATCAAAATGACTATGATCAGACCTTGAATCCTTCGCATGTGTCAGCTCAGTTTTCTACTGATTGTGCCACATGTCACACAGAGAATGCATGGGTTCCTGCGAACTTTGATCACGATGCGCAGTACTTCCCGATTTACAGTGGAGCACATGAAGGCGAATGGGATCAATGCATCGACTGTCATACCAATTTGTCCAACTATGCAGAGGTGTCTTGTATCACCTGTCATGCCAATCCGGAAACCGATGAACAGCATGATGGTGTCCCCGGCTATGTATACAATAGTCCCGCCTGTCTGGCATGTCATCCGACTGGCGATGGCGAGGGTTTGAATCACGACCTCACCGAGTTCCCACTCACAGGAGCACATTTGAATGTGGATTGTTTCAGTTGTCACGCCCAGGGATATAACGGTACGCCGACAGAATGTGCAGCATGCCATATCACCGATTTTGAACAGTCAACAAATCCAAATCACGGCGCCCTTGGGCTTAGTACTGACTGCGTGAGTTGTCACTCCA
The DNA here is from genome assembly GCA_035292505.1 of Saprospiraceae bacterium. Taxonomy (GTDB): domain Bacteria; phylum Bacteroidota; class Bacteroidia; order Chitinophagales; family Saprospiraceae; genus DATDQA01. Next base: position 4,635 of record DATDQA010000176.1, on the reverse strand, counting down.
CAGAACCCGGATGGAGTCCGGCAGATTTCCCGGTGCATAATGACTTCTATGTCCTGCAAGGTGCGCACATCGCGATAGCAATGGAATGTGTGATATGCCACAGTGGTGATTACAATAATACCCCCAACACATGTGTAGGATGTCACCAGGATGACTATGCTGGGACCACCGATCCTGATCACGAAGTATCGCAGTTTCCAACCGATTGTATCATTTGTCATACTGAGTCAGCGTGGGTGCCCGCAACCCTGGATCATGACCTTACGGACTTTCCTCTTACAGGTGCACATCTGACTGTAGATTGTGCGAGTTGTCATGCGAATGGATATACAGGTACACCGACGGATTGCGCGGCATGTCACATCGCCGATTATCATGAATCTATAAATCCCAACCATGCAGTTCTCGGTTTATCTACGGATTGTGCGACGTGCCACACCACAAACCCTGATTGGGAACCGGCAGATTTCCCGGTGCATGATGAATATTATGTCTTACAGGGAGCACATATCGAGATTGCGATGGAATGTGTGCTCTGTCACAATGGTGACTACAACAACACACCAAATACCTGTGTCGGTTGTCACCTTGATGATTATACCGGGACCACCGATCCTGATCATGAAGTGTTAGGATACCCAACCGATTGTATTATCTGTCATAATGAATCTGCATGGGTACCGTCAGATTTTGATCATAATCAAACCGATTTTCCACTCACCGGAGCACATGTATCGGTAGATTGTGCAAGTTGTCACGCGGGTGGATACACAGGCACTCCGACCGATTGTGCGGCTTGCCACATTGCCGATTACAATCAATCCACTAATCCGGATCACGAAGTGCTCGACTTATCGACTGACTGTGCACTTTGCCATACCACTGATCCTGAATGGGATCCGGCCGACTTCCCTGTCCATGATGAGTATTATGTCCTTCAGGGAGCGCATGTTGAGATTGCGATGGAGTGCGTATTATGTCATAATGGTGATTACAACAATACCCCAAACACATGCATAGGTTGTCATCTGGATGATTATACCGGGACCACCGATCCGGATCATGAAGTGTTAGGATATCCGACCGATTGTATCATTTGTCATAATGAATCTGCATGGGTACCTGCGGAATTCGATCATAACGAAACGGACTTCCCGCTTACAGGTGCACATGTTACAGTGGATTGTGCAAGTTGTCATGCGGGTGGATACACAGGCACTCCGACCGATTGTGCGGCTTGCCACATTGCCGATTACAATCAGTCCACCAATCCGGATCATGAAGTGCTCGACTTATCGACCGACTGTGCACTTTGCCATACCACCGATCCTGAATGGGATCCGGCCGACTTCCCTGTCCATGATGAGTATTATGTGTTACAGGGAGCGCATGTTGAGATTGCGATGGAGTGCGTGCTCTGTCACAATGGTGACTACAACAACACGCCAAATACCTGTGTCGGTTGTCACCTTGATGATTACAATGGTACCACTGATCCGGATCATGAGGTATTAGGTTACCCCACGGATTGCATCATTTGTCATTCGGAGACTGCATGGGTACCTGCAGAGTTCGATCATAACGAAACGGACTTCCCGCTTACAGGTGCACATCTTATAGTCGATTGTGCAAGCTGTCATTCGGGTGGATACACAGGTACTCCGACCGATTGTGCGGCTTGCCACATTGCCGATTACAATCAGTCCACCAATCCGGATCACGAAGTGCTCGATTTATCAACCGACTGCGTACTTTGTCATACCACTGATCCTGAATGGAATCCTGCAGACTTCCCTGTCCATGATGAATATTATGTCCTTCAGGGAGCGCACCTGGATATCGCCATGCAGTGTGTGCTTTGTCATAATGGGGATTACAACAATACACCGAATACTTGTGTGGGCTGTCATTTGGATGAATACAACGCAACGAATGACCCCGACCATGAGGCAGCTCAATTCCCGACTGATTGTATTCTGTGTCATAATCAGAATGCCTGGGAACCTGCGGATTGGGATCACGATGGTATGTACTTCCCGATCTATAGTGGAAAGCATGATGGAGAATGGGATCAGTGTAGTGACTGTCATACGAATTCCAATGACTTTTCAGTCTTTACCTGCCTGACTTGTCATACGCAGGGAGAAACGGACGCTGATCATGATGAAGTAACCGGATATCAGTATAACAGCGATGCATGTCTGGCATGCCATCCTGATGGTGAAAATTAAAGACTAAAAGGAGATGAAACTCACGTTTACCATAATTGTGTTGCTTCTACTGGCGGTACATGCTATCTCCCAGATATCAGGAGAACAACTGGAGGGTACTGTATCATATAAAAATACCCAAAACGTATATGTCAAATTCAATAATACTTCACAAATAGTCTCTGGAGATACATTATTTGTGTTGCGAGAAGGAAATTTGATTCCAGCTCTGATAGTGCAGCATACATCTTCGCTTTCTGTTGTTGGAACACCGATTGCCGATATACAATTAAAGGTAGCCGATAAGATCATTTTCCGGGCAAAGGCAATTGAAGAAATTCAACCAAAGACTGTAGAGACGCAACAGGATAAATTGCCGGCACCCGCTGAAGTGCCCGCGGTTCCTGAACCTGAAAGCGAATCCGGGCACGAGGTGATCACAGAAGTACCTGCATGGCATGAAAGTATTCGGGGAAGGCTATCAGCTTCCTTTTATTCGAATGTGCTTAATACAACAGTGAATGATGTACAGCGCATGCGCTATACTTTCTCTATGCAGGCGGGGCACCTTGGGGATTCCCGGTTCTCTGCAGAAACCTATGTGTCCTTCAGACACCAGTTGGATGATTGGAACGCTGAAAAAGTTGAAATGAGTAAAGCACTTCGGGTGTATAGCCTGGCGCTAAAGTATGATGCGGGGACAAGGACTTCGTTTACCATAGGCAGAAAAGTGAACACACATATCTCAAATGTCGGCGCCATCGATGGTTTACAGGCAGAGCATACGTCGGGCAAATTGACCTACGGGGGATTTGCGGGCACAAGACCGGATCACGTGAATTACGGTTTCAATAGGGACTTATTGCAGTTTGGTGCTTTTGTGGCATTACGGCGAGAATCAAAACATGGCCTGATGCAGACTTCTCTGGCAATGGTAGAACAGCGAAATGCCTCTATGACAGACAGAAGATTTACCTATTTCCAGCATTCCTCTACGTTTATCAAGAATATTTCAGTTTTCGGTTCCTTTGAAGTGGATCTGTACGAGCGGCCTGATAGTGTAGCCCGGAATGCGTTCAATCTTACCAGCATGTATTTCTCGCTGCAATATCGCCCCTCACGGAAATGGACATTCTTCGGATCATACGATGCACGGAAGAATGTCATCTACTACGAGACATACCGGAATTTTATTGATGAACTGATCGAACAGGAGACGAGACAAGGATTGCGGTTTCGGATCAACTATCGTCCAATGAAGTATGTGACAATCGGTTCTTCTGTCGGTTATCGTTTTCAAAAAGATCAGGGCAGCAATTCCATGAATATGAACCATTATATCACACACAGTCGTGTACCCTGGATCAAAGCATCTGTGACCGCCTCGGCGATTCTGCTGGAGAATGACTATCTCCATGGTTTCATCTATGGCGCACGTATGTCACGGGACGTGATCAAACAAAAGGTATTTGGCGAACTGGAGTATCGGAAAGTTCATTACGCTTATGGAGATTCGGGGTTTGAACTTCAACAACACATCTTCGGCCTGAACCTCTCCTGGAGAATACGAAAGAAGCTTTCTCTCGCAATGGATTACGAAGGCATCTTCGAGAAGGAAAAATCAAACAACCGCGTACACGTCAATATCGCACAACGTTTTTAACAGATTTTATTGCTGAAAAGATCTGAATTAAAAAAGTAAAGGCCAACAACCATCGCGCATGGTGTAGAATAATATGTAAGCCATGAAGGGGCGCCAGAAGTTTCCATCGTGAGAGGATTCTCTACCTTTGAGGCACAATTAACGTCTTTAATCTGAATAGAAATATGAAATCTCTCTTAATCAATATTGGCATCGCTGCTTTTTTAATTTTTGCTTCCTCCTGCAACTCGAAGCCTAAAGTCATTGAAGCAGAATCCATTTCATCAGGGCAGACGGGTCACACGCATGATGTGGATGGCGGTACTCCTGACGTCCATAAAGTGGTCTGCCAGGACTTCCTGCATACAGATAAGTATACTTACATGGAGGTGACGGAAAATGACCAACGTTTCTGGATCGCAGTACCACGGAAGGAAGTAGAAAAAGGAGCTGCATATTATTATACAGGCGGGCTTAAGAAGACAAATTTCAAAAGCACGGAATACGATCGCGTTTTCGAGACCATCTACCTGGTATCCGACGTAACCAGACTTGAGTCAGGCACAAGCGGGAGTGCTGTGGATCGTGCGCTTGCACAACAACAAAATCAGAAACCTGCTTCCACTCCTGTGAACAATCCTCCTGCCGAAGGTGTGGTAAAGATCTCTGAACTCCTCTCCAACGGCGCCAGATATGAAGGACAAATTGTGAGAGTGAAAGGTCGTTGTGTGAAAATTAATAAAATGATCATGGGCCGCAATTGGGTACATCTTGAAGACGGGT
>DATDQA010000175.1:0-27732 GCA_035292505.1 Saprospiraceae bacterium | reverse complement strand
TACATACATGTTATCTTAGTATAAGAATGCGATCAAAAGAAATAGCCGTGAACTGAACATTTTTGAGGAATTTTACATCGGATCATCGGAACATCATGAAGCTTTGGCAACAGATATCGGCCTGGAAAGGGACACTTGTTTTGGTAGGACTGGTCATTCTTGGCGTGTCCATGTGGTATACAAACTACCTTGCCATCAGGTTGTCGGACGCTGAGCGTGAAAGGTTGGATGTCATCGTCCGTGCACACCAGGAGATCAGCAATATTGAAGACCTGAATGCTGATATTTCCTTCTATGCAGATATCCTGCTTCATGCAGATGACATCCCGCTGATCAATACAGACATGAATGATAAAGTTCACTTTGCGACAAAAGCGTTTGGCGAAGGGAATGATACGAACATAGTGTTTCTACAAAAGCAAATTGAAGAAATCAAGAAAAAGGGCCCGCCACCCATTATCAATCCCAGCCCCGACGGACCATATAAGATCTATTATAAGGAGTCGCGCCTGTTGCAATTGCTGACGTATTTCCCATTGGTTCAATTACTCCTGATCGGTGCGTTTGTTGCCATCGGATTTATGGGGATTAGTTCAGCAAGACGTGCAGAACAAAACCGTGTGTGGGTGGGAATGGCAAAGGAGACTGCACATCAACTTGGAACGCCGATCTCAGCAATCCTCGCCTGGATCGAACATCTGAAGGAACGGGTGACCACCGAACAACAGGAAATCGTTCAAGAACTCAGGCATGATGTGGAAAAACTTGAACTCGTTGCCGACCGCTTTTCAAAAATTGGCTCGGCACCTGTCCTTGAACGCACCGACCTGCGCAGAGAACTCGCGCAGTGCAGGGATTATATGGCCCGAAGAGCTTCGCGACATGTGAAGTTTGAGTTTGACGATGTGGACAAAGAAGCACAGGTCTATGCCTTGATCAATCCGCATTTATTTGACTGGGTCATTGAAAATATGTTGCGCAATGCACTTGATGCTCTGGAAGGAGAAGGGAAGATCACTGCTACTGTGCATGAAGATGATCATGATGTGTATATCGATATCAGTGACACCGGAAAGGGGATTCCGCAGTCTCAATTCAAAAAAGTATTCGAACCCGGTTTCACGACAAAGCAGCGAGGCTGGGGACTGGGCTTATCTCTTGCCAAACGAATTATTGAACAATATCACTCCGGCAAGATCTTCGTGAAAAAATCAAAGCAGGGAGAGGGAACGACGTTTACGATTAAATTGCCCAAGGCAATTGAATAAAAATTAAAATGAAAATAAAAATGAAAAACAACACGATTTTGAAAATTGAACGCTCGCTGGTTACTCCGTTAAGTCGCAACGCCACAAGGTTCATACGTTGAATTTGCGCTTGAGTCCCGACGCTCTCTCTACTTTGTAGAGATCAGTACGGGATGTCGCTTCGCTCCATTTGTGTTTGAGTTTTTCTCTCTCACTCTCTCACGTTCTCACCTTCTGGTTTCAACTCCTGCCCAAATTGCAATAAATACCCATTGTTATCATAAATGGCAAATTCACGCATACCGTATTCAAAATCCTCTATCGGATAACAGACAGTGGCTGTGTCCTTGAGTTTCTCCCAGAGTGTGTCAACATCTTCCATATTGAAATAAAAGGAACCGGTAAAAAATGGATGTTCAAAATAGGTATGAGCATTGGGTCGTGAAAACATGATGCGGATAGTACCCAATTGCACGGACGCCCAGCCCCATTCAGGTTCCAATGTCTTGCATGCGAAACCGAGTTGCTGTGTGTAAAAGTTTACGCTCTCTTCAATATCACTTGTGTAGAGCATAGGAGATAGATTGTTGAATTGCATGTCGGGATATATTTTATAGGCGGTAAATGTACTCAGCAATCATCGTTTCTGGAGTTGTTTATCAATCCATAGTTGTTCATCGATATCTACTGCGAGTTCAAGATAAGAGGTGAGGGTTTCTTCATCAATGGCCCGCAGCGTGAAAAAATCATGCCAATACACCTGTTTCCTGTTCTCTTTATCTAAAAAAGAGATTTCATCAGGCAGAAGATATCCTTGTGTGAAGCCAAAGCGCACACCATTCTGTGTTTTGCTCCCCCATGAGACGGAACCCGGCCAGATGAAACAGATGTCAGCAAGTCTGCGATAATAAGGGACTTGATAGGAGAGACGTTCTGTAACATCGGGAATTGTCTCATACACGATTTCACGCAAACGTTCAACAATGGAAAGCTCATCTTCCGGGAGAAAATCAAGGAGTTTGCCGACATTGCGGAAACTCACGTTCTGCATGCAACGCTTTGCTTTCATCAGAGGGCGATCTTTTTTGGTCATGAAAAAGCAAATATCTCAGTCTCAGGCAATTTTCAGATTTCCTGATGAAAGATTTTTGATGAATTCGTACGCTCTGAAGTAACGAACAAAGCTGAGGTAAAATATTAAAGCCCCGGTTCAGAGTGCCTACTCACACTTCACCTGAACCGGGGCCATCGAAGAACAGAGACTAATACTCTTAGTTCTGTTTGTTCATATACCACTCGCCTCCATCGGAATCGCTGGGAGCATAACCCCATACACCAGTAAGAGTGCCGGCATCCTGATCAAAAGTTGCGGTGACATCAAATGTACTGCTATAAGGAGGGTCCCATGTGACGGTTGCAGTAAAGACATCTCCCACGAGTTGCCAGGTGCCGCTGCCTAATACTTCTCCGGATTTTTTTAACTCCTGCACCGTACCGTTTGTCTTAATATTAAAGCAATAGTAGTGCGAGGGGCTTTCAGTGTCATAGCCGTATTCCCCTACCCACTTACCAACGATGGTCGTCGGACCCTGATTGATGGTGACATCGTCTTTCTTACATGCAACGAATGCGGAAGAGATGACGAGCAGAACAAGGATTGATTTAAAAATTTGCGTAAGCATTGTTTGAAGTGATTTGATGATGAAAAAATTGTGTACTTGAATGTGTAAGAGGACTATGTGATCGGCGTGCGTTTATTTCTTCACAAGCCAGTAACGTACACCAAGGTGTATGCCGGTCGTCTTAAAATCGCGTGTCTCTCTTTCCGTTTCGACATCCACGAGACCCTGGTTGATACGCAAGAGGCCCGCGAGGTTATCTGTAATATCATAGGATGCACCAAGGATAAAGTCCATGTTGAAAGAGCCATAGTTTTCGCTGAGGTCATACTTTTCTCCATTGTATGGGTCATTGGTCAGGACTGCGTTCACAGACAAGATGAAAGCGGGTTGCAGGCCTGCGTGTATACGTAAGTGATCAATCACTTCATACGAGGCGAAGAGCGGAATCTGAATGTTTGGAATTGACACGCGTCCAAAGAAATCGTCCTCGGGATCGTCAATTTTGGGACCAATGGAAGAATACAAAAGCTCTGCTCCCACATTCAGTTTCTCTGTGATTGCGTATTCTCCAGCTACACCAAGACCAAATACAACCCGTGTACTGGCATCATTGTACTCCCTGGACCAATTCGTTGTCCCAAGGTTTCCTGCGGCACCGAGTTTTACATCCTGTGCTGAAGATGTGGTGATGCATGACGAGATCATACATGCCATGAAAATTGCTGATAAGTTTTTCACTGCGACTGTGATTTTTTAATGATTGAAAAAAATTGGTTTTCGGAGCATGATTATGAAAAACACAGCAAAGGTTAACAGGGCTTGGAAAAAAGTGTCAAAAAGGGACAGGGGATAAGCCATGCTGAGAAGCAGAGCTGAGGTCCGGAATGGACTAACTTTTGAATAAGTGGTTGAAAAACAGAAAATTGCACTATGTTTTGCAAAAATACTAAGAGCCACCGGGCAGGGAGGACTCTTGAAATTCCGAGGGCGATGGAATCACTAAAAGCGACTTTCTCCGGGATGGATTCCGATACCATACCGGGATTATATGGGTTTATCCGGGAAGAGCAGAAGTGGAATCGAACAAAAAAAGAAGGGGAGTGGGTAGCCCCTTCAGTAACCTTTAAATTTTGGAAAGTCCATAGGCAACTCCAGCACTCACCTGAACATTCCTGGAGGCCACTGTGTCACCCTCCAGGAGAGATTTATGACGGAGATCTGTGATCCCGATAAACGCTCTCACATCACCGTTCAGCCAAACCCGGTCTGAAAGCCTGTAATTGATGCCCGCGCCCGCCGTAAAACTAAAATTGAAATCAGCATAATCTAGCCTCACGTCCAAATCATTTTGATTTACACTGTATTTTGCACTGATCAGAAATGCCGGTGCGATACCAGCGTATACCTTTGGCCTGAGCGCCTGACCCAACTCTCCAAAGAACAGGTCAAAATAGATGGGCAGGAGTATATAGCCCAACTTGACTTTACTATCGGAAAACTCATGTGCGAAACCTTCACCGGAATATAACAAGTCCAATGTCACTCCGGATTTTTCGCTGAAACTGTAAGTAGACGTCAACCCGGCTGCGAGACCCACCAGTGATTTACTTTCTTCCACATTAGAAGCACTGGCAATATTTATTCCTATTCTCGGACCGATCGAAAACTGATCTTCAACCTGCGTAAACCCTGTAGTGTATAGTAAAAAGGCGAGAGCGGTAAAAATTGAACTTTTCATGTCAGTGTATTTATTGATGAAGAAATAAAGAACATCATTTTCACGACAGGTACACAATATAAGCAAATACATTGCAATTGCCAAATCAGCTATTTACCGGCGAGTACGCGTATCACGCTTACCTCATCTATTATCAGAAAAAACATTCCTCCCGGGAGATGCCCAATTTCAAGCTGATATGGAGGAAAGAGCGTTTGATGCATCAACACATGTCCAAGCGGATTTAACAGGGTTATTGAAACGGCATCGTCATGTTTATTAGGGAATAATTGCAATTGATCTGTTGCCGGATTCGGATATACGGTCCACGCTGTCATGCTGGGATCGTTTATTGCACTGATTCCTTCGGCATGAATATTGTCGATATCCACTGTTGCCACGATCTCTGCACCCACGTTATCTGGCATCGGATTGCTCAGAATACGAAACTCATTGACTGCTGAAAGTGTCATTGTCGCATCGCCACCTGCCATGAGAGGAATGAATGCCTGAGGGTCGATCACAAACTCAATTGATTGCCATACCGTATCAGGCACTACCGTGAATACCGCACTTGAAGAAATTGTCCCTCCCGGGCCATTGAAAGCAATACGCATGTGCACATTCTGGCTCCCTGTGTTGCGTACGTCTATACTGATCCGGATCACACCTGCAGCGATATAATTTCCAATCCAATTGACGGACTGGTTGAACATGACCCACTTTCCTCCTGCTCCCATTCCTCCCGAGCTCACATTCCTGAGGAAGGCATCGTCGTCACCGGCGGGTCCACCGGTGTTAACCACCACAGGTTGGTTGGGGCTGAAAGCACCCTCTGTCCATCCACTGACGTTCAGGTTTTGAAAATCATCAATATGGCCACTGGAGATTTGTGCGATGCCATTTTGTAATAACACACACCATGTAATCGTAAAACATAAGAGCTGGAGTGAGGTTTGCAACTGATTCATTCGTTTCATCGTTGCAAAATTTAGTCCTGAGAAAATATTTCCTTTCGTCGTTACACTACAGACCAGTAGCGTTGAGAGTCGCTCCCGGCTTGCTTATCTTGGTGCTTTGCCAGATGACAAATATAGGATGTAATATGAAATACATATCAGTCGTAATAAGCCTTCTTGTTCCCTTAGCGACAATCTCACAAACTCCTGCTGGCGTGTTTGAGGCAACTCGTGATATCGGGCCGGTGTTACATCATGGCACGACAGAGTACAATGAGAACGTACAAAGCTATTCACTCAAAGGATCCGGAGCGAATATTTGGTTTACGAAGGATGAATTTCATTATGCTTACAATCAGCTTTACGGCGACTTCATTCTTCACACTCACGGCAACCTGGTTGGTGCCGGTGTCGATCCACATCGCAAATTCGGATGGATGATCCGGACAGGCCTTGATCCAGGTGCTGCAATGGTGTGCGCAGCTGTCCATGGAGATGGCCTGACTGCTCTTCAATATCGCAAGAAGGATGGAACCAATATCGAAGAAGTCAAGTCTCCGATTTTGATACCGGATGTCATTCAATTGGAAAGGCGCGGCAGAAGCTTTTTTCTTTCAGTCGCGCACTTTGGGAAGCCATTCTGGACCGTAGAAGTGCCCGATTTCGATTTTCCTGATTCGCTCTATGCAGGTCTCTTCGTTTGTGCTCACAATAAGGATGTTTTTGAGACTGCGGTGTTTGATAATGTGCGTATCACGATTCCTGCCAAACCGGATTTCAGGCCGTATCAGGATTATCTTGGAAGTCATCTTGAGATCGTCGATATTCAAACCGGACAACGACGCTTGCTTTACTCCACTTCACAGGTAATCCAGGCACCCAACTGGACTCCCGATGGCAAGACATTGATATATAATGCCGGGGGTTTGATCTATACATATGACCTGGCATCAGGGACGCATGCTCAGATCAACACGGATTTTGTGAAAGACAATAACAATGATCATGTAATTACTTTCGATGGCAATATGCTCGGTTTGAGTAGTGCGAGTGGAGATCCGGAATACGGCTCACTCATCTATACTGTTCCGATCTCTGGTGGTGTACCGAAGCTAATTACGCTGCACGGTCCTTCGTATTTGCACGGGTGGTCTCCTGATGGACAATGGCTGACCTATACCGGCGAGCGTAACGGTGAATACGACATCTATAAAATCCCTGCTTCCGGGGGTGATGAAGTGAGATTGACATATACGCCAGGTTTAGATGACGGATCTGAATTTAGTCCTGATGGGCAATTGATCTACTACAATTCTGTGCGGAGCGGGAAAATGGAATTGTGGAGAATGCGGGCAGACGGAAGTGAACAGACACAACTCACAGATGATGAATATCAAAACTGGTTTCCGCATGTTTCGCCAGATGGCAGGATGATCGTCTTTCTTTCGTACATGCCAGTCGTAAATGCTCAGGACCATCCCTATTACAAACATGTGTACCTCCGGCGGATCGCAGTTGATGGAGGCAAGCCCGGAGTGATCGCTTATCTCTATGGAGGGCAAGGCACGATCAACGTGCCATCCTGGTCACCGGACAGCAGGTACGTTGCATTTGTGAGTAATTCCCGGATGTGAACTCCTGACCTGTTATTATTATAGGGATATCTAAGGGTAAGAATTAATTTGAGGACTCACCCCTAACCCCTCTCTCGCAAAAGAGGAAAGTAGTTTAAGATGATAACCTAAAGCCCAACCCTCTTTTGCGAAAGAGGGGAATTGAGTAAGAAGTTTGGACTCACCCCTAAAGTGCCATTTAAAAATAGAGGGCTTTAGCCTCAAGTTCTTTCTACATCACTCCTTTTCATCCACTTCTTTGATAAACTTCATGACGCCATTCATCCAGGTTTCCTGATCATCCCACATGCTGAGATGGCTTCCGTTGCGACAAAGGAGAAACTGGCCGTTTTTCACCTGCGTGCTCATCCATTCCATATGTTTAGGATCCATCGTGTCATGTGTTGCACCGATTGTAAGCGTTGGCACTGTGATTTCATTCAGTCGCGTGGTGACATCCCAATTGTCCAATTTTCCTGAGATGCCGAACTCGCTGGGACCCTGCATGGTGACATAGAGGTCCTGATTCATTTTGGCAAATGATCGGTTGACAGCATCGGGCCATTGCTCCAAAGGCATGCGAAGTAAGTGTTGAGTATAGAAATGAGGCAAGAGCAATTCCATATAACGCGGGCTTTCATAGTCTCCTTTGGCTTCGATCTCGCGCACTTCTTTCAAGACCACAGGGTCCATTTGCTTTGCTAATACCTCATCAGCATATTTGTCATATTCCGGGGAGCTTGCCATCATATTTGTAATGATAAGTCCTTTGAGATTCTGTTGGTATTTCAATGCATATTCCATTGCGAGGATGCCACCCCAGGAGCTCCCAAGCAGGTAGAAGTTGTCCTTGTTCAGGTTTAGAGCCAATCGCACTTGTTCCACTTCTTCGACAAACCGGGAGAGATCCCACAACGTATCTCCTTTTCCTTCGGGATGATCTGAGTTACCACTACCCAACTGATCATAATAAATAAACTCGATGCCTTCCCTGGGGAAAAAGCTTTCGACACACTCGAAATACTCATGGGTCGCACCGGGACCACCATGCAGAAGCAGAACCTTGACGTTCGGATTGTTGCCGATGCGTTTGGTCCAGACATTAAAATCCCCGGCGGGAGTTTTAACCGGAATGACTTTCACGCCACCATTCTGCAGGCCGGCCTCATGTGGTGCGAAATATTCCTTCAGTGAAATCTCACCGGAGTTTTGGTTTGTTTGTTTCGGTGTGTCGCAGGAAAAGAATAAGGTGCACACCACCATCAGAGAGATCGGGTTTTTCATAGAATACTATTTATGAGAAGAAAAAATTGAGAACGATGTTCCTTTATGATCACTAATATCAACTTGTCTCATGCTGCAACCACCTGTCTTTCTTCCAGCACAACCCAATAAGGATGTTCTTTACCCTGGGCCGCCAGGCTTTTACAATAGTTGTTCAGGTTGACAAATGCCTCACCCATGACCGCGCTGAATTGCTTCTTCATCATTAACTTAAACATCAGTTGCATGATCGGATTCTTTTTGAGAAACACATCTGCCTGTATGTGCGTACTGTCCTCACTTATTTTCTTCAGTGTATAGACGGTACAGTGCGTCTTCTTTGCATCTGTCTCTGTAAATGTGATGGTATTTGACTCCGTCCTGAAGTCATGTGCGACAAGGACAGGTCCTTTCGCCATACATCGATGGGTCTGACCGCTTTGTGTCAATTGTGAATTCATATCCACGACTTTCTCCAATGTACCGGGAATCCATTTGCTGCGCCAGGGCAGATCGCTTACCACATTAAAGACCATGTCGATAGGAGCTTCAATGGTGCATTCCTTATGCAATACATGCTTCCTGACTCCTGCGATGCTGAAATCTTCTGTTGCAGGATCTGGGATTATGTCCAGCAATGGCGACATCGATAAGAAGCAATAAGACACCGGTCCGCTATCATATGTCTGCTGACTATGTTGCACCGGGGCCCACGATGTGGTGTCGATATCGACCCATTTCGGGCATGCGCGTACAAGATTTTGCGTGAACAAGGCATACTCATGATGCGGGATGTCATTTTTCAACAGGCGATGTGCTACGATGACGTCGGATCCAAACAGCTTTTGATACTGTTTGATGGTGTTTACTGAAATATCGCCATAGTGTGCGACAAATTTCAGTGTGAGATCATGCGCGGTCCTGCATGCACCGCAATTGCATATTCGGTGCGTGTGATATTTCTTCAAATGCGTATGAAAGCGAATAAACATCTTCTGGACCTGATGCAATAATTCTGCCGCAGTCGGCGCAGTGCCGAAACGATAAAATAAAATCGCATCACCTTCAATTTCATTCACTTCAAGGCCAATTTCATTTGTATCAACGAGAATCTCCAACAGCTCCTCGATAATATGCCGGCTGTGGGATACCTCAGTATTGGTCACGAAGTCTGTGAATCCGCTGATATCAGGAATAAATAAGAGTGCGGGTCCTGCGGGGTTCAGATTTTGTTTTTGATTGGACATCTCTTAAGTGTATTTAGCATATTTTAATCAAGAAAAGCCTTGTATCGGCTTAAGATTCATGGCACACAGCAAATACGTGATGAACACGGCGATCGGATTTACAGGCTTATGCGAAGAGCGCAATCTTGTTGCCATTGATATTTGATTGTAGATAATCTCTGAAAAATAGTAAAAAGTAAAAATAGATACATCCGGAGCCACTGAGCAATCCCCTGAAATCTGGCTTTCCCTTTCCCCGAAAAAGAGGGGACGGCTATACGTTATGCACTGAATTGTCACCGGAAATTAACACTAAATTCGGTTTAAATGGACAGTAGCAGGACACAACATGTTGTGACGGGAGGAAAAAATCTTTGCGCGTTGGCGTGGTTGTTCATGACTCTGTCCGGTGTTGCACAGACCGACACAGGAGAGGTGGATCTTCTCCTCAAAGGTCAACTTGCAGTGACGTCTTCCAGGATCACACATCCTAAAGACGTCATTGGATGGTCTTCGACTCTACAACCCGATGCTCGCTGGCATGCACCTTCAAGACAGCAAGCATACTGGATAAAACTCGACGCAGCATCAATACCAACGAAAGGTGTCATCTGGATACCCGGGCAGGCCCTGGTGAACTTGTGGATGGCGGGGCAGGCGGATACGATCACATTTTCTTTTGGCTTGTATCAACCGTTGCATAAGCTGCCCTTATATGGACAACCGGATGCCATGCCTGTTGACCAGATCCAGGAGACAACTGAGGAGCTTATTTTCCGGATCAGGCCTTTTTCACAACAACCATACCCTGTCAGGGTGTCCTCTCTGACTCCTGCAGACCATACTCGTTTGCGTGACACTGCCAAAATGCGCAAACCTGGATACCATCTTTTTCTCGGTGCAGGTGTGCTTTCATTGATTTTCCTCGCAGGCTTCGCCATGTTTCAGTTTCTTGAAAACAGAAAAAAGGCATACCTGTATTATGGATTGTACATGTTATGTATGGCCTTCTATTTTGGCCGGTTACTCGAATATCATTTTGGTGTGGCCATATTCTGGGGATTCTTCTACGAAGGATATGGACTTGCAGAGATCCTTGCATTGATGCTTTCCTATGTGATGTATGTCCAGTTTGCAAGGTATTTTCTTGAATTGGATGCACGTCGTCCGGGTCTTCTCATTTTTGTCCGGATCTGGACTGCATTGGGTCTGGCGATCGGAGTGATTGGATTGCTCTTATCTCTCTTTTACATCTCATCTCCGTTGTTTTTACAGGTATACATCGGAGTACGCTTTCTGATGCCTGTTCTTGTCGTACTCTTTTTGTGGCGTATTGCACAAGCGCGTCTCCCATTTTCAAGATTCGTACTGTTGGGCACCTTCTTCCTTCTTCTGGGCGGCATTGTGGCATTGGGTGAGACGTTTATTTTCCAGAATATGCGGGGTGCATTGTTGCACGAGCCATTTTTCTTTATGCTCACCGGAGTCCTCCTGGAATCATTTGCATTTGCGTTAGGTTTAGGAAAGCAGGCAAGACAAACTGAACTGGACAAGATTGCCACGCAACAACAACTCATTATTCAGCTTCAGAAAGAAGCGAAACTGGAGCGGGACATCCGGGAGTCACAGGTGCAAACGCTGCGTGCACAGATGAATCCGCATTTTATTTTCAACGCACTT
This sequence comes from Saprospiraceae bacterium, assembly GCA_035292505.1. Taxonomy (GTDB): domain Bacteria; phylum Bacteroidota; class Bacteroidia; order Chitinophagales; family Saprospiraceae; genus DATDQA01. Next base: position 16,405 of record DATDQA010000175.1, on the reverse strand, counting down.
AATTCTATTCAACATTTTATCCTCGACAATCAAAAAGAGAATTCGGTCAAATATCTGTCACGCGTATCGCAGTTGATCCGGCGCGTCCTTCAGAATTCGACGACACCGAATATCCTGTTGGATGAGGAGCTACAAACACTAAAAGCATATGTGGAAATCGAACAGCTCCGGTTTCATGCTGCTTTTACATTCACCTGCACAGTGGATGAAGAGGTGCCAACAGAAATCTTGCGGATTCCACATCTGATGATTCAGCCCTTCATCGAGAATGCCATCCTGCACGGGCTTGTCCATCTGAAAGGAAATGGAATTCTGACCCTTCAAGTACGTCCCTATCGTGAAGATGAGGCCATTGAAGTCATCATCACCGATAACGGTATCGGAAGAGAGGAAGCTGCGAAGAGAAGTAAACAGAGTCCCCGGAAGCATAATTCCATCAGTACAGGGTCGATTGAGGCAAGGATACGCTTGCTTCTACCGGATGAGCAACAGCCGGTGCTGATTGAGGATTTGAAGGATGAGAATGGGAGGGCGGCTGGAACGAGGGTAAGATTGACGATTCCGATTGTTTGAAATCATGGTTGATTGGCTATAGGTGATGGTTGATAAATTCAAATTATCATATATTTTTGTATTGTTTACTTAGCTCATAAACCGATTCAAAATGCAGATCGAGAATTTCCTTCAGGATGATGCGGAAAGCTATAATCGTATTTTTAGCGCCCGGACCAAACGTTTGGCAATAGACATAATAAAACTTTGCAAGCAGTATTGCAGTTCAGAAGAACTAAGGATCATTGGGAAGCAACTGATTCGTAGTGCTACTTCTGTTGCTGCAAATTACCGGGCTTCTCTTAGGGCCAGATCTGATGCTGAAAAATATGCGAAGCTTTGCATCGTGGTTGAAGAGTCGGACGAGACATTATTCTGGCTCGAAGTACTGCAGGAAGGAGCGCTAATTGAAGAAAAAATCCTCTTGCCATTTTTACGTGAAGCAACTGAAATTGTCAAAGTGATGTCGGTTTACAGAAAAAAATATCAGCCAGCCTGAGAGAATCACATGGCCCATCACACCCATCGCCCATCATCCATCACCCATCGCCCATCACCCATCGCCCTTCACCCATCACCCATCACCCATCGCCCTTCACCCATCACTCATCGCCCATCACCCATCGCCCATGATTTTTGTTAAGCCAATTCCTCATCATCTCCAACCCATACTCCGTCGCAATCGACTCCGGATGAAACTGCAGTCCCCATACTGCATACCTTGCATGCCGTAGTCCCATGATATGTCCATGGGATGAAGTAGCGGTGATCAGGAGGTCCAATGGTATCGAAGCAGGGTCGACTGCCCAGGAATGATACAAGGTCGTGACAAACATATCTGGCAAGCCTGTGAAGAGAGGATCATCTTTCTTTACCAGAGATGTCTCCACCGTCTGTCCGTGTTGTGCTGCCGGCATCTGAAATAATCGTGCGCCAAACACTTCTGCGATCGCCTGATGACCTAAGCAGATACCGAGGATGGATTTTTCAGAAGCATATCTTCTGATGATGTCACATGTGATCCCAGCTTCACCCGGCAACCCTGGACCTGGCGAGATGAGAATCTTGTCGTATGCATCGACATCACCCAAAGCAATCTGATCATTGAGTGCGACGTGATATTCACACAGTCCTGTCTGCGTCAACAATTGCGCAAGGTTATAGGTAAATGAATCGTAGTTGTCGATGAGCAGGACTTTCATAACATGCTGCGGGGCAGCTTTCGCTTATTTTCGACCTGAAAGATGACACAAAAGCAGATACCCGAAGTCATTGCTACTGCCATAGACACAATGAATACCTGGGGTCGCGAAAGACACCCGTTTCTCTTTGTGATCGATTATGCGATGCGAAATCCCTTGTTCTTTCCCCTTGACCAGGTGCCTGCGCACAGCGTATTATTCGATATCAATGGACTTACAAACAGCACTTCTTCTATCAGTTCTAAACATGGTGAGATCAACTTTATCAAGCTTCCGGTACCCCTTGCCCAATATCGGGCTGCTTTCGATACAGTCATGGCAGAGCTTGCTTATGGAAATTCTTATTTGCTCAACCTTACTTTTTCTACTCCGATTCAGCTCAATCTCACGTTGCGACAGGTCTTTGACATGAGTCGTGCAAAGTACAAGCTGTACATCAAGGACCGGTTTGTGGTATTCTCGCCCGAGACATTTGTACGGATTAAAAAGGGACGTGTATCGGCGTATCCGATGAAAGGCACGATTGATGCGTCGTTGCTAAATGCCCGGGAGCAGATTCTGCAGAATGCGAAAGAGACTGCTGAACACATTACCATCGTCGATCTCATCCGGAATGATCTGAGCCGTGTGGCGCAGGATGTCCGGGTAGATCGCTTCAGATACATCGACGAAGTAAAAACAAATCAGAAGACCTTGTTGCAGGTGAGTTCGGAGATCAGTGGGAAATTGCCTACTGACTATCATCACAGGCTGGGAGATATTCTCTATTCGCTTCTGCCTGCAGGTTCGATCTCCGGTGCACCTAAAGTGAAGACGGTAGAAATCCTTCAACATGCAGAGACGCATGAGCGTGGGTATTTCACCGGAATCTGCGGATACTTTGATGGGATCGACCTGGAGAGCGGCGTGATGATTCGTTTTATTGAAAAACAGGGTGATGAACTGATCTATAAGAGTGGTGGAGGGATCACCACACAGAGCAACATGGAGGAGGAATACCAGGAAATGATTGATAAGGTGTATTTGGCGGTTGGTTGACTTTTACATTTTACATTTATCATTTTACATTTTGACTTGGACTCATAAAAAAGAAGTCAATGTAAAATATCAAAGTCAGAATATCAAAGTGAATCCAGGATGAATGCAGAAGAATTAAAAATAATGATAAGGTCAAAAAGATGGAATCTCAACCTTGCCGCGTGCCCTGAAGTAGCATCACTTCAGGGCGTGCTTCCACCGGCGAGCGTTGATCTGCCGTGTGACGCTCGCGGGTTCTGTGAACGCTTAGCTTCGCCGAAGCGGCTTCGCGAAGGCAATGCCGCAAGGTCAACAGCAGCTTTTCGGAGTGGACTTACATTTTACCTTTTGACTTTTAACTTAGGTCTGAAAGAAGGTAAAATGTATAAGTAAGTCAAAATGCCCGCCTGCCTCGCCCCCGTCCGTACCGGCCGGGCGGACGTACCGAAATGGCACGTTCGCGCGGGAATGACAGGGTCGGGCAGGAAGTCATTCGGGCAGGTAAATGTAAAAGGCAAAATGTAAAAGTGTTTTTAATGATGCACTATCCACAATTCATTGAAACGATAAAACTAGAGGGTAGGAGACTACACAATCTCGCATACCACAATGCACGTGTGAACAAAACGAGGCGTGAGGTTCTGCATATCAATGAGCCTCTGGATCTCGCTGAGCACATTCCAATGCCGGAAGAGGTGGATCAGGACATTTGTAAATGCAGAGTCACATATGGATGGGAGGTGTCATCTGTAGAGATAGAGTACTATGAACCCAAACGGATCAGGAGCCTGAGGCTTATAGAAGGCGGGAATATTGACTACAAGTACAAATACGCAGATCGTTCTGCGATTAATACACTGTATGCAAGACGTGAAGGCTGTGATGACATTCTGATTGTCAAGGATGATTTGATCACGGATACCGCCTCTGCGAATGTGGCCTTCTCTGATGGTAAGGAATGGTGGACACCCTCTACGCCATTATTGGCTGGTACAAAGAGACAGCAATTGCTTGATGAAGGAGGAATAAAAGAGATGTTTATTCGACCTTCCGATCTTACCCGGTTTTCACAATTTGTGGTATTCAATGCGATGATGGAGTTTGATGCGCGCAATGGACGACCAGTGACAGGTATTCAACGCGGATAAAGAGTAGCATGCCGGAAACAAGGCATGATGCATAATCATGATACCCCGACTGTGAAAAAACCTCGTGTTGTACTTTGTAAACCCAAAAAAATTGTCTATTATTAGGAGTCCTTTTGGTAGAAGTCCCTACCTAAATGAAGCAACGTAGTGTAGTCCTTCTCGGTATTTTTCTGTGCCTGTTCTTCGGGGTTTTGATCTATATCGTCACACGATCTGAATCCATCTACCTGAACCAATGGGTGGCCCATATCGTCGGGGACAATACATGGAGTTCGCTCCAGTCGTTAGTTCAAAATTCCGGAATACCTCAATGGGTCATTTACTCGCTTCCTGATGCACTATGGATGTTGGCTCTGGTTACGCTTGTGTTACTGATTTGGGATTTCAAACTTCATTCCAGGAGTATCCCATGGATAACCATCGCTGTCGGTACAGGCCTCCTATTTGAGATTTTCCAGGGGGTGCATCTGGTACCGGGTACATTTGATGTGACAGATCTCGTCTTCATTCTGTTAGCAGCGCTTTTTCCTCTTTCGTTCGCTCTTCTAAAACTTCGCACATGCAAAACAAACTGAAATCGTTTTTATCAATATTGGCTATCGGATTTTTTCTTCTCTTAGCATTGGCATCGGATGTGACATCCTTGTTGGATACATCCACAAATACGACAGTAGTAGTAAAAAATTGTGAAGAAAAACCTTCAGTATCGGGTAGTTTGATTGTAACTGCATTAGCGCTTGATACGTTAGATCATCCAGTGCAAGGAGTACAAGGCAAGATATTTATAGTTCACCAGAAAGTAAGATCGGATACCTGTGTATTCGATGTGGTTTTTAGTGTAAAAAACTCATTTGTAACCGGTCCTGATGGAAGGTTCACTTATACTGGCCCCGATTGGATCCATGACAACAGCCAGGATTTATTTAGAGTTGAAATTCAATGGGGTGGAGCTCTAGGAGGTGTTTATCCTCAACCTAACAGACAAACAATGGTAAAGTATTATAGTCAATCCAATTTCAGTTTTGTCGCAAAACAAAAACCAAGATTATGAAAAGTCCATTAATCCTGATTTTATTCGGTCAGCTATCATTGATCCAATGTTACGCACAGCAATTTTCTTTTCATTCAAATTCACCATTTGGGATTCAATTGACGAATAATACTTCCGGCAGGATAGCATCAAATTTCTTCTTTTTCGATCATGACGCTGATGGCGACCAGGATATTTTCCTTACAGGATTGGATTATTTTGATCAGGTAGACAATCCCGGCTGGGAAAACGTGCATTTCTTTATGGAACTGCAGGAAAATATCGGAGACAAATGGAATCCACAGTTCGCTGAACGTTCCAATATTTTTGAGGACTTTCCATACCCAGTTGGATATTTCTCCCCGTCTGCTGGGGATTTGAATGCTGATCAGATTCCTGATTTTATTGTTAATGCTGATATCGATGATATTGGTAACCAAACGTTACTCCATCTGATCGGTGAGCCCGGAGGCAATACATTTGATGTTGTAAGACTTGACTCCTCTATGGGTTTATTCAGCTTTGTCGCAGAATGTTTTTTTGCACCAAATCTTGTGGATCTCGATCTCGACGGGGATTTGGATCTTCTGATGAGTGGCTTTGATTCGGCGTTTGGTGAAGAGGATGGTGCTGATGTTCCGAATTATTATTATGCCAGGAATATAGGAACGAAAAATTCTCCTTCTTTTCAAGGTTGGTATCAAAACCCTTATGGGTTGGTGCCAAACCCATTTGCTGAGGTGATTACAAGTGGTGACATTGATAATGATGAGGATGTTGACTTACTTGGCACGACCTTGTTTGTGACGCAAGACTCTATTGCCTATATCAATGTGCACCTGAATACCCCGGAATCTAATGGCAAGCCTCTTTTTGATTCAAACCTTCAATCCCCGTTTGGATTACCTGTTGTTATGGGAGAAGACCAATTCATATCACCTGGGCTCGTGGATTTAAATGGTGACGGAGATCTTGATTTCATTGTAATCGAGGTAAACGCAGATACAACATTGATTCGTTACTACGAAAATAATTTATGCATTGTAGAGACCTCTGAGATGTCTGTAAGTTTGTGCGAAGGAGATGCTTTTAACATTGGAGACGATACATTTACAGAAGCCGGCAATTACATTGTTCATTTGCAGGGTTCAGACGTATGCGATAGCATTGTAGAGCTGACAATTGCATTACTTCCTGCGATCGAGGAATTTCTCAATGAATCTATCTGTGAAGGGGAAGCATATACAGTTGGAAATGAAACCTTTACTGCTTCCGGAGATTATACGGTGTTCCTGATTGCAGAAAATGGATGTGACAGTGTGGTTTTTCTTTCTCTTTATGTGGATGTTGTCGACAATACAGTAGCTGTCAATGAAAATATATTGACAGCAACTCAATCAGGAGCATCATACCAGTGGATCAATTGTGATTCAGGTGAAAATATACCTGAAGCTACGAATCAGTCTTATGAAGTTTTAGTCACCGGGAATTATGCTGTGAACATTACAGACGCATTGGATTGTTCCGTAGTTTCCGAGTGTGTTCATGTAGTAATCACCAGCAGAGAAGAAGTTGCGTTGTCCAATGCAATAACGATCTACCCGAATCCGACCAGAGGATTGACGTATATTTTCAATGACACTCAGTTTCCGGTTTCAACGCTTACGGTGACGAATCTTTCCGGTCAAATGATGCGTGAATTTATCGCAAATGGAGAAAACTCATTTGATGTGTCTTTTCTTGATCAGGGAGTCTATTTTGCAAGAATCAAAGTAAATGGACTTGAAATAATCAAAAAGCTGATAGTTATATGATCAGGCGTTACCTCAATAGTATTTTTCTTAATACAATTCCTATGATAAAGAATCAAACTACCCTTCTTTTCTGCCTTCTATTCTCAGCAGGAATGTCGTTAGCACAGCAACTCGTCCCGTTTGTTGTATCCTCATCAGGTGGCTTTTACAATAATACTTCCGGCATGTTGAGTTTCACAACCGGAGAAATGGCAGCAATCGAAACTTACACATCGGCATCAAACATTTTGACGCAGGGATTTCAGCAACCATGGGATTTTGGGACGTATGTCATTGAACATCCGGGTTCGGATTTTTCATTTAGCATTTATCCGAATCCTTCTCAGGGCAATCTCACCTTGCTGACCGAGTCAGAAGAGAATACAGATCTGAAAGTCCGGATTTCTGACTTGCTCGGCAGGCAACTGTTCCAAGCAGGATTTTATCATCAAACCAAACTCCAGTTGCAGACTCTGGACCTTTCTCATGTCGCTCCAGGTATTTACTTTCTGACGATTGCAATACACAGGGCCAACTCATCGATCGAAGCTGAACAAACTGTAAAACTTGAAATTATCAGATAACGACTATTAATTCTCTTTATCATGAAAAAGTTACAGAGGTATTTCCTCGCGTCATGTCTGGGTATGTTGTTTTGCCAACTGCCAACTGCCGACGTATTTTCACAGGCACCTCAGGGACTAAACTATCAGGCTGTTGCACGAAATAATACCGGTGATATTCTCGCGAATCAAAACGTCAGTATACGATTCACTCTCACAAATGGTCATGAAGGCGCTATGGTGTACCAGGAAACACATGCCGCTGCGACGAATCAATTTGGTTTGTTCACGTTGAATGTGGGAGGTGGCACTCCAACGGCCGGCACGTTTTCTTCCATCGATTGGCCAAATATTAATGCGTGGCTCGAGGTAGATATGGATCCTGTGGGAGGATCGTCCTATGTCAGCATGGGTTCATCGGAATTGCTCAGTGTTCCTTATGCGTTCTTTGCAGCAAGTGGGAATCAAGGACCTCAAGGGCCTCAAGGTGAAACAGGAACGACTGGGCCACAAGGACCACAAGGTGAAACTGGTGCCACTGGACCTCAAGGACCGCAGGGTGAAACTGGCGCCACTGGACCTCAGGGACCACAAGGCCCACAAGGACCGGCCGGAGCAGGATTAGCGAATGGCAGCGCAGCCGGAAATACGCCTTATTGGGATGGCGCTTCATGGGTCGTGAACAGCAACAACATTTATAACAATGGTGGAAATGTAGGTATCAATTACCCAACTCCCGCATCTCAACTTCATATCCAGACAAGTTTTGACGGTGACGGAATCTATATGCAACCTGAATTACCAGGACAGGGAATTGGGATGATATTATTTAATACGGTTGATAATGTGGGATCCTTAGGTATTGCAGGTATTGGAGGAAACTGGCTTCCAACATCAGATGCTGACGATGTCGTATTGAAAAATGCCAAAGCGAAATCCCTGATATTTGGAACAAGTGATGTTGAAAGATTGAGAATTAATCAGGAAGGAAATATTGGAATTAACACAACTGCTCCGGCAGGCAAACTGCATATCAATGGCTCTCCCGATGCTTCTGAGCTCATCATTGATGCCCATGGAAGCCAAACAAATGCGAATCCTCTTGTGCTCCTGCGCAAAGCAAGTGGTAAAGAGCTCCTGAGAATTCATGCCGATGATACACTCAATGTATTCATCGGATATCAGTCCGGAAAGGCAAACACAATCGTCGGAGCCTTTTTTGATGGACGGTTTAATACAGCGCTTGGCTCAAACACACTTGCTTCGAATACGACAGGCGGAAGTAATACCGCTGTCGGCTTTGATGCTTTGCGCATCAATACTAGTGGTGGTCTCAATACAGCGATGGGCGCCAATTCACTTCGTTTGAATACTACGGGTATCACCAATACCGCCGTTGGATATGCTGCACTCACTACTAATTCTACGGGATCTTATGGTACTGCCGTGGGGCTCAATGCACTAAAAATGAATACCATCGGCGAGGGCAATACCGCAATCGGCTCAGAAGCCTTGACGATGAATACAACGGGTAGTTACAATACAGGCGTGGGAAACTTCGCCACATTTGGGACGGGCACCATATCTAATTCAATCTGTATTGGCTATCTCGCCGGAGGTGTAGTAAGTGCAAGCAACAGGGTTGAGATTGGAAATACGCTTGTGACTGTCATTGCCGGCCAGGTTGGTTTCAGTACATATAGTGATGCGCGTATCAAAGCCAATATTTCTGCCGATGTACCTGGGCTGGATTTTATTACAAAGTTGCAGCCTGTAACATATAACATCGATGCGCATAAGCAAATGGACATGGTTCACAAAGACAATAGGCAGGAATCCGCAGATTGGCCAGGTAAGTATGATATCGAGCAAATCAGGATGACCGGCTTCCTTGCGCAGGACGTAGAGCAGGCAGCCAATGAAATCGGCTATAATTTCAGCGGTATCCAGAAGCCGGAGAATCCGGATGAGCTGTATTCCCTCCGTTATTCCGACTTCGTGGTGCCACTTGTGAAAGCGGTGCAGGAGTTGAGTGCGTTGAATGGGGAATTGAAATCAGAAAATGAAGAACTTGCAGAAAGGATTGAAAAATTAGAGGCATTGATTAAAGAGAGGAATGAGTAAGGCAAGGCGCGCATCCAAAACTCCGACTTTATAGAATTTGACCTATTGGGCTTATATCAAAGATACTTCTGCGACAAATTGAAATCAAATCAAAACGTTGTCATTTTTTTAAAAAACATCGCTCGCTTAACTAATCAAAGATACTTTCAAAGCAACTCAATCAATGACGTCCAACCGGACCAAAAGTAAATCAGCCCCTCCTCTGCCCCGTTTTCTTCAGATCTCTTGCGCCGATAGGCGCAATCATGCCAGGTAATGACATAAATCATTACCTATCTGAAAGGGTTAAATGTACTTTTGGAGCAATCCTGATCAAGTAGGCAAAAAACTTGTCGTAATCATCGAAATAATACAAACCCGAGGTTATTAAGTTCTTTGGCTGTGCTTGATTATGAGAGCCTTATTCTTATTACTTACTGAATAAATTCAAACAACATGAAATCAAGTATTGGTTTTAGTGCCTTATTGCTCGTCCTCGTATTCGGATGTACGAAGGATCAGTCAATTACCTCACCTGCGCCAGATGATCAGATTCAGAAACCCTCTGACATGTATGCAATCAGTTTTTCGGGTAATCCTCAATATCCGGTGAAGACGATTTCGTGGGAGGAAATACAGAAAGCCGGGAATACTTCTTCCGGCAAAGTTCAACTGCGGTCATCCAGCTCGTCCGTCAATGGGCATTTCAGTCCTATTGCCAATCCAAATGATCCGGATGATTTAGTCATCGTGTCTCTTTCCGGAGTGCTCAACAACGGTGGCGTACACGGGCATGCAAGGATCAAGAGTTCGTTTCTTGACTTTAGCGTGAATACAGAGTGCCTGCTGTTTGACGGAAACGAAGTCGTATACGGTGGTGTGATCACCCAGGTATTTTATGTAGATCCTGCGTTTATCGCAGTCTTCGGTGATATTATAGTACCGGATGCGCATATTGCATTGAAGATGAAAGACAATGGAGAAGGCCAAAATGCCCCAGCGGATCAGACTACAGAGTATTTTATTGTAGGACCATTTCCGCTCTGTGATGCTTTCCCACCAGAATCTGATTTCTGGACTTATGTGTTTCCGTTGGTGGATGTCCTCCGGGAGAGTGATCAGATCCAAGTGAGCAATTAATCCGATCTCACAGGCTGTGTTGCATATAGCCTTGAGATGAGACAAGAGAGTCAGGTATTTCCTGACTCTTTTTTTCGACATATATTTTGTATTCGGGCATTACTTTTCCTTTCTCTTGTTGAGATATACTTTCAGAGGTATGTAGTTTTCCTTCTTATCCGCTTTAACTGATTCGTATAACATAATGTCCTCTTTCATTTCCAACTCTTCAATCAGATATTTATACTCTTTTAATGAAATCTGTACAGCTTTCTTTTTGCCCTTCTTATCTGTCACAAATTGCGGATTCAGTGTCATGGTCGGCGAAAAGCGAACGGCAAACAGCCAACGGCGAAATGCCTTATTTCACACCACTCTCCCTTTCTCCTTTACAGCAACTTCATTGGCAGGTACATTACCATAATACACATCGGAATATGCTTTAGTGAATTCTGCGCCGAAGAAGACAATCATCGAAGAATAAGAGGTCCATATCAGGATCAGGATGATGGAGCCCGCTGCACCATACCCTAAACCGGGATTTGCTTTGCCGAAGTAGAGTCCTAACAATGACTTTCCAATTTCAAATAAAATTGCTGTGAGAAAAGCACCCAGCCATACAAACCGCCATTTGATTTTCGCGTCGGGTACGATTTTAAATAACATGATAAAAAGGAGCGTGATGATGATAAGTGAGACGAGGAAGTTGAGAATATTAAAGAGCCAGATGACCGACTCGGCCCAATTTTGCCTGATCCAGTCACCTGCAGCCGCAAGGAGTGATGAAATAACAAGTGATATCAACAGGATGAAAGCAATGGATATAATCAAACCAAAAGAAAATATACGGGTCTTCAGAAAGATCCAGAAGCCGGATTTGCCGGGTTTGGCTTTCACTTCCCAAATGATGTTAAGCGATTTTTGTAATTGCACAAATACCCCCGTCGCTCCAATTAAAATTGTGGTGAGTCCAATGACAGTCGCCCAGACTGATTCTCTGCTTCTGCTTGCGAGGACGATCATCTCTGCAATCTGATCCGCTGTGTCCGTTCCCATTGCCGAAGAAAATGTGTCGTGCAGATATTTGTTTACCAGTTCCGGGTTAAAGAAGTAGCCTGCAAGCGTAACCACTACTACAAGCAATCCAGGCAATGCAAAAATCGCGGAGTATGCAATGACCGAACTCTCCTTAAATGGATCTCTTGACTTCCATTTTGAAAAAGCGCGCTTCAGGACACGTGGAGTATGTTTTAACTTTATCGGTACTGAGATGATTTCAGAGATGATCGCTTTTGGTTCTGTCATTCTTCTTTGTTTTACACGTACAGGTTTTCAGAGTGTTTCTTTAAAGGGAACCTCTAAAAATCTGTTTTTTTATAAAGATTTTCCCCAACCCTAAAGGGCGATTTAAATGAAATTTCAGCTCCCTTTCCGCGAGCGCTGAAGCGCTCTGCGGAGGCGCTAGGGCGGGGGGTAATTTCATACTTTAGTTTTTAGAGGTTCCCTAAAGTCAATCTCAGCGCGCATTATTGGACAACAAACTTTTTGTATGTCTTGAATGTATCGTGTGAAATACTGAGCACATAAAGACCCGGGACAATACCTACGAGTGTGATGTGATGAGATCGCGAGGGATCCGTTTGTATGAGTATCTTCCCATGCATATCGAGCAAATCCACGGACAGAGGAATGTCCGCCTCGACATTCAGATACGACCTCGCTGGATTGGGATACCACCTGAAATCTGCATGCAACTCTTCCACGCCGCTGATATTCTGAATCTCATAGACCTCGGACATGACCACGCAGGTGTTTGCATCAATCACCGTCAGTAGATACATACCGGCGCTGAGATTTGTGACGTCTTCATCATTGGAAAATTGCACTCCTTCTTTCGACCACGAATAGAATAAGGGAAGTGTACCACCCGTGACAGTGACATCGATACCACCATTAGCCATTCCATTCGTTTCATTCATTTGTGATATTGTCGTAATAACAATCGGATCCGGTTCTGAGATTAAACTTGTGGCTGTTGCCGTGCAGCCTGCCATATCTGTAACTGTCACGCTGTATTCTCCTTCACAAAGCTCAGTAATGCCCGCTGTGGTTGACCCGTTGCTCCAGGCGTATGTATAAGGTGGAGTACCACCGGCGACAAAGGCAAAAATTCGACCATCACATAAACCGTGACAAGTGATATTGTGTGGCAACATCTCAAAACTGATCGCCGCCGGCTCAGTAACAGTGAATGAGTTTGTAGCAGTACATCCGTCCATATCAGTCACTGTCACACTATATTCTCCGACCGTAAGCCCTGCGATGCTTGAGTTAGTTGCTCCGTTTGACCAGAGATACATATAGCCCGGTGTACCTCCTGATCCCGTCACTGCAATAAATCCATCTGAACCACCTGCACAGCTTACATTTGCAGATTGAACGAGCGCTACTTCCAACTCAGACGCACTCGAGACGATACTCAACTCCCGCACATAGAAGTATCCATTCGCAAAAGGATTACCACCAGTGAGCACTTCGTACAGGCACAGAATTTGTTTCGCGCCGACGGTGCCAGTGAATTGCAATTGAAGACCCATCAGCGCGAGATCCGCCGTGATCCTTTCACCGATAATACACACCTGCCCTGTCCATGGCGCAGGTAGAGAGAATTTAATTGTATCGCCTGGATCACCACCTTCGGGTATTGCTTGTGCAAATGTGAACATGACTGTTTCTGGGTTACCAAAGAGTCCTTTGGTCATGAAGAATCCAAAGACGCTGTCACAAGTGGTCTGGAAAGCCGCTTTGATCGAATCCGTTGATCCAAAGGTGAGGTTAAACCACTTCCCACCCCACACAGAATTATATTGACTAAAGGGAAACGCATCCGGGCATCCAGTATCTGTGAAATTTGCATCAGGAGCAAAAGTCATATTGGTATGCATCGTGGCATTGCTCACCATGCGTCGCCATGCGTGGTCTGTGGGAGGAGCATCATACTCCAGGTTACCATTCACATCTACAACAATATCTACGTTGTAGCTCCTTCCCTGCAAAAGGGCATAGAGTTCGACGGAAAAGGATGCATCATCAATTGATGAGATTGTCTTACGCGCTACTTCCTTGCCGGTGGCAATCTCGCTGACCCTGACCTTGCACATTTTCCCGAGATAGGGATCCATTTGTACCAGGTCAACAGTGAGGATATATTGGGCGTGCGCCAAATCGGCAACGACGATCGCGCTGAGGACGAAAAGAAATCGCATTGTTTTCATGGTCGGAGGATTTTTAAAAGTGAATGTTCTCAAAGCTAACGAACCGTTTTCAACTCTCCAAACCTATTAACCCATAAACTTATTGATTAAAATTATATGGTGGCGACATGTAACCAGGGGGTCCCGTGCTCCTCCTCTGAAGCCTCGGATGCTTGCTCCAGAGATTATTGAAAACTATACCGGATAAATTAGATGGGGGCAATAAGTGACATAAAATCCCCTCTGCCACAGAAAAGAAGGGGAACAAAGGGCCTGCCTGCCCCAAAGGGATGCCTTTGGCACCGGCATAGGCAGGGGTGTCCTAACAATGATCCTGACATCACCGTATTCAACGCAGGATCTTTGACAGGCGGGGGATTTGATGTTTGAAACGGAATCCAATCCGGTTGCCTGGCATGGAAGATTAAGGATAAAGAGATGATGACGAGGGTGTATGTGTATGTTTTGCAGATAAACTATGTACACGGAACAGAGGAAAAGTCGAAGGTGGTTTCTGGAAGTGTTACATTAGTGAGGTAAGCAGTTGCAAACTGCAAGTAATGCCACATCTTGGTTCGCAGTTGTAAACTTCGAATAAGGTTGTGAATAGCGAATATCAAACAGAACACCAAACTCTGGAGAGCTAAGAACTATGCAATACATCGCCATCATCCGCGGCATCAATGTCGGTGGACACAACAACGTAAACATGAAAGTCCTCCGTGAGGCTTTGGAGCATGCTGGATTTAAAGATGTACGTACATATATCCAGAGCGGCAATGTCATATTACGCTCGCATCTCAGGAAGATTGAATCCATCGAAACTTCACTCAGTAAATTATTGAAAGCCAGTTTTGATGTTAATGTACCAGTCATCGTTCGCAATGAGCAGGAATGGGAGAGAACAGTCAAACGCAATTCATATCTGAAAAGCACAGATGATCACACAAAACTCCTTGTGACATTCCTTTCAGAGACGCCCTCATCAGCGGATGTAAAGGCGACTTCCCTTTTCCGTTTTCCACATGATGAATTCGTGATAGACGGTAAGGATATCTACCTGTTTTGTAAGGATGGATATGGAAAATCAGACATCCCCAATACGTTTTTTGAAAAGCATCTGAAAGTGACAGGAACGACGAGGAACTGGAGGACGGTGCTGGAAGTCAGTTCCATGTTACATGTTTAATGTTGCATGTTTTCTTAACATGAAACATCAAACAGCCAGGATCCAGAGTCTATTTTCAGGTGAGCCTTGCCGCGTTCTCGCGCATTCCCACCTTCTCATCATTCTCTATGCTCTGTGGCCCGTGCTCTTCGACGGCCAGAAGAAAAACCGTTTTTGCCTTAACGCAGCATTGACGAGATATACTCCCATTATCGTCACAAGGGCTCCGATCAGTATAACCACTGTCAACCTTTCATTAAAGAATGCACCACCTATCAGTACTGCGACGATGGGATTGATATATGCATAGATAGATACCAGGCTGGTTGGGAGTTTCTGCAACGCGTAGAGATATGAGACAAATGCAAGTACCGAACTGAAGAGTACGAGGTAGGTAATATTCAACCAGGAATATGCGGGAATGTCTGTGAGAGGGATGCTCATGCCTGTCATCTTACTGATCGTCATAAGTGTGATACCTGAGATACACATCTGTAGCCCGATCCCGAAATATGGATTGAAGTGGAGTGCATGCTCTTTCGTATACAGAGTGCCAATCGTCCAGGTAATCGCTGCAGTCACGGATAACGCAATGCCAATCCTGAAATTGGGATCCAGGAATTCCGTCAGGTGATCATAAAACACAATGCAGATACCGCTGAATCCAAAGATCAGACCAATCCATGCAAGTGGTGTCGGTTTTTCTTTGTAGCGTATTAGACTCAGGATGACAAGCCAGAGAGGAAACGATGCACCGATGATCGATCCAAGTCCGGCGGAAATATATTTCACACCCCAGGTAGACAGACCATTGCTGAGAATAAAATTGAGAAAGGCCAGCCAGAGGATCGGCCACCATTGTTTTCCTTTCGGCCATGGCTGTTTCTTGACAAGAAACCAGATCACATACAGTGCTCCAGCCCAGATCTGACGGATTCCAACCATCTGAAGTGCGGGCATATAGCGTACTGCTTCCTTTGTCGCGACCCATGATGTACCCCAGATGAAACAAATCAGGACAAGTGCGGCATACGCGCGTCCATGGGAGGGAGTTTCAGATTGCACGCCTTAAAAATAGTTGATAAGTTTATCAGTGTATTAGTTGATAAGTTTAAGGGTTTAGGGGTTTAGATGTTAAGGGTTTAGAGGTTAGTTAACTGATTTTCTGCTTTCTCAATTGGTCATTTCAACAATGCATGGTTCGGCCCCCTATTATTCAGACTTTCGTTACGAAGGTGAAAAAATCTATTGATAATCGCGATACCTTTGTATCGGCGAGGGTCGACTGACGGTGAATGCTTTATACCGATGTCGATTCAAATGTGTTGTGTAGGCCTACCGATACATTGTTATTTTTCGGCCCGTCGAGGGCCTCAAAATAAGGCGAGGGTCTCCCTCCGGCTCGCATTACCCGATAGTCGTATTTATGTATACCGGGTAGAGTGAGGATGTCCTG
>DATDQA010000174.1:0-6448 GCA_035292505.1 Saprospiraceae bacterium | reverse complement strand
GGTACTGTTAGAAGCGGCGCGTCGCTATCGTCCACAACAATTGTCTGTACACAGGTTGTCACATTGCCGCAATCATCGACAACTGTCCAGGTCCGTGCGATGGTAAATTCAACCTGACAAATTCCAGGCACAAGAATATCGCTATAGGTCAATGACGGTTCGCTGTCACAATCGTCGCTCACAATTGCAAATCCTGTACTCTCCGGATCAGTCCCATCAAAGCATTCTAGAGTAATGTCATCAGGGCAAGTGAGGGAAGGGGGAATGGTATCAATCAATGTGATGAGTTGCACGCAGGTGGCGAAATTGCCACAATTGTCTGCTACCCCATATGTTCGGGTTATCGTTTCAGGGCAGGTAAGGCCATCGCTCAGCTCACTGATCAAAGTAAACGAAGACTCGTCTAATGCACAATCATCGCTTGCACTGCCTCCGGCCGCAATGAATAGAGAAAGTGTTTGATATGGTAGAAAATCTTCACTATTGCACTGTAGTGTGGTGTCAGATGGACATGTGATGATGGGACTCATGCTATCAAGAACAACATAGGTGAATTCACATATACCAACTAGCTCTCCTGTCGATAAACTATGAAATTCAAACGCTCTAAACACATATCCCGTATCATCGGGACATCCGGCACCGGTTGAATCATCACTTGCGATAATGTAGAGGGTGTCGCACAAACTCACTGAGTATGTTCCACCGAGTTCTATAAAAGCTAATGAATCGAGATTGATGCCTCCGGAATACATGACAATGCTGTCCAAGAGTACCGCAGGGATCAGAGGAATAAGGTCAAATGCACATACGTAGTTGTCCGGGAGAGTATCACAATTTGTTACAACGGTACAACATTCATCACATGCCGACGAGACTACAACTGTGCTCACAACAAAGGAGTCACCACCAAAAGGAATTTGTTGGGTACAGGAAGTATTTGAAAAGACCCCGTCAGGGGAAATAAAAATGACTTCAATGCTATCTACATTTCCTGGTACTGAAAAGACATTTTCATAGAGAAGGGCATTATCACCAAGATTGTCAGGACCCGTAAAAGTGTCAATACTTACAAGTGTGACAACTCCATTATGGATATAATTGACCTCAATAATAGCGCTTCTCACTGTGTCGGCATCTCCTATTTCCGAAATCGGAGCAATAATTGATACATCCTTGAAAGGCGCTATTATGGAGTCGATATCGAAGAAGAAAGTATCGCAAGCATGAAAGAGGAGTATGTCCCCGTCCGATGATGTCCCCGAAAGACAGTCAAAATCGTCTCTTATCTGAAACGTCGTCATCGATTGCCAGTCATCATAATGTAAGGGATCAGCTACAGGAGTAGTGGCATGAATAGATTGACAAGGCCCTACCCATGCCCTGTAAATAGCGGCTTCTTCATTACTCCCTGTATTGGTAATGAGTCCCGGAAATGCGATCACAACAACTTCCCCTGCAGAAGTCGTTACAGTCGTTGATCCCCAAAACACGGGGTTACCCTTTACGACTATTTCAACGAGAATACTGTCAATCAGGGAAGTATCTCCCGGGATGATCACTGTGGCATCAACTGAGTCTGACGTGCCGATCATCGCAGCATCGACCGAGGAGCCTATTCCACAAGAAAAGTTGAGTGAGTATTGTGCCTGCAGCTGAAATGGTGTTAATGCAAAGAAGGCAAGGATGAACACCTGGCAAATACATTCAAAACGATTTGGTTTTTGGGGCGCACCGTGTATGGTTGAGTTCAAGATGTTCATGAGAAGCACACATTTGAAATAAGGAAGAAGTTGCTGATCTGTTTTGGGATGTGTACTTTCTGATTGTTGAGTAATTTACATATTAAATGAATTAATAAATTATAAATACGGCTAATAACATAATTTACACATTACAAAAATATATAATATATCTGAATTGCCTATAGAATTCTCACATTTCGCTTTAACATATATTATATAAAACACAAATTCATAAGCGGCACGTTATCAAAAAATATCCCCCTGAGACCGTTGTTCCAGGGGGATATCAGTATTTCCAAGTTCATTCCGAAAGCGTGAGAGACATCATCAGCCTGGATTGATCACCATCCGCAATGTCTCGGTGGCAGTGCCTGCAGTAATCCGACACAAGACCATACCATGAACCCCGATGTCTGATGTACTCAGCCGGATCTCTTGTAAGCCTTGTACTCCGGACTGGTATTTTCTCAGAATCTCACGTCCGCTGAGATCAAAGACTTCGATCTCCAATTCGGTTGCTTTTATAAGGTCCACGAGAATACCTGTGACAGTACTGAATGGGTTAGGGTAGTTTTGAAGAACACGCATTGGTTTTTGTACGTCCTCTCCTGACGGATCATCTGTGATCTCTCCTTTAGTGAATTGCAGCTGAACAGGATATGGCTGCTGCACATTTGTCCGATATGCAATTGATGACAACGCTTCTTTCAACTTCAGTTCTTCAGAAAGACGTCCATTCTTTAACGCATGCAATGTAATTGAGAAAATCTGAGGAGAAACTAATGGTTCCACACCATACCAGAGTACCGAAATCACGCCGTAATCTTCTATGCGGTTAATGATATCCAGACCAGGGCTTTTATGCAATGACTTAATATCTATCACTTCAAGGACATTCCTATTGAGTTCTACGGCGAGTTGCATTGCTTCAATGTCTTTAAATGCATCGACCGCCAACAGCACTTCAAATGCTTCTCCTTCGGAAAAATTCCGATCTGTTGCACCTAATGTGACACCTGCACCGCGACTTAAAATATTATACTCCCCGGAAATGTTCACTTGTGCATCATGATTCAGATCACCGAGTTTGATACCAATAAAATCAAGGGCATTCATGTTTTGTGTAAACATTGGAATTTGATAAGATTCCGGAAATGTTTCTGATAACGGATCCAGCGCATTTTGAAATGTATAAGAAGCATCTGCAAAACGCCACGTTGTCGTAGGGTGCAGAGCATAATAGTCTTTGAGGATAAGATCCTTCATTGCCAGGAGATCGCTCACGGATACGCGTCCGGACTTATCCATGTCCGCTGCGATAAATTGATAAGGCGTCGTAAGTCTTTCCACGCCGAGAATATGTCTTAGCAGGATAGCCATGTCTATAGTGGTTACGCCATTCATGTCATCTCCTGGTAATGTCGGGAACACGGTATAGGCATGTCCAAATGGTACAGCAGGAAAAGCGTAGAATCCATCTGTATTCGTCATGGAGAAATCCGCTGTCCCCTGCAGGGATACGTTTACTTCATGAAGCGCCTCTCCTGCAGCATTGACTATCACGCCTTCAATGATCCCATCTTCAGGAGGACAAATTCCTAGATTATCCTGAACATAAACCAGAGTATTACAGTATTCAATATTTCCAGATTCGTCTTCGACATAAAGTCGTACGGGTGTATCCCCTAGATCTTCACAATCGACCCTGGATGGTTCAACCCACATTTTCAGCTTGTTTTTTGGAGTGCAATTGTCGAAGCTTCCTTTATCGAAAAACGATGGTCTGAGAAGCATATAGTATCCATCCGGCATTTGCATTAATGTCACAGTGATTCCATAATAACAAATCGGTGTAGGTTTCTTTAAATCCTTCACGGAGATATACATACTGCAACTGATCTTCTGTCCGCATCCATCATCCGCCCAGAATGTAACTTTTGTGGTGCCGAGCGGATAGTTGCCACTTGCATTAGCACCATGGTTATACGCGTAGGGAGAATTATTGGTAATAATCACTCCAGCTCCACAATCTGAACTGCCATAAGCATCCGGAAGACTGACATGCCCGCCTGTACAATCAGCACCCGCTGAGACTGTTGTGTCTCCCGGACACCAGATTATGGGGGGGTTCGCAGGAGTAATTTTTATAATCTGCGTATGAGTCCAGATGCCAATCGGATCGTAAGAATTGGGATCAAATAAGCACCAATCAATCACAGTCCATTTACGCAGGATCTTTTTACAGGCCGGTGGATTAATATTGAATATTAGATCTTCATAGTTCGTCAGAAGCTGGCTGCAGTCGCCATAATTCAGAACAGGGTGATCATATGGTGGAGGAAGATCATCCGGGTCGGTCTGCGGATTGCAGGAATGAAGGATGTAGTCAGGCGGCCATTGAATATCCGAACCTCCTCCTCCGCTCACGGTAATTGTCTGCGAACAGTAATAGGGATTGCCACCGTAGTCATATGCGACCCATGTACGGACAATTGTTCCCGTATTGCAGTTATTCAGATTATAGTCGACCGAGATTGGAGGCCCTGCGGATTCAGGCGCTCCATACCCGTAGACAATCGCATTGCCATAGATCGACAAATCCCATAATTCGGCGTCACAGTTCACTGTCACATCAGGCGGACATTCAATGTGAAAAACTGTACAACTGCCTTCTTGCGGAAGAAAGATGCCCGCTAAGACCAGCAATGTGAGTTTCCTGAACAGGACATGAAAGGGGTGAGAACAGGGGGTAGATTTCCTTTGCATGACTGTATGATTTTAAGCGTGAACAATAGCGTGGAACAGCTATGACATGAAAATCGAGGATCATGTCATGCTGCATACAGTAAGCCTGGAAACTTCATGGAAGATGCGTCAATGCATCATATAAGAACAAATTTACATATATAATTGACTATTCCAAGAGATTATACATTTTTTATGTCCAAAAGGGGCTATATCCTGAATAAGGCTTGTTCGTGGTGGAAGCTAACGCTGGGGTCCAATAATGCCGCGCGACCTTTAAGACCAGTGAGGGCTTACAGCATGCCCTAAAAAAGAAGCCCCCTCTCGACATACTGCCGAGAAGAGGCCATCCCAAAAACCGATAAATTAATTCGTCACAAGGGGCGAAGAAGATGGTGGTTAATCAATAACCACCATTTTCTTCGTTGCTGTGAAGTCACTCGCATCGAGTCTGTAGTACATCACACCGGTTACTGCAAGGTCCTTACGGTTTACCTTGATTTCATTGTAACCCTGTGCATAGGATCCTTCGATCACGCGTACCACCTTACCCGTCACATCATATACTGTCACCGTTGCATCCATCGCTTCCGGCAGTGTGAATCCGATCACTGTGCTGCCTTCGAATGGGTTTGGTTCGTTCTGGAACAGTGCATACTCTTTGCCTGCTGCAACACCATTCCGGAAGCTCAGCGTCACGTCCAGAATCTCTTCTGTACCGTTGTATGCTTCTGCCTCTGTCAGTTTCGTGTTGTTATTGATGCCCAGCATCTGGCTCAGATCTCCACTTTCTGTAGCTGTAAATGTCAGCGTAAACAATACATCAGATGTGCTTACCGGACTCACCTTATTCCAGCTCACTGTAATCGCTCCATCGTGTATACCGATATTCTCTGCTGTCATATCCAATGCACCAGCTTCAACACCTGTCAGGTTGAGACCTGCTGTGTTCATCGTAAACTGATAGCCAAGAATCTGGGCAAAGTTCCTCGCACTTACCGGCACTGTCACCGTTTGACCTGCTACAACTGACTGGACATCTGTACTGAACTCCAGAATACCTTTCGCATTTCTGACATGTACCTGGGTTGCATTTGCCACTACATTTCCATTTACATCTCCAATCTTCACCCCGACAAAGTCATGTCCCATTGTCAATCCCTGAACATCTACAACTTCCTCGAATGGCCATGGACTTGATGGATCTGAAAATTCAAAGGATGAATTCACAAATCTCCAGCTTTCATTCTTCGGGAACTCATTGTATAAGCCAAGGATCAACTTACGAATCTCGACTAGGTCAAGTGCACTCACACTTTCACTGTTGTTTGCGTCTGCTGCTATCAGCTTGTATGGGCTGTCAAGCAACTGGATCCCTAACAGGTGCTTCTGAATCTTCACGAGGTCAAGTGTGCTTACACCATTCTTGTGATCATCATTACGCTCTGATGTGATTTCATAGCCCGTCAATGGATTCACAAAGTGGAACAGACCATTTTCTGTGGTCGTATATGTTGCCATCAGCTGACCATTCCCAGGATTTGTCAGGTTCACTGTTACCAGTTCAACTGTCTCCTGCTCTTCTGTCTCAACTACTCCACCAGCTCCATCGCCGCAGACACCTTCGTTGTCATCAATTACGATGAAGGTCGTACAGAAGTCTTTGTTCCGCTCACCCCACTCGATTCCAAGTGGTGATATAAATCCATTACAGTTCTGGTCATTGCCTTCGTCTGCTACCCAGATCTCTACCAGGAAGCTCGGGCTGCCATTTGCTTCAATTGTTGCGCAATCAAACACACGGCTTGGCTCATAATTCGTGCCGCTGAAGCTGAACAACAGATCTTCATGTGCTGTACAATCATCAACGCTCGATCCTGAATCGAAATCCTTTGCCCAGATCGTTACCGAACCGCTGCTTGGCATCACCACACTGCTCAATCCAACACAAATTGGTG
>DATDQA010000173.1:0-12578 GCA_035292505.1 Saprospiraceae bacterium | reverse complement strand
TCTTGTGAATGAACCTGTTCTTGGATGGGATGGTAGGTTTAAAGGACAGTTTATGAATCCGGCAGTATTTGTCTATGTCGCTAAGGTGCAGTTTCGTAATGGATCAATACGTATAGTCAGCGGGGATATCACACTCGTCCGTTAAGGGGGCTGATAATTGATCAAAAGAAAGATATTACTCCTGTCTCCTCTTATTTTTATTTGCAGGTCGTGTTTCATTTTAGATTCTTCTCTTGAATAATTTCGGCTGCGATACTCACCGCAATCTCATAGGCTGTCTGACTATGAATAGTTAACCCTATTGGAGCATGTATTCGCGAGAGTTGTGCTTCCGAGAATCCCTCGCTCCGCAGTTCAAGGAAGAGACTTCTTATTTTCGCCTCGCTCCCGAGTATTCCAGTATACAAAAAGGGCTTATCCATCAATTGCTTTAGTACGATTTTATCGTTACGATAACCTATCGTCATGATCACCAAATAGTCTTTCGCATCTCCCGAGATCACTTCTCCGATTGAATCATAACTTACGATTTGTTTTTCATCTGCAAATAGATTGTCTAAAAGAGTATTTAAGCCTTGTCTGTCGTCATAGACGATGATATAAAACCCAAGTCGCGACATGAGTTCCGATAATGCCAGTGCTACGTGGCCTGCACCGATGATATGCAGCTTTGGCTGCACACCGATCGTCTCCCTGTATTGCCATGATGTTTCATTTTCAAATAAAAATCCGTCTGCTTGCCTTGAAGAGTGATTGAATTTGATGTCGACAGGTGTAATTTCGATCTGTCCTTGTTTCTTGTCCTCAAATACGTGAATACAATTTTCGACGTGTGTATAATATGCGCGATGAAGTGGAATGATGACTATCCGTTGCATGCCGGAACAGATCATTCCCGATTGATCACTACGTTCTTTGTCATGATACTGTGTAATAAGTCGTACAGATATATCACCTTGCCTCATCAACGACCGGCTGAGTTCCACGAGTTTGTACTCCATGATGCCGCCCCCAATGGTGCCCGTACATGCTTCCAGAGATGCAGCCATGATGAAGCCTTTGCGACCAGGAGAACTGCCCTCGCTTTCAACGACATAGAGCAATGTTACTGGTGTGGCTCTACTAAGTCGGGTTTGAATGAATTGCCATATTGTATGCTGTTGTGTAATTTCCATATGAATGCATCATATGTCTGTGAACGACGGAATACGCAGAGTGGTAGAACTCATGTGGAGGTTCTGGTGTCGTACGAATACAAACTCATTAATACTCTCTCATGCGTCATAGGGGTATGATAATTCAGCTTTGCCTTTGGGTTAAATGCGAGAATTGCATTGTACAAAGCAAAGTATGCACCAATACCATACATTAACGGAGGTTCACCTACTGCTTTTGATTTCCTGATTGCGTGAGGAGAACCATTTGTATCCAGTAATCTTACATCAATTTGTCGCGGCACCGAATACATTACCGGAATTTTATATGTCGCAAGGGTATTCGAAAGTAAAACGCCCTCCAGACTATACTTTAGTTCTTCAAGTGTCATCCATCCGATACCCTGGACTAATCCACCTTCGATTTGTCCCAGATCCACTGCGAGATTCATACTCATTCCACAATCGTGGACAAGAGACACCCGCTCGATGTCGTAGATGCCCCTGATACAATCAACTCTTGCGACAATGATTGCAGTACCGTAGACATGATATGCGAAGGGATATCCTTTTTCCGTTTGCTTATCAAAATAGATCAATGGAGTCGCATAATGACCCTTTGCACTAAGACTTATTCGTTGTGTAATCGCTTTCTGAATTAATTCATTCCACGATATACCGCTATCCTGACCATCGATGAGAATGTGTTCGTTCGCAAACGTAATACGTGATTCCTCAGTCTGCATCAGTTCCGTTGCGAGTTTTTTAAGTCTTAAAAGAATCTGTTCGCATGCCTGCTGAAGTGCCTTACCATTCAAATCTGTGGTAGCGCTGGCCGCAGAGGGAGAGCTATTAGCGACACGCGTGGTATTTGTAGATTCAATTTTAACCCTCTGATCGGAAACTCCAAAAGCCAATGCAGCAACTTGTAACAACTTCGCATTCACTCCTTGTCCCATTTCGACAGCTCCAGTGCTTACTCCGATACTACCGTCACTATAGACGTGTACAAGCGCGCGCGCCTGATTCATTTGTGTATTGGTGAACGAAATACCAAAACATACCGGCATAAGTGCAACGCCTTTTTTTTCATCTTCATGTGTACTGTTGAATTTTTTTATTTCGTTTTCCAGCGTTTTAAGTTCATAGGCTGTTGTTGCTTCTATCCAACAATCTCGTGCTTTCGATTCAGAGACAATTTGCCCATACGGAAATTTACAACCGTCATCGATTAAATTTATTTCCTGAATTTGATGTGCAGGCACTCCAAGTTTTTGTGCTGCATGGTGTATCGCTGCCTCGATGACAACCATTCCTTGTGGCCCACCAAATCCTCTGAAAGCCGTATTTGGTGGCAGATTTGTCTTACAACAATGGGCTATAAGCGTGACATGTGGAATGTAGTAGCTGTTCGTACCATGAAATAACGTGCGCTCCAGAACAGCCGGTGAAAGATCGGCAGCCGCACCGCCATTTTGAAAATAAGTTGCTTCAAATGCAATCATCTTCAGCCTTGCATCCAGGCCGAGCCTGTAATCACAGGAATATGGATGCCGCTTCCCTGTCATCATCATATCATCTTTGCGATCAAGAATACATTTCACTGGCCGATGCAGGTGATATGCAGCCAATGCAACCATCGCGGCCCACATTGTTGCCTGGTCTTCCTTCCCTCCAAAACCCCCGCCGATTCTGCCCACATCGACTTCGATCTTATGCATCGGAATACCCAGAACCCTGGCCACTGTTTTCTGTACATGTGTCGGGCCCTGTGTCGAGCTAAGAATGCGTAATCCATCTTTTTCTACAGGTATTGCATACGCACCCTGAGGTTCTATATATACATGCTCCTGACCACCGATTTCCACAGCGCCTTGAACCATTGTTTGACATTGTGTAAATGCTTCACTGCTCTGTCCCATTCTGAATGTCCGAGAAGGATGTAACAAGAGCCCTTGATGATATGCTTGTCGAGGATCGGTTACAATTTCCAATGGTTCAATGTCTGCACGGATTAATTCTCTGGCCTCATGCGCGATCTCATGACTTATTGCAATAATTAATGCAATCGGTTGTCCCCGGAATTGTACAATTTTCTCAGCAAGAAGTGTTTCGTCCGGAACAATTCCTCCGATTTGATTTTGGCCGGGAATATCGCGATATGTGAGTATACCCAGTACTCCTTTATACGATGCTGCGTCAGAAATGTCTATTGACCTGATTTTACCATGTGCAAGCGGTGAACCATATGCAAGTGCAAAGACTGTATCTTCTATTTGCGGAATATCATCTACATATATCGATGCCCCGGTCACGTGGTTGGGAGCGTCGAAATTGACGTATGAATATTCTGATTCTATGACTGTACCCCGAATCATGCGCGAATTAATTCCTGTATCGAGATTTGTACCGGTGATAGTTTTGTCAAATGCACGAAAAGCTGTTGACGAAGTAACATTCTTTTGTATTCTGCGGATCCACGGATATCATTGATCGGAGATACTTCGTCTTGCATGACGTATTCCGCTTCGCGAATTAATTGAGGTGATAACTCCTTATCACGCAGAAAATCTGTTGTGTGTGTCAGATAAAGAGGTATCGGCGCGACCCCGCCCGCAGAGAGATGTACTGTCCTGATCACGGAAGATGCGTCACATTCAAGTGTGCATGCACTATTCACACTGGCCACATCGAGGTATGTTCTTTTGCAAACACGTTCAAAGTGAAATCCGGAACGTACGGGGGGTATCACAAATTCTATGCGTCTGACAATCGCATCCGTAGCTTTGTCCAATGTCTTATACCCAAGATAAAATTTTCTGAGTTTGATTTTGCGCTCAATCGTGCTCTCCTCCAAAACAATATCTGCATCTAACCCGAGAAACATAATTGTGAGATCTCCGATTGGAGATGCATTTACCAGATTTCCACCGATTGTGGCCATGTTTCGAATTTGTGTCGAACCAATAGGTGCAAGGTATGTTTCGATATCCGGTATGATTTGTCGAATCATTTGCGAGTATTGCAAGGAACTCATGGTTTCTCCGGCACCAATGGAGCAGGTTTTATTGAATATTGAAATTCCTTGTAACTCATCCTTGGATGCCATTGTACGCAGAGGTGCTTTACGCATCTCGTATGGTTTTTGGACATACAGATCTGTACCTCCCCCTATATTAACTCCTGATGAAGATTCTGTATCCCTGCTGTTTTCATTCCCAATTCTTCGGAGTCTGTCTTCAATTGTTTTAAAATATGCCGGTACAATATGCATATCGATCAGGGATTCAAGGGTATGATTGGATGCCGCAGAATTATACTCTTGCGCTATCTGTGCAGCTGCCCGTTGAATAGATTTATATCCGGTGCAGCGACAGATGTTACCGTCCATGGCAGTAATGAGTTTTTCTGCACTTGTTACCGTCCTGCTGAGCAATCCTCCGGTGATTGAGACTATGAAACCCGGCGTACAAAACCCACATTGTGTCCCATTGCATTCTATCATGGCATTATGTACTGGGCCCTGAACAGACATCCGTAATCCTTCAATTGTCACGATATGCTTGCCATGTGCGCTTGCTACCGGTGCAATACAAGAGGTTATGGCATGATAGCGGATACCTTCCGATGCAAGAGCTCCTTCGAGGACTGTACACGCACCGCATTCTCCTTCTCCACATGCGAGTTTAGTGCCTTTTAATTTCTGCTCGCAACGTATGACGTTAAGAAGAGGGGTGCCGTACGGTAGGGCAGTTCTTATCTCCGTATCATTCAGGATAAAAGTGATCATTGTGCACTTTGTGTGTTACATTTATGTTTTAACCAATTGATGTGAAAAATAGGCATAATTGGAGTATTCGATCGGTGTACAAGCTCTGTAAACTGCGATGACCCTTGCAGCCCGGTAATTTTGTCATCCTGTGTCATACCCATATCATTTCTACAGTTTCCTTTCCATCTGTTTATGATCTCAGAGGGGCATTGGGATGCTAAATCATTCGAACAGGATAGCCCAACCGACCTCTGGCGTTAATAAGTTTTCAGAGCCATTCCTTCTTCGGAAATTATACACCCGGACCTCTGATCTGGAGGATGCATTGGTGATAGAAGAGTAGTTTCACTTAGATCCCAGATACTGCCCCTAAAGTGTGTATTTCCGACTTTATGCGACTTTATTGTCTTTGATTTTTCCATATCCTACTTGCCGGCAAAATTAGTCGCCTCCGTGAGGTTATTGCCTCCATGATATTTGAGATTAGACAACTCCCGCAGGAGCCCATTTTGCCCGAATCGTACTTAAAGTTTCGACTAAATCCGGGGTTTAGGGGTTTAGATTCAAGATTGGCCTGGCTCCATTTTCCCCTCATTCCTAACTAACTTTGTGGTTGTCAAGGTGGTAGGAATACAGAAAAGTGCGGGTATTCGTTAAATTTCTTACAAAACATTGACTTTGTCGGTGCGTTTCTATACTTTGAACATTTTTGTGCCGGGCCGTTCTGGTACTTTATTTGCGATATACTTTTTTAGCCACTTAGCAAAATCTTTCAAAACAAGGGCAAATGAATCAGCAGGAATCGAATTACGTCGTTCTCATCGGTAAACTTGACCATTTTATCAGGAAATACTACGCCAACAAGCTTATCCGTGGCGTCCTCTATTGGCTCGCGCTGACATTGGTGATTTTCCTTGCCTATAGTCTACTCGAACACAACTACTATTTCAGTAAGGGTGTACGAAAATTTTTTTTCTTTTCATTCCTGGCGGCGGGCTGTTCCGGGCTTATCTACTGGATCGTAATTCCCGCTTTGAAAATGTTTCGCCTTGGCAAACGGATCGCTCATGAACAGGCTGCACAGATCATCGGTGACCATTTTACCGATGTGCAAGATAAGTTGTTGAACGTCCTTCAACTTCACAGACAAGCCGCGTCGGTTTCATCCCCTGAACTGGCATTTGCTAGCATCCAACAGAAAACGGAATCGATTAAACTGATCCCGTTTAAAAATGCCATTGATCTCTCTCAGAACAGAAAATACCTGCGTTATACATTACCCCCGCTGCTCATTTTGCTGGCCCTTCTTGTAGCAGCACCGACTATTATTCGCGACAGCACAGC
The DNA here is from genome assembly GCA_035292505.1 of Saprospiraceae bacterium. GTDB lineage: Bacteria > Bacteroidota > Bacteroidia > Chitinophagales > Saprospiraceae > DATDQA01. The sequence goes on along the minus strand of DATDQA010000173.1, from coordinate 6,308 downwards.
CCGGATCATTCACAACAACAGAGATTTCGAACGCGCAGCGCCATTTCAATTTGTGGTGGATAAGCCCGCTGATCTTTCTGTGGTACAATATGAAGACTTCTCGCTTTTAGTTCATACGGAAGGCTCTGCTCTGCCGAATGAGGTTTTCATCCAGATAGATGATTATCAATATCGCATGAAAAAAGAAGCCCCTTCGGAGTTTAGTTATCGTTTCAGAAATGTACATAAGGACATGCCCTTTAAGGTATTTGCGGGACGGGTTTCATCTGAGCCCCTGACATTGCGTGTGTTGAAGAAACCGAATTTGCTCTCATTTGCTGTAAATCTTGATTATCCAGGTTATACTGGCCGGCGTGACGAAGTATTACAGAATATCGGTGATCTTGTCGTGCCAGAAGGCACTCAGATAACCTGGGATCTGAACACACTGAATACTGAACAAGTCGTAATGAAATTTGCGGATCGTGCAGAGTCTACGGCGGATCGTAAAGGAGAAGATTTCTTTAGCACGAAAGTGCGTGTGGCGGATGATCTTGCTTATACCATGTTTTTGTCTAACACACAGATGCCTAATCAGGATTCGATCAGATATGCAATTAACGTCATTCCTGATCTGTTCCCGACGATTAGTGTAGAAAACTTTGCAGATAGTGCAGATGCGCACCTTGTTTACTTTGTTGGAACTGCTGGTGATGACTATGGCTTCACGAGCCTGTTGTTTAACTATCAGGTCACTGATGAAAACGGGCAATCTCAGCCCGCGCAATCATTACCATTACCTACTTACTCTGGAACACAGTTTCAGTTTGACCATACATTTGATATTTCAGAGCTGGAGTTGGCTCCAGGACAAGAATTGACGTATTATTTCGAAGTGAAGGATAATGATGCTGTGAATGGGCATAAGATTTCACGTTCAAGCGTAATGAAATACCGCAAACCGACTGTCGAAGAGTTCGCGGCCAAAGAAGACGAGAACAATGATTCTATTAAAGAATCTCTTGAAGAAGCCTTGAAAGAATCACAAAGAATTCAGGATGAATTGAAGAAGCTGCGTGAAAAATTGTTGCAGGAAAATCAGGTAGAATGGCAAAACAAAAAGGAAATCGAAAAACTCATGGAGCGCCAAAAACAGCTTCAGGAGAAAATGCAAAACTCAAATGAACTCCTTGATCAGAATCTACAGAATCAGGAGGAGTTTTCAAAACCTTCCGAAGAATTGCTGGAAAAGCAACAGAAACTTCAGGAATTATTTGATAAACTGAAAAGTGAAGAGCTCGAAAAGATGATGGAAGAGTTTGATGAGATGATGGATCAGATGGAAAAGAAGGACGCTCTTGAAAAACTAGAAGATTTTGAGATGACAGAGGAGGAGCTCGAAAAAGAACTTGACCGACTGATGGAGCTCTTTAAACAGATGGAGGTAGAGCGTGATCTTCAACAACAAATAGAAAAACTTGAGAAACTGGCGGAAGAGCAGGAGAATCTCAGTGAAAAAACTGAGGAGAAACAAGAGCCTAATGATTCATTGCAGGAAAAGCAAGAAGAGATTCAGGAGAAATTTGACGACATGCAGGAAGAAATGGAAGAGATTGAAAAGAAAAATGAAGAATTAGAAAGGCCAAAAGACCTGGAGGGCGCTGAAGAACAAATGGAGAAGATAGATCAGGACATGCAGAACAGCCAGGAACAACTCAAACAAAACCAAAATCAGAAATCTTCACAGGCCCAAAAGAATGCTGCACAACGGATGCGTGACCTTGCCCAGCAGATGGCTGCACAAATGCAGGAAGGACAAATGGAACAGATGCAGGAAGACATGGCTACACTTCGCCAGCTTCTTGAAAACCTTGTGACGTTATCATTTGATCAGGAGTCAATCATAGGCCAACTTGACCAGACGAATGTGACCACACCACGTTTTGTCTCTTTGGTGCAGGATCAATTTAAGCTCAAGAATGATTTTCAAGTCGTGGAAGATACTCTTCAGGCCCTGAGTAAGCGTGTTCTGCAAATCGAATCGTTTATCACAGAGAAAGTAACCGAAATCAAAGATAACCTTGACTCCGGCCTGGAACAACTCGAAGAGCGTCAAAAAGCGCAAGCAGCCGACCACCAGCAGCGCACCATGAAAAATCTGAATGATCTCGCACTGATGTTGAGTGAGGTTATGAATCAAATGCAACAGCAAATGTCAATGATGATGCCCGGTAGTCAGATGTGCAATAATCCTGGAGGGCAGGGGCAGGGTAAATCTGGTCGAGTACCATTGGACAAAATCACAGAAGGTCAACAGAAACTCAATGAAGAAATGAAGCAAATGTTACAGGGACGCAAGCAAGGAGAAAATGGTAGTAGTGAGCAATTTGCACGGATGGCAGCTCGCCAGGCAGCAATGCGTAAAGCGCTCCGCGATTTTCAACAGGAAAAACAACAACGCGGCCAGGGGAATGAAGGTCTGGAGAATATTATGAATGAAATGGACAAGATTGAAACTCAACTGGTCAATAAACAGTTGACAAATGAAATGATGAAAAGACAGCAGGAGATTCTTACCCGCCTGCTGGAAGCTGAAAGGGCAGAACGCGAACGTGAAATGGATAACGAACGTAAAGCAGAACAGGCAAAACAAACAGAACGCACGATGCCTCCTGCGCTCGAAGAGTATATTAAAAAGCGTGAAGCAGAAATCGAATCACTCAGAACAGCGTCACCTGCATTACGTCCATATTATAAATTTCTTGTAGAAGAATACTACAATGCGCTGAAAAAGCAATAAGTACGTGACCATATGGTATTGCGGTTAAAATCCAGTTCCACATGTATTTCCGAAGTGGAACAATATGTGCGTAAGCTTTTTGAACAATACGGTATTGATCCCGAATTGTACCCGAATATCCTTATCAGCCTTACTGAGGCAGTTAACAATGCCATACAACATGGCAATCGCAACGACATTACAAAGGTGGTTTGTGTGAGATCAAAAAAGAATAATCAGGTTCTCTGTTGTGAAATATCTGATGAAGGGCCGGGATTTGATCCCGCATCTCTTCCTGATCCAACAGATCCTGAAAATATTGAAAAGCCCGGAGGTCGTGGAGTATTTCTTATGCGCCAATTGTCAGACAGCATTCGGTTTAAGGACAACGGCAGCACAGTAGAGCTTGAGTTTTATCTGTAATCCGCTTATGACGCATGCCCAGACTCAAATCTCCTGAGATACAAACCGGTGTCATTTTACATCTGCAAGAACTCGTGCCGGAACTTCCAGATATTAAGATAATTACGGACTGGTTGGTCCGCATTCTGAGGCAGGAATCCCGAGGGCTTCATTGTATTTTCTATGTGTTCCTGGATGATGAGTCCCTTTTAAAAATCAACAGAGAGCATTTACACCATAATACATATACTGACACAATCACTTTCCCTTATCATGATGACCCTATTGAAGCAGAGATTTATATCAGTGTAGATCGGGTACGTGCCAACGCTAAAGAATATGGTGTGCCGGTCTATGAAGAGTTGCTCCGTGTTATGGCACATGGTGTATTACATCTGTGTGGTTGGAGTGATAAGACAGAGTCACAGACGCTGTTGATGCGGAAACGGGAAAATGCATGTTTATCTTTTATCGGTGTTCATCTTATTTCTTCACTTTCACCCTCATAGGTAGTTTTTTCTGCCTGTGCGTGGTATCCCTGTTCTTGAAGCCAGCGTGCGAAAATATCAGAATAACCATGTGTCACAATGACTTGCTCGCAACCCGTGGCTTTTACGGTGGTATTGAGCGCGTTCCAGTCTGCATGGTCCGAAAGGACAAACCCTTTATCTACATGATGCCAACTTTTGCGCCCACGTAGAATCATCCAACCAGAAGCTGCAGCGGTAGAATATTCCTTGAAGCGTCTCATCCATGATGAACTGAGTGCACTGCCCGGAGCAATCACGAGCGCTTTTTGTAACATTTCCTTTTTCACACTCGCTGGCAGATGCATGGTCAGTTTGAGTTTTACTCCTGCCTGGCGAACTACCTCATTTGTCGCTTCAATAGAGCCATGACAGTATAAAGGACCGATGGAGTGATCCACATTCTGAATAATGCGTTGTGATTTTCCAAGAGAATATGCAGAAAGCACCGACGTGATTCCTTGCTGACTATTTGACTCCCACCAAGCATTGATTTCTGAAAAAACATGATTCTGATCCGGCCATTGATATACAGGAAGGCCAAATGTTGATTCTGTAATGAAAGTATGGCATTTCACAATCTCAAAATCCTCAGAAACATCATCAGGTTCGGTTTTGTAGTCACCGGAAACAACCCAGATTTCTCCTTTGTGTTCCACCCGTATTTGCGCAGACCCCACAATATGCCCTGCCGGATGAAAAGAGAAGTTCACGCCGTGAATGTTTACGTTTTCTTTGAAAGCTACCGAATGGATATTCTGTTGCACTCCCAACCTGTGCCGAAGAAGAAAAGCCGTGCGATGCGTACAGAGATAGTGTTGGCACCCTGGTTGTGCATGATCAGAGTGCGCATGTGTGATTAATGCTTTAGGGACGCTTTTCCAGGGATCAATGAAAATGCCTGCTTTTTGGCAATAGACGCCGCGTTCGGTGAACTCAAGAAGACTCATGGAACTAAAGATAATCCGACCTCAACATGTGCTGCTAAAAAACGCAAAGGCCCGGCATTATTGCCAGGCCTTTGAAGGTTAATTCTTATGAAGTCCTTTACCTGCTCAAAATCATCTTCTTGCTTGCGGTGAAGTCACCAGCTTGCAGGTAATAGTAGTATGCCCCATCGGCTACCAGATCTCTGCGTTTCAGTACAACTTCATTGTAGCCCTTCGCATAGTCACCCTCAATAAGGTGAATCATTTTGCCACTCATATCGTAAAGCGTCAGCGTCGCCGGCATTGCAGCAGGCAGATCGAAGCCTATCACGGTTTGATCCGCAAATGGGTTCGGTTCATTCTGATACAATGCAAACTCAAGTGGCGTGCTTACCGCTGATGTACCAAACACCATGACGACATCCAGTAATTCAATCTTTTCATCTATCGTTGTGTATGCTTCAGCTTCAGTAATCTTTGAGGTAATTTCGAGCATCTCGCTCAGGCTACCACTTGCTGTTGCAGTGAACTGAAGCGTGAACAACACCTCTTCATTTGATACTGTCATAGGTTTATGGTCTCCCCAACTCATTGTAAGTGCTGACGTATGCACGCCTACATATTCTGGCTGGATTGCAATTGTTCCAGCCTCAATACCTACATACTTCAATCCATCCAGGTCTATTGTAAACTGGTAACCAAGCATGTCTCTGTAATTCTCTGCTTTCACAGGTACTTTAATTGTCTCTCCTTGTTTTAACTCGTAGTCCTGGATCTGCAACTTCAACACATTCCGTGCACCCCTTGTGGTGATCTGCGTTGCATTTGCCGTCACAGTACCATTCACATCGCCCACTTTCACACCAACAAAGTCTTCATGCATTGTCATGCCACTATGAGATTCAATGACTTCATCAAATGGCCATGGATGCGTGGGATCGGGGAATTCATAGTCTGCATCCACAAATCTCCAGCTTGTGTTTTTCGGGAACTCAATATACAATCCAAGGATAAGTTTCCGTATCTCCACAAGGTCAAGAGCGCTCACGCTTTCAGAATTGTTCGCATCCGCTGCAATCATTTTGTATGGACTATTCAGCGGTTGCAGACCAAGCAGGTGTTTTTGTATGGCTACAAGGTCCAGAGTGCTCACGCCGTTCTTATGATTGTCGTTTCGCCTGGACTCTATCGTGTAGTCAAACAAAGGATTGATGAAGTGATAAAGACCGTTTCCGTCCGTCACAAACGTGTTTATGACTTGACCGTTTTGATCAGTCATTTTCACGGTGACCTGCTCGACAGCCTCATATTCTTCAGTTTCAATGACACCGCCTGTGAGAGAGTCTCCGCACACACCTTCATTATCATCGATTACGATGAAGGTCGTACAGAAGTCTTTGTTCCGCTCACCCCACTCGATTCCAAGTGGTGATACAAATCCATTACAGTTCTGGTCATTGCCTTCGTCTGCTACCCAGATCTCTACCAGGAAGCTCGGACTGCCATTTGCTTCAATTGCTGCACAATCAAAGACACGGCTCGGCTGATATGTCGTGCCGCTGAAGCTGAACAACAGATCTTCATGTGCTGTACAATCATCAACGCTCGATCCTGAATCGAAATCCTTTGCCCAGATCGTTACCGAACCGCTGCTTGGCATCACCACACTGCTCAATCCAACACAAATTGGTG
>DATDQA010000172.1:0-4170 GCA_035292505.1 Saprospiraceae bacterium | reverse complement strand
CAATATCAGATTCAACTTCTACCAAATACTTAGCTAGTCCATCAATTGATCCCTTATAACAATTTCAAACGTGGACATAGGATAAAGCCTTAAGATTTAGAGAATTATAACAGAAGAATAAGTGCCGAAACTTGAGTGATTAATGAATCAATTAATCAATCAATAATCAATAATCATTCATCTCTCATCATCCATCATCCATCATTCATTTCTTCACTCCCGGCCCTTTTACCCATCTTCCAGGCGTCGCCCCGGTATGCTCACCATCCTTTAACACATGCACACCATTCACAAAGACGTGCGTCACTCCCGTGCTATACTGATGTGGCTTGTCGAAGGTGGCATGATCCCGGATCGTCGCCGGATCGAAGATGACGATATCGGCATAGTATCCTTCTTTCAATAATCCACGTCTTTGGATCTTGAGATTCGAAGCCGGTAGTGAGGTGAGTTTTCGTATTGCTTCTGCAAGTGGAATGATCTCTTCGTCACGCACATACTTGCCGAGCAAACGGGCGACGTTTCCATACGCACGGGGATGTGGATTTGATTTCAGAAAAACGCCTTCGGTTGCAGGAGTTGCTTCATCCGAGCCAAAACTCATGTAGGGCAGAGCAATCTGCTTTTTAATATTCTCTTCATCCATCAGAAAGTAAACCGCATCGACACGTGATCCATCTTCGATGACAAGATCCATCGCTGTCTCTTCAGGAGATTTCCCCAGTTCAGTGGCCACTTGCGCGAGTGTCTTACCGGTGTACTTTTTCAACGCGTCGTTTTTAAAACCGACAAGAAGTATTTTATCTGCCGATCCTGCAGAAGCGTAGAGATTCTCCCAATCCATTGCACTCATTTTCATTTCAGCTATCACCTTGGTACGTACGAGAGGATCACGCAGACGTTCAGCCCATGCATTGTAGCCGCCTTCCTGTACCCATGGCGGCATTGCTGCATTCAGCCCTGTAGCACCAGCAACATACGTGTACATATCGGTGGTGATCTTCAGACCTGCATTCCTTGCCGAATCAATTTTCATGATCACCTGATCCATTTTCGGCCAGTTCTCCTTTCCCGACGCTTTCAGGTGATAGATCTCTGCCGGGATCTTCGCTTCATGTGCGATCTGCAATACTTCGTCCACACCTTCCAGAAGTCTGTTTCCTTCGCTGCGCATGTGGGTGATATACATGCCTCCATATTCCGATGCAACCTTGCAGAGTTCGATGAGCTCCTGAGTAGTAGAATAAAACGCGGGTGCATAAATAAGTGATGAGCCGATCCCTAACGCACCCTCTTCCATTGCCTGGCGCACCAATCCACGCATGCGTTCCATTTCTTCAACACCAGGCAGGCGATCCTCATACCCTATCTCATGAATACGTAATGTGGTAGCGCCCACGAAGGATGAGACATTTGGTGATACTCCGCTTGTCTGCAGGTGCTGAAGATATTCGCCGAGAGTTGTCCATGCAATATCGTAGGTGATATCACCCTGGCTTTCCTTTGCTTCCTTCTTCATCATCTCATTCTGTGGGCCCATGGACCAACCTTCACCCATCACTTCGAGTGTCACTCCCTGGCGGATATCACTTTGCGCGTGTGGATCATGGAGCAGGCTTTCTGTCGCCCAGCTCAGCATGTTGATAAACCCCGGGCTTACAGCCTGTCCTTTGGCATCGAGTTCAGTAAGACCTTTTAGGTCGTATTGCTCTCCGACGTATACGATACTGTCCCCTCTGATCGCGAGACAACCGTGATAGGGAATGCCACCCGTCCCATCGTAGATCATCGCATTGGTGATCACCAGATCGACAGGGGCATCGGACTCAGACTCGCTCTTACATTGAATAAACAGTGACAGCATGAGGAGTGCCATCGCATTGAATGGATGGACGTACTTGTGTTTCATAGGAGATGATGTTGTAAACGAATTCAGGACAAATCTTACCTTTGCGGCCTCAAAAAACTCACCCGATTTACGGGTATTTTATTCATCAATTTAAAGTTGCATACAAATGTCACTGAAAAAACAGTATCTGAAATCCAAACCCCTCTGTAAAGTAACCTTTACCCTGGACAAGAAACACACAAATGACGCAAAGAACGTGTCCCTTCTTGGCGACTTCAACGATTGGAAAGAAAAGAAGTCGAACCTCATGCGCAAGCAGAAAGACGGTTCTTTTGCGCGTACCCTTGATCTGGAGGTTGGACGCGTGTATCAGTTCCGTTACCTCCTTGACGGCGAAACGTGGTTCAATGACCCAAAGGCTGATGGCTATGCGCTCAGCGAGTATGGGTCGGAGAATTGCTTGGTCGAAGTCTGAGGATTCTTAATTCCTGATTCTTGATTCCTGCCTGTGGTTTACCTGCGCGGCGTTGCTGTAACCAGTTAGTGCCTCCGCCGTTGACGGACATAGCCGCGTTTGGCAAACGCAGTCCGCAGCGTAGCTACGGCGCTCGCGGATGGCGCAAGCCTGCCCGACTGAACGTCGTTCGGGCGGGCGTCCGAAGGCATGGCGGGCGGGCTTGATTCTTGATTAATGAGAATCAGGAATTAAGAATCGAGAATTTAATCGATCCCAGCGCGGACATTCCAGTTGATGTCATCGCCTCCCCGATCGAGGAAGGATCTCCAGAGTCCGTCGCTGCTCTGATAGAGCCAGTCACCGTTGTCTTTAGATGGGCCGGCATCGCAGCCGATGACCTGAAGGGCAGTGGATTTTGTGCCATCCGTCCAATCCTCGAAATACATATCCCCGGTATATCGGTCTTCGAAACTATTATTGGGCTTCGTTTATCGCGAAATAATTAACCGCTTAGTTTGCAGATTCCCATTCGCTACTAAAACGACATAGTAGATTCCACAACTAAACCGGCTTTCATCCAGGTCCAGATGGATCCTATTTTCCTCCGGATTTAATTGACGCGTCAGCAACTCTTTACCAAAAGGGTCATAGATTTTAATCTGTCCTTCGCCCTCATGCTTGAGTACTGGAAACATGATACTGACTTCTCTTGTTGTTGGATTTGGAAACAGGTTGATCCCATAGTTCACTGAAGAAGCATCGGATAAATCTTCAATTGCATGTGCAACAACATGGGAATCTCCATATTCAGCTTCAGGGATATCATTAAAAACTGCCTGCATCGAATTTGGATCATTACATCCTGAACATGGACCCTGAAAATCACCATGATCGAGATGTGCTTGAACGGCATCATTGTTGATGCAAATGGTATTCCCATTGTGACAGACATACTGCTTGTTTGGGTTGTTGCAGTCCGGATTTGAATCAAATTCAATAATATATCGATGAATTGCAGACGCATCGTAATCATACCATTTGCCGTCGTCCCAATACCCGTTTGACCCCCGCATTGCAAACCATGGATTACTCCAATTATCCTTATAGAAATATACAAATACTATAGGTTCACCGCTTGACCATGTGCAGATACTACAATCAAAATGCAAACCAATCCAAGCGTTGGAACCAGCAGGTACCATTGATAGGACAAAGTTGTTTTCAGCCATATCAGTAATGGATACAAGATACCCGCCCATTTCGGAGGCTGCTGTATTGGCATTATACCAATCGGAGGTACAATCAGAGAGATAATACACATGTCCATTGTACGTGCCGGCATATGCATATCCGGTGATAGGGTTTTGCGACCGGATTGAACTCGTGAAAAGTTGAAGGACAATCACACCGCAAATGGCGATGTTGAATTTTGAATAAAACTTTTTCATTTTGTTTGATTTAGAGATGATATTGAATTCTGACCAAGGACCGATTACCGACCACCGATTACCGACCACCGATTACCGATCACTGAATACCGATTACTGAAATTACCTGGTAACAATCAGTGGTTTTGTTACAATTTCTGTTGCAGTGATATAGCTTATATAGTATACACCATCCGAAAACCTATTGTCCAGATTGATCATCATGGAGCGATTTTCAGGATCTGCATTTCCCGACCAGATTATTTTTCCCAAATGATTCTGAATGATCACCCTTGCTACTTCCGCTGAGGTTGGCAAGTCAATATTCAGGACACCCGTTGCGGGATTTGGAAAGAAAGTAAAATCACTTTCCTTCAGGTCCGGAGATGCGAGGATATAGCCGGGAGTATTGTCTATAGGAGGGGCAGCAAGGGGAG
>DATDQA010000171.1:0-28561 GCA_035292505.1 Saprospiraceae bacterium | reverse complement strand
GCCGCTCTCAGCATATTGTGCCATATGTTCTGCCATCGCAGATGATGTCTTACGTGTTTTTACTTCCATCTTGTTTTTTGCCGTAAGTTTAGTGGGCTTTAAGCGCTTCTACAAGACGTGGTTCGCCGGACGCTTACGTTTCAGAAGCACTTCATACGAGGCATATTTCTAATTTAATTATCCAAGCTCCTTCGGATCTTTTTTCAAAGATCCCATTGCCAGCACTGGCTCATCTCAACAAGGAAAAGCAGGATCGAATAATTATTATTTTGAAAAGCTCCACAGATGATTTACGCTATTTTGATACAGTAGAGTGGCGCGTATATAATATTAATATAACTGATTTTTACAACCGTTCAGATGCCAAATGTTTAATTCTTAATCCAGCTACGAGATTTGTAGATCTGATGTTCGTTATAAATATTTTAGTTATATATCTAATTAGATTCAAGTACTTATTACTGTTGGTACTTATTTTTTTCCTAGTAAGCTTAACTTTCTACTGCGGTGCTGGAATATCATTGACCATATTAATATGCTTATTGTCAAGTGGCTTACTTTTGAGCTTATTTATTAATATTAACAAAAGTGATCACAGATTATTTAGTCGTATTTGTATTAGCAAGGTACAGAAATACTGCGGAGCGTTGTTTACAACAAAGGAGGGGTTGTTGCTTAATAACCTGAGTTTAATATACTTTACGAGCACTGTAATATTTGAGATTTTAGCTGTTATTACTTATGGCAATGAATATATACTGGCTACAGTCCTGTTGATGACTCTACTTAGTATTCCGATTATTGTATATGCATTATACTTGCAAATTTATCTCTATAGGCAGATTTGTATTTTATGTTTAACAATTATAGTCATAGTAGTAAGTATCACAGTTCTATGTATGCCATACTATCATAGTATACAAAATATTACATTGGACATTGCGGTTTTAATATTGACTTGCGTAGGTTTCATTGCTGCATTACGGTATTATATGATAAAGAGCGAAATCCATTTGAGTTCAGCATGTAAAAATAGCAGAGAATTGAATAATTGGAAACGGAATCCGTCATTCTGGAAGAGATTGCTTGAGAGTGCACCAATTGTTGAACCACAGAGGCTAAAGTATGAAATAGAAGCGGGCAAAGAAAAGGGGTTAAGAACGGTGATTTTTATATTGAGTATTCATTGCATGCCTTGCTTAAGGTTAGCTGAATGGCTGCGTTATTTTCTGGTTGTTTCAGGAGATACCTTAGTAAAACTTCGCTTTGCAAGCGGACAAGATGATGAAGAAGCGAAAAGAGTTATTTATGTGCTATGGAAAACATATGATAGATTTGGTATCGATTTCACGTTGGAAAAATTGATTGCGATAATGAAGAATAGAGGACTTAATAAAAAAGGAAAGGTTGACAAATGTAATTGTTTTGGGGATAAAGACGATATACTAGATAAAACAACGGAGCATATCGAATGGTCTAAAAATTGTGGCATACAATATACTCCTGCGGTGATTTATAATGATAGATTATTGCCAAACGACCTCTCACTTGATGATATTGGATACCTAATTAGGCAGGGATATCATTAGTAAGAGGCGATAATAAATGTTGTAGTTCGGTACATTGTGGATGGCTTACTATTTGAACATTTGTACAGCGTAAGTATTACAATGGACGAAGGACAAAAAAACTTTGGTCGACTAACGATAGGGGTATAGTCTAAATGTTGATTCCTTTCAGTATGTCAATGTGACTTTTATTCATTGAAGCATCAAAAGACATGGTTTCTCATCTCATAATACAGTAGCTAATTTGAATCACATGGCTTTGATTTTATGAAGCATTACTTCAGTTGCTGCTTAATAATCCGATACTTTGTCGGCAAATAGTTCTTCAATCCTGCTTGTGTCTGCTTCAACCAACCGAGTGCAAAACCTTTGTAACGCGCCACATTCCAACCGGGAGTAGAACTTTCTACGGAAATAGATTCTTTACGCAGATAGGTTATCGCCTGATCCCGATCTAATTCGATTGAGGGTATTTCAGGATTCAGACAGTGTGAGAGAGCGAGAGGGTGAGAGGGTGAGAATGTGAGAAGGTGAGAACGTGAGAGGGTGAGAGGGTCCGCCTTCGCTGTGCTACGGCCGACGATGTGAGAATGTGAGAAAGATCCATACTTAACGGTTCCGATTTCAGTACCCGGATAGGTAATATGCGTAAGTTGTAGCGAATCGATCGCGTTTGCTGTTTGCAACAGATACAAATCACCGTGATTGGATTCCAAAAAATGGTTTTGTCCGAATTGAGATGACGGCTGAATCCAATCTATTAATGCTTTCGGTAATGGGCTTTCAATAAATGCAGGCTTCGGACCACGAATTCCTTTTATTACTGTCGATGCATGCACAAGACTCTCTTCTGTCTTCCGTAACACAGCACAGAAGAACCCTTCCCCTTTCACGCGATGTGGATAGAATTGATATCCGGTGAGATCGCCGGCTGACATTTTCGTGACATGCCATGTATCAGGTACTGCAACTGGTTTCGAAGTCAAACGAAATTGTTCTGCCATCCATCTCACCTGATGTATGTTTTCTTCATCACTATACGTGCATGTCGAATACACCATCATTCCTCCTGGTGCAAGCAATCGTTCGGCTTCTGCAAGAATGCGTTTTTGTCTCGCACTGCAATGCATCACATTTTCCGGACTCCATTCAGCACGAGCGTCTTTGTCCTTACGAAACAATCCCTCACCGGAACATGGCGCATCGACAAGGATCAAATCAAAGAGTCCCGTCCACGGCATACGCGAAGGATCAAGACAAGTGCGGATGACATTCGGTGAGCCCCATTTATCGATATTGTATTGGAGTGTTTGAAATCGCGATTTATTGACTTCGTTGCTTACCAACAAACTCCCGGGAGGAAGACAGGAAAGAACAACCATGGACTTACCTCCCGGTGCAGCACAGAGGTCGAGCGCAACGATGGGTTTGTCCTGCGGGATAAGGGAAGCCAACACGTGATGTAAAAACATCGAGGATGCCTCCATGACGTAATAGCATCCTGCATGAAAGAGAGGATCAAATGTAAAGTCAGGTCGCCGGTCAAGATACTTTCCCTGAGCGCACCAGGGAATCGAAGAAGCATTCTCAAAGCAATCTCCGGGATCCTTCAGTGGGTTGATGAATACCGACGTAGGGGCTTCAGTCTCGAGTACTGAAAAGAAAGCAGGTGCTTCATCTTTTAATGAGCTATACATGCGTTCGACAAAACGGGCATCAATCCTGGCAGCAGCTCTCTGAATGGACATCGCGTAAAACTACTAAGCTAAGGATGTATCGCCACCCGCAGACGCCTGGTACAAAGGAGTCCCTTAGGGATAGGTTCTGCGAACGCCCGCTTGATCCGGTACGGGCAGGCTCCAAGCCTGTCTGCCCCAAAGGGATGCCTATGGCGCCGACAAAGGCAGGATCATGCTCTTAAATTTGACTTCCCACTCGAAAATGCGGTCATCCGCCTGTTTTACCAAAAAATATACCTTTACCGCTTTTGTAAATATCACTATGGAGTTCGCCAAACGTTGTGCCCTCACAATTTTCACGATTCTCATTCCGATGTTCGCCTTCAGCCAGGGACTTGACGACCGCATCAACGCCTGGTTTGATCCTTATGCGACTGCCTGGGAGAACTTGGTGTTTACTTCTATTCCAATAGGTGGTGGTTTATCAGTACCATTGGTATTGATCGTACTAGTATTCGGAGCGACGTTCTTTACGCTTTATTTCCGATTTGTGAACCTACGGCTGTTCGGGTTAGCATTAAAGGTCGTCCGAGGTAAATATGATGAACTGGAGGGAACAAGGAAACCATTAATACCGAGTGTATTCACCGTAGATGGTGACATTCCGGATACAATCAAGATCGAACATCACCAGGGAGAGGTGAATCATTTTCAAGCATTGTCGTCCGCTGTCTCAGGGACGGTCGGATTGGGCAATATCGCGGGTGTTGCTGTCGCCATTGCTGTCGGAGGACCAGGAGCGACATTCTGGATGATTGTTGCAGGCTTGTTGGGGATGTCCTCCAAGTTCGTAGAATGTACGCTTGGCGTAAAATACCGTGACATTGATGAAAAAGGAACAGTCTATGGCGGTCCGATGTACTACCTGAAAAAAGGATTGAAAGAGCGCGGTATGGGTGGATTTGGTAAAGTGCTTGCAGTAGTATTTGCCATACTCTGTGTAGGTGCCAGTTTCGGAGGAGGAAATGCATTTCAATCCAATCAGGCTGCCGCGCAGGTGATGAGTAGCCTGAATATCACCGCAGGTTATGCCGGTGCTCTTATCGGATTATTCTTTGCAATAATAACCGGCGTAGTGATTATTGGCGGGATAAAACGTATCGGTGCCGTGGCAGAAAAACTGGTACCGGCAATGGCAATTCTTTATGTCATTGGGTCATTGATCGTTGTGTTTGTGAATATCAGTTTTGTGGACGAAGCGTTTATGCAAATTATTAACGGCGCTTTTGCACCGGCTGCAATCGGAGGAGGTATCCTGGGAGTCATGATCCAGGGTTTCCGTAGAGCAGCGTTCTCCAATGAAGCAGGTGCCGGTTCTGCGGCAATCGCTCACTCTGCAGTGAACACGGCTTATCCGGCAAGTGAAGGTATCGTCGCTCTCCTTGAACCATTTATCGATACAGTTGTGATCTGTACGCTGACAGCGCTCGTGATTATCTTCTATAACTCCGGCGACTACTTTACATATGGAAATATTGTAAACAACAGTGTTGTCATGAATGCGACTGGCGAGCAACTCGGTGGTGTAAATCTCACTTCCACTGCTTTTGAATCAGTGATTCCGCATTTCTCATACATCTTGTCTGTGGCAGTCATCCTCTTTGCATTTTCTACCATTCTCTCATGGTCATACTATGGTTTGAATGCATGGAAGTATTTATTCGGAAGATCAATGGCGTCAGATATTTCGTTCAAAATCATCTATCTCCTTTTTGTCATCATTGGAGCAGCCGTCACTCTGGATAGTGTCATCAAGTTCTCTGATGCCATGATCCTGGCATTGGTGTTTCCAAATATGATCGGGCTTTTATTATTGTTTCCGAAGGTGAGAGAGGAACTCAACAGATATCTCAACGCAATTAAAAACTACAAGAGTACCACTGCCAGGTAACACATTGCACACTACCTATCTTCTGCTGGGTTCCAATGTTGGAGATCGGAGAGAACTGCTCGCTTCAGCGCGTAGTGAAATAGGACGACGCATTGGTGTGATTGAGAAAGCATCTCATCTCTTTGAAACAGCTCCCTGGGGCTACACTGATCAGCCATCATTCATCAATCAGGCATTGTGTGTAAAAACACCGCTCACACCGACAAAAGTGCTTAAGGCCATCCGTAAGATCGAGGATGCTGCGGGCAGACAAAGGTCGATTAATTGGGGTCCGCGCACACTTGATATCGACATCCTCTTGTATGATGACTTGATGATAGATACACGGGAACTTACGTTGCCACATCCCCGGATATCTGAACGAAGATTTGCCCTTGCACCTCTTGCAGAGATTGCCGGGGAAGTCATACACCCACAATTCGGACTGCACATTTCAGAACTCCTGGTAAGGTGTCCGGATCAGTCTGAAGTGGCTATCTTGTCCGAAGGATGAACAACCCTTTTCCATATCAATACATCTGCATCGAAGGGAATATTGGCGCGGGCAAAACATCCTTATGTGAAATGCTGGCACGAGATTATAATTGCCAGCTCGTCCTCGAAGAATTTGCAGACAATCCTTTTTTGAAATACTTCTATGAAGATCCAGACAGGTATGCATTTACTGTCGAATTGTTCTTCATGACCGAGCGTCATAAACAACTCCAATATAGCCTGCACAATCGTTCATTGTTTACGGAATTCATGGTCGCTGATTATTGTTTTTGGAAGACCGTCATCTTCGCCAGCAAAAATCTCAAGGATGAAGAATACCGACTCTTCCAACATTTATTCCAGATTCTGAATAATGCTTTTCCGAATCCCGACCTGCTTGTATACCTCCATCGATCACCCGAAAAACTCATGGAACAAATCCGAAACCGGGGGCGACATTATGAACAAGGTATTACTCAACACTACTTGCAGAAAATTCAGGACAGTTATTTCGAGTTTTTCCGAAGCCAGCTCTCCTACCCCATCCTTATCCTCGAAGTTGAACATCTTGACTATGTAAACCTTCCGGATCACTATAGGGAAATTGTCCGTCTATTAGCGCGTCCTTATCTGCCGGGTGTTCATCGGATTAGCATGCGACTTTAGAATGTGAGATTGTGTCCAAAGGACTCCTTGGGAGAGAAAGTGTCCAAAGGACTCCTTGGGAGAGAAGGCGAGAAAAACTCAAACTCAAGTGCAAGCGCAAACTCAAAAAGAAAGGCAGAATGGCGGAACGGCAGAATGGCAGGATAGGAAGAGCAAACCTATTTAGAAGACACCTAGTCGCAACTTAGAAACAACTTAGAAACAACAATTTCTCTTTACAGCTATACGCATAATCAATACACTGCCACGGCTGCTGACCTGCACTTTCCCCACTCATACTGTGTGATATCTTTACTGCATTGATTTCACATTTTTTAAAGTTCCTAAAATCTGCCATGAGATACGTCGCTCGGATTTTCACCGCACTGACCCTTTTTGTCTTCATTTTCAACGGCTGTAAAAAAGCCGGCCCTCTTCAGACTGCCACCGATCTTTCCGCGCTAGGCACCTATATCGCGGGCTATGTGCCTGAGGTCATTCAGAGCCAGGATCCGGTAAGGATTCGTTTTGCGAAACCTGTTGTATCTGATAGTCTGGTAGGTAGCGTGGTAGATCAGAAATTATATTCCCTGACTCCCAAAACTGACGGAGCAGCGGTTTGGGAAGATGTATATACGTTTAGCTTCACACCCAAAGAAAAATTCAGGCCCGGAAGCAGTCATACGCTGACGATTCACCTGGGAAACATGTTTGCCGATATAGACCCCGGGTACCATTCGATCCACTTCAATTTCAGCATTCGTCCTGTACAACTCTATGTCAGTGTCGATCCTGCCGGCCCTTCTGAAGCTGATGCCGCAATCCAGGTGGTACAGGGCCAGATACGTACCAGTGAGTTTGTAAATCCCGGCGATCTCGAACAGGTTGTGCAGATTTCTTTTGGTAGCAGCAAACCCGTACCCCAGTGGTTGCACAGTGAGAATGGCAAAGCTCATACATTCACGCTCTCCGATCTGCGTCGTACTCAAAAGGATGAGAAGCTTACAGTCTCCTGGGATGGCAAAGCGATTGATTCCCCTTCGAAAGGTTCATCTTCCGTCATGGTTCCCGCCAGTGATGTTTTTAAAGTGACGGGAGTAACCACAATCCAGGAAGGATCACATGAAGTGCGTCTTACATTTTCCGATCACCTCGATCCGGACTTCGGTCTTACGGGTATGGTACTAGTCAATGGCAGTGACAAAGGATTCGAGACCAGACGTGCGAAACATATCCTCTCAGTATTCCCGGGAACGGAGATCTCTGGAGATTTCACACTGCATCTTGACGCGGGAATTCGCAGCAGCACAGGAAAGACACTTGGCGAACGCCAGTCGTTCAGGCTCTCATTCGAGGATATCAATCCACAGGTCGAACTTCTTGGAAAAGGCAATATCGTACCGCATTCGCATGAAGTCATTTTACCGTTCAAAGCTGTAAACCTCAGCGCAGTGGATATCGAAGTCTTCGAAATCTTCGAAAGCAATGTGATGCAATTTCTGCAATACAGCGATCTCTGGTATGCGAATGGGTATGAATCTGTAGGTCGTGTTGTCGGAAGTCATGTCATTCAATTGAATGAACTGCAATCAGGTATTGTCAGAAATCAATGGCAGCGCTATGCTATCGATCTGAGCCATTATACGGACCTCCATGCAGGATCTATATATGAAGTGCGGATTGGTTTCCGCAAAGACTACAACCTGTATAGTTGTACAGGTGAATCAGCAAGTTCTGCGGAAGTTGCTCCTTCAGACCCGGATGCAACTCTATGGCAGTATTATTATGATTATGACGGATATGATTATGAGAATCGCGAGAATCCCTGCATGCCGGAATATTATACGGCAGATCATTTTGTGAGACGCAATGTCCTTGCATCAAATCTTGGGGTTTCTGCAAAAGCTGGAAATGACAATGCATTGCGGGTATTTATACATGATCTCCGCACGACTGAAGCAATCGCCGGATGTAACATCCGTATTTATGACTTTCAACAGCAACTGATCACTGAAGGAAAGACAAACAATGAAGGTCTGTGTGAACTCAAAGGCGATCGTGAGCCTGCATTCGTGCTGGCAGATTTCAGTGGAGAAAAAGGATATCTGAAAGTCACAGATGGTAACGCGCTCAGCGTTAGTGATTTTGACGTCGAAGGCACTGCTTCACACGACGGCATTAAAGGCTTCATCTACTGTGAGCGTGATGTCTGGCGACCGGGAGATACCATCTTCCTGAACTTTATCCTGCAAACTGAGGAAACTGGAGCCAGCGATCATCCTGTCACATGCGTAGTCTATAACCCGCGCGGTCAGAAGCGCTATGATCAAACAAAGAATGTGCATGTAGGCCACATCTACAGTTTTCCCATTCCTACAGACGTTGCCGATCTCACCGGAAACTGGCGTACCGAACTACAGATTGGAGGCGTGAAATTCAATAAATCCCTGAAGGTAGAAACCATTAAGCCAAACAGATTGAAGATTACTGTTGATCGCGATGGGCCCATTGATGCATGGAAGAAGGAGACCATTATCCCGTTAAATGTGCAATGGCTTCATGGTTCTCCGGCAGGCGGATTGGAAGCAAAAGTCGAGCTTGGACTCAGTCCTGTCACTACAGCATTTAAGGGATTCTCACAATATCGTTTCGATGATCCGGCTCGAAAAGTGGATGCGACAGTGACCACGGTTTTTGATGGCCCTCTTGATGCCTCAGGTAATGCACACATAATCCTCACGCATGATGCTGAACAATTACTTCCCGGCAAAATGATGGCAAACCTCAAGACGCGTGTATTTGAAAAAGGAGGTGATTTCAGCACAGATCAGTTCTCTGCCGAATGGTGGCCGTACCAGGCATATGCCGGCCTTTCAATCCCAAACAATCGCTGGGGATACAAGCAACTGGAAGAAGGCGCTGATAATACGATCGGACTTGTATCACTTGACAGGAATGGTAAAGGTCTTTCAGAACGTGAACTCAGTGTTGGAGTATATCAGGCAGACTGGAGCTGGTGGTGGAATGACAATCGATATGAATTGGCTCAATACAATTCTGCTCAGCATCTGGGTGCACTCTCGCAGACAAGTGTGATTACCAATGATGAAGGAAGAGCCGAATTTATGTTTAAACCGCTCGACTATGGCCTGTATCTCATCCGTGTCTGCGATACAAAGTCTGGTCATTGCAGTGGCGATTATGCCTATTCAGGCTACTTCTATGGCGAAGAAGAAGGCAGGAACGCAATTGCCAAACTCACACTTACTGCCAACAAAGCTGTGTATGCAACTGGCGATAATGTTCTCCTCAGCATTCCTTCTGCTCCTGGTAGTCTGGTGATGGTGAGCATAGAAAATGATCACACTGTGTTGTCGACTCATCAACTCAAAGCAACCGCGGAAGTCACGACTTTTTCTTTCACTGCATCCAAAGAGATGGCGCCAAATGTCTATGCGCACGTTCGGCTCATTCAACCACATAGCCTTGGTGACAATGACATGCCTTTACGCATGTACGGTGTCATTCCTGTCATGATAGAAGATCCCACCTCCAGGCTGCAACCAGTGATTTCAATGCCAGATGTCTTGAAACCTGACGGGATGTTCGAGATCTCCGTGAGCGAGCAGAACAACCAAGGAATGGCATACACGATCGCTGTCGTCGATGAAGGACTCCTCGATCTGACGCGATTCAAGACTCCGGATCCCTGGAATCATTTTTATGCAAAGGAGGCACTCGGTGTCAGGACATGGGACGTCTATGATTATGTCTTAGGTGCGCTGGGAGGTCCCGTAGAACGAATTCTTGCGATTGGCGGAGATGGGAGCGGTGTGCAAATTCAGGCGGTGAACGAGGTCAATAGATTTAAACCGGTAGTAATACACCTGGGACCTTTCATCCTGAAGCCTGGTAATAAAGCAACTCACAAAATCCAGATGCCCAATTATGTTGGCTCCGTGAGATCAATGGTCGTAGCGGTATCAAATCATCAATATGGATTTGCTGAAAAAGCAGCTCCGGTCAAGAGTCCGGTGATGATCCTTGCGACGATGCCTCGTGTCCTTGCACCGGGGGAGCAAATCGCTATTCCGATCAATGTCTTCGCGATGGATGAAAAGATTCGCAACGTCGAAGTCTCAATCCGTGGCAATGATAAGGTCTCCATTGACGGTGCAACCCGGAAAACGGTGTCATTCAATAAACAAGGTGATCAACTTATGACCTTTACCGCTGATATCGCGCACCAGATTGGCAAAGGAGAAGTATGGATAGAAGCAACGGCGGGCGATGAAAAGGCTACACAACACATCGAAATCTCCGTGCGTAATCCTAATCCCTATCTCAGCGAAGTGACTGAGGTTCTTCTTGAAAAAGGAAAGTCGTGGGAGAGTCAAATCGTGAATCTTGGCATGCCTGGCACAAATGAAGCTGTCCTCGAAATATCATCCCTGTTTCCCGCCAATCTTGACGCAAGGCTGAATTATGTCATTCAGTATCCTTATGGATGCCTTGAACAAACAACATCAGCAGCATTTCCACAACTCTTTGTGGATCGCCTGATTGAACTCGGTCCTGAAGAAAGTGTAAGGCTGCAGCATAATGTGCGAAGTGCCATCACAAAGATTTCCCGGTACGTCAATCCTTCAGGAGGATTTTCTTACTGGCCTGGTGAGAATGATGTTAATGAATGGACAAATAGTTATACCGGTCATTTCCTGATCGAAGCCCAACGCGCAGGGTATTTTGTAGATGCAAAGTTGATCGATCACTGGAAGACATTCCAATCGTCACGTGCACAACAGTTTTCCACAAAAGATCAGGAAAGTGGTAATATATTGAATCAGGCATACAGGCTCTACACTCTTGCGCTGGCTGGTAACCCAGAACTCGGGGCAATGAATCGATTGCGTAATGTGACGAAACTATCCGGTACCGCTCGATACATGCTTGCTGCATGCTATGCAAACAGCGGTCAGTCAGCCATTGCAAAGGAGTTGATCACAAGTCCTGCTACCGTCGAGGAGTATCAGCTTGCAGGAATGACGTATGGGTCTGCAACACGGGACAGGGCTCTCATTGTAGAGGCGCTGGTTTCAATTGGAGCACATGATCAGGCATTACCCATTGTCAAACGCATTGCAGATGAACGCGGGTCTGCAGTGTGGTATAGCACACAAAGCACCGCATATGCATTGATCGCCATGGCAAAATTTGCCTCTCTACAACAAGACAAGGATTTATATTTCGCATATCGTGCTGCCGGGAATGAAAAACAAACAGTCCGTCAGAAGAAAACCATCTTTCAACAAAAGATTACTGAGGGCAAACCAAAATCAGTATTTGTAGAAAATCTCTCCGAGTCACCACTGTATGTCCGTCTCATTCGCCGTGGACGACCTCTCGAACCCCCCTCCACTTCTGTGCAAAATCATCTTGCGTTAAAGGTCTCCTATCAGGATATGCAGGGTAAAACTATCGATCCGATACGCCTGAACCAAGGTACCGACTTCGTGATGTCTGTGACAATTGCGAATCCTGCCACCTATGCAGGTGACCTGGATGAAGTAGCACTACAGAGCATTTTTCCTTCCGGATGGGAAATCATCAATCAACGCATGGACAATCTGGGAGAGCGTTTCAAGAACAGTGAATCTGATTACCAGGATATCCGTGACGATCGCGTGTATACATTCTTTGATCTGTATGGCAAGACCAGTAAGACGTATCGGGTAATGTTGAATGCGGCATATCCAGGAAAATATATCCTCCCCCCCACCTATTGTGAGGCCATGTACGATCATGCAGTGAATGCAACTATCACTGGTCGTTGGGTGGAAGTGGTAACTGATCACCTCAAGATTGCTAAAGCCGGAGTCACTGGTGGTGAATAAGAAATCAATCTTCGGGTCACCTGGAAATACAAACTTCCGGATGCGCAAAAGCATGCTCTGCTCTATCGCAGTTGTCCTTGCCTGGTGGTGGTTTTTTGCTCTTCCCGATCCTTTGTTTCAGGATTCGTACAGCACCGTGTTGCTGGACAAAGATGGAGAGTTACTCAGTGCTCGTATAGCAGATGACCAGCAGTGGCGATTTCCTGAGATCGATTCAGTACCAGAGTATTTTGCAGAAGCAGTGATTGCTTTTGAAGACAAACGGTTCTGGTCACATCCTGGCGTGGACATCCTTGCCATGGGACGCGCGATGAAATCAAATATCAAAGCACGCAGTATCGTGAGCGGTGGCAGTACTCTCACGATGCAGCTCATTCGCATTTCACGGAAAGGAAAAGATAGGACGGTTTGGCAGAAAATGACTGAGATCATGCTTGCCGTTCGCACCGAGGTGCGCTATTCGAAGAAGGACATTCTGCGCCTGTATGCCTCACATGCTCCTTTTGGGGGTAACGTCGTAGGGCTCGAAGCAGCCTCATGGCGATATTACGGTAAATCCCCTGAGGTACTGAGTTGGTCTGAAGCAGCTTGCCTTGCGGTACTTCCAAACAGTCCAGCACTCATTCACCCGGGACGTGGTCGCGATCTTTTAAAACTCAAACGCGATGGTTTATTATTGAAAATGGCAGAAAGAGGAATTCTAGATTCTACAGAAGCGGAGCTCGCAATGTTGGAACCATTGCCCGATGCACCACATCCACTCCCCGATGGCGCCGCTCATTTTCTAACTTATCTGAAGACGGTTGATGCACCGCGGATACAGAGCACCATTGACAGACAGATACAACAGCTGGCCGCAATCTCCTTGCAATCGCATCATACAATCTTAGCTCAAAATGGTATTCAGAATGGTGCTGTCCTCGTCATGGATACGAAGTCTGGTGAAGTGCTCGCATATATCGGTAATGTGGATAATCCTCTGATGCTACATGAAAATGCAGTGGATATGATACAGGCAGAACGCAGCTCAGGAAGCATCCTAAAACCTTTGTTGTATGCTGCAGCTTTTGCTGATGGTCAATTATTGCCTCATATGCTTGTCGAAGACATCCCCACAAATCTGCGCGGTTATCAACCGGAGAATTTCTCGCGGAGTTATACGGGTATGGTGCCTGCCGATGATGCGCTGACGCGGAGTCTTAACGTACCAGCCGTGCTGATCCTGCGCGATTATGGGATTGAAAGATTTCGCCAGGATCTTATCCAGGCGGGTTTGACGACAATACACTATTCTGCTGAGCACTATGGATTACCGCTCATCCTCGGAGGGGCGGAAGTCAGTCTCTGGGATCTCTGCGGCGTGTATGCGAGCATGGGTCGTATGCTCTCTCATGCGTACTTGCTTAACCACCAGTATAATCCGGATGATCTTCATAAGCCAATATGTATGTTGCCTGGAAGTCAGGAAACAGAACAGCATCAAAAAACCACAAAGACGCCGATACTTTGGGACTATGGCTCGCTCTGGCTCACGCTGGAGGCCATGCGCAACCTTGCAAGACCGGATGAGGAAGGACATTGGGAGAGTTTTCAGTCGACTAAACAAATCGCCTGGAAGACAGGCACAAGCTTTGGATTCCGTGATGCCTGGGCGATCGGCGTGACACCTGACTTCACCGTTGGCGTATGGATTGGTAACGCGGATGGCGAAGGTAGACCTGGATTGATGGGTATACGCGCAGCGGCCCCTCTGATGTTTGACGTGTTTCGCAATCTGCCCGGTAACGCATGGTGGACTCCGCCTTTTGACGCCTTGGTTGAGGTAGCGACTTGCCGTCTAAGTGGATATCTCGCAGGTCCTGATTGTGTGGAAGTGGATTCAATATTGATCACTCCTCAGGGCATAATGGCAGGAAGATGTCCTTTTCATACACGGATCTATACCGACATCTCAGGCACTTTTCAATACCGGAAGGAATGTGCCGAAGGCGAGCGCATTACCCCGCAATCCTGGTTTATTCTGCCACCCGCCGCGGCAGGTTATTATAATCGGAATAATCCGTCCTACAAATCAGTCCCTCCATTTCATCCGACCTGTAGCACGATGGAGAGTAGTCCTATGGCACAATTACAACTTATTTATCCGGCAACTGACACCCGCATCTTTGTCCCCCGCGAGTTGAATGGAGAGAAAGGGCATACTGTCTTTCGCGCGGCACATCGGTCTGCAACTTCGCCTGTGTATTGGTACCTGGACGAGCGATATCTCGGCACCACACAGGAATTTCATACGATGGAATTACAACCTGATGTAGGTGTGCATCGCGTGATCATTGTCGATCATCGTGGAGAGAGGATAGAAAGAATGTTTGAGGTAGTAGGTGAATAGACGCTTATGCGTTCAACAAGAACACATCTTGTAGGAATCCGCATGGAGTAAACTACCGATAGAACATTTTAACGATATACAAACCAGTGTATCTCCGGCAATAAAAGATCTCTCGAGTGAGAATATCATTGAGATGGCCTGTAACGTAATGGTCATATTCTGAAGGATTCTGCATTGCACTGGCTTTAGCCCATTAATGCAATACGTGTATAGCTACGCAATGGAAATTCATCTGTCTCCGCATCATAACTTACGAAAGCAGCAACTGCCAGGAATAGGAAACAGAAGCTTATTCAAACAGGATCAACCGCCATCTATGACTGCAACTTGCTTTCGCAAAGCGACCAAACGCATAGTTGAGTTCAAGCATGAATTGACCTGCGGTGGCTTTTGTTTTCTCGTAGTTTGGAAATGGCCTTCCTGTTGCGGGGTAGTTGTTTTCCATTCCTTGTTCTGAAATCATGTCATCGAGAGCCCAATGCAAACGTACTCCTGCCTGGAGTGTCACCAGATCAGAACCGATCAGATAACTGCCAAAACCGAAAACAATGGATTTATAATTGTCTGCAAAGTTGGGAGTGACATCCACCTCCTGGCTTGTCACATCGGACATAAAACTAATCTCAGGTCCGATCTCGACAAACGCACCATTACCACTGTAGCGATACATCAGCAATAAATCATTGTGCTTCCACTTATAGTTATGCATACCACCTCCTCTGAGATCAAAATTCTGTCTCGAAGTGGAATTCATATAATCGAACGTGAATCCATGATGGCTGGCAAAGTGTACTCCAAGCTTGGCGCCAAAACCATATCCGCTGGTGAGGACATGATCATATTCGCCATCGTCGAAGATGTTCTGATTGTACATCAGCGTGGGGCCGTATGCGCCTTTGATTCCGGCATCAAAAAACATCTGTCCGAAGAGCGGCAAACACGCACACAAAAGACTGAGAGTAAGCATTTGTTTCATGGCGCCAAGATACGACGCAAAATTGATCATTTGGCCGCGCAGTCGTCGCAAAAAAAATCGGAGCAAACACAATCCCTCGGAGGGATAGTAACTTTTATAAACTATTGATAATCAACGTTAAATTAAGAATCGACAACCTCGATCTATACCATAAGAATCGACAATCCTCGATCCTTGCCTCAAGAATCGACAATCCTCGATCTATACCTCAGGAATCGACATTCCTCGATCCATACATCAAGAATCGACAATCCTCGATCCATCCCATTAGAATCGAATCCTCTAGTAAAAGCGCTTTTACCGTTAGACATCGCCCGAAACTGTTTGAAAGAAATGTGTGCTAGGCCTCCTCGAATCCGATCTCGTCTTCTTGTCTCCTGTTTCGCCACCAGAGGTATCCCATGGTTCCGACAAGCAGGTACGGCATCGCGAGCATGTAGAGGATTCCCCTGTTCAAGCCTCTTCCGGCAGTTCCACCTGCTTTGAGGTTAGATTCCACGGTCATCCGGCACATTGGACATTGCGCAGGCGCCTCCGGCATGATCAAGGTGTTTAGAATCATGCATAATATGAATATACGCAGGCGTTTCATGTTGACTCAAAAATAAGCTGTTTTCAATAACACGGTGCAAGCATCAGGTAGACTACAGGACCACTGACGGCAACATACAGCCATACCGGAAATACCCATCTCGCCATCCTGCGATGTCTTGAATATTGACCCGTGAACCCTCTAATGAACGTAAATAAGACAAATGGGAAGATAGCCGCCGCAAGTACAATATGTGAAATCAATACCGCGAAATACAAGTTCCGCTTCCAACCCTCGTGACAATATAATGTCTCAGGTGTTGTGAAATGATACAAAACATAACACACCAGGAAGATAAACGACAAGCACATCGCCATGTAGATCATCCTGCGGTGTCGTTCAATCTGTTTCTGACGGATAAAATAATACGCGATGATCAGGACAATTGCGGTACAGGAATTGAGAATCGCATTTACAGCAGGAAGCATTGAAAAATCGACGCCCACATCAAGTTTTACACTCCGCATCATGCCTACGAGCAGGAGGACAATTGCCGAGATCATCCAGGCTATCACCGAGAGTCGTTTTGCCAGCCGCAGATTTGGTTCTGATCTATTGTTTACCACGTATCAGTTCAATTCTTTCGCGTTTCTCAATGGGCAACACGACTGCAAGGTGTTCGACAAGCTTACGCATCTCCTCCCCGGATCCAAGATGATATTGTCCGCGTAGATACAATGAGTCATCAACAATGGCTGCGGAGTAATCCGGATTAAACAGAACTGTACGCAACGCTTCGCATCCCTGAATACAATACACATGTATCCATGTCGTGTCAGCCTGTGGTGACGCATCCTCTCCTTCAGGTAGTAAATACATTGTCCTGAAATCTTTACGGACGTGAAACTGTGTGTTCACCATCTTCAGGTGCTGGAACGACTGACTATCCTGCGGTGTGGCGATGACATAAAATGTTCCATGCATTTCATTTGAACGCAGGATGATACTGTCGGAGTCTACCAAAGTGAAATTGCCGAGATGTTCTTTAATCATTGTCTCCTGTTGCGCATTGATTCTCCATTTCAACCCTGAGCTGAGATAGAACCACGAGATTGCAGGAAAACCAATGAGTACAAGGAGGATAATTATAATTCGTACAGTACGCATTCTGGTGGGAAAAAAGCGGAAATCTCTTCCTGCTTCTCAAGATTTTTTTATTGTAAATGCCCGGTTTCTTCGTTGAAAAGCATGCCCTGCGGTTGTACTGATTCCTCGACAACTGCTCTGTTCTTCTCCTTTATGGTATTGCGGTTTCCTTTCCACGCACCACCTTCATACATAAACGCGATAATGGCCCAAATCAGAAGAAAGGTAGGTAAGATGACCGTCATCCCAAGAGCGCGCACTTCGTGTTTCATGTGCATGAATTCACCCACAATCAGATAGGCTTTATATAGACTCATGCAGATCATGACGAAATTCATGATATACCAGGGAAAGTGCACACCTTCAATGATATACCCCTTCCCGGTCAATGCAATCATCACTTCAATGACCGTGACAACACCAAGGACAATTATTGTCTTGAGCGCGATTTTTTTTGAACGTTCGTATGTATGAGACATAGATCAATGATAGAATGATTGAATGATAGAATGATTGAATGATAGAATGATAGAATGATAGAATGAAAAACATTTATTTCATGCGTGAATTTTTCCTGACTGTTACCATAATGGATACGATTTCATTTGCCTCCTTTTGCAACCAATCAAGTTCACCTTGTTCTACGGGCAAAGACGCCTCCTTTATTACCTCATACCAGAATACAGATTCATCCGCTTCTTCCACTACCGTACACATCTTCGAATAGAATTCAGCTCCAGACCTCGCTCTGCAAGCAGCCCTGTAATTTGCAGCAGTCGATGTAGCGCTTTTGATCAATTGATACCCTATTACCTGCATCGACTGGCTTTTGGGCATACTGTTACAGATATGAATGGTCCTGATTGCAAATTCCTTTGTCCTTTGTTTTAACCAGGACACAAATTCTTCCTTGTTCTGAAATACCCTCTTTTGGGTACTTTGTTTGGTTTCAGTGGTCATATTTTAAAGCATTATTTCACATACCTTGTTTGCCTTTATTTATTCTCGCATTCTCGCATTCTCGCATTCTCGCATTTACAGCAGATAGAACACTAAGAACACAAACACCCACACCAGATCCACAAAGTGCCAATACAATCCGATTTTTTCAACCATTTCATAGCCGTTTCGCCGCTGCACATATAATCCGCTGGCGACATTGAGCATAATGATGGTCAGAAACATCACTCCTGAAAAAACATGGAACCCGTGGAAGCCTGTAATGAAGAAGAACAACGCTCCGAAGGCTTTCGGGCCAAACTCTTCTGCCTTAATCTGACCTGCATTCGGACCTTCAAGAACTTTATATTTTCTGTGAATAAATCCCTGTTCATCCACTATCGCATCGGGATAATTACCAGGCCCTTCATAAGCAGCAGCATGATCACCCTCGGAGGCGTGTCCATGTCCAAGCTGATGCATCAGGTAACTCTTTCCGGGTTCGAATATCTCTTCCCCTTCTTTTCCATCGATGTGCAGATAGACACCTTTTTCGATGTGCGCACCAAAGGGATCGCGTGTCACAGTCATTTTCTCCTTGCCAATCAAGGTCGACCATTCCCATGCCTGACAACTTAAGAAGCCTGCCCCGCCAAGAATTGTGAGAAACATCCATTTCACGACACCGCTTTTATTCTCACGATGCCCTTCCTGTACTGCGCGCATCATGGTAAATGAACTGAAGAGGAGGACGAATGTCATAAACGTTACAAAGAGCAGTGGATGACTCCCGGATAAACCGGGAAACAGGCTGAACACAAAATCCGGCACCGGCCATGTGTCCATGCTGGAACGCAATGCACCATATGCAATAAGGAAACCGGCAAAAGTGAAGGCATCCGATAAGAGAAAATACCACATCATCAGCTTCCCGTAGCTGGTTTTAAACGGAGACAGGCCTCCGGACCACAAACCGCCGTTTTGTGATTGCGTATCGTGTGCTGTTGCAGTGATCTCTGTATTCATGAATTCAATTTACTTTCTAGCACTATTGCGCGACGAGAATAAATACAAACAAGTATAACCAAAGAATATCGACAAAATGCCAGTACTGCACCACAAGTGCAAACCTGTTTTTACGACGCACACTGACTTCGAATTGCAGAGTCAGTGCATGAAATACTGCGACAAACAGCGCTGCAATCCCACCAAGTACGTGCGCTGCATGGACTCCTGAAATCACATAGAAAAACGATCCGGACGGATTACCATCAAGAGGTACTCCGATTCCATAAAGCCCCTGCCATCCATAATATTGAAGAATGACGAAGGTCACACCAAGCACTCCAGTCAACAATAGCAATCCTCTGTACATTCGGGCATTGCCTTTTTGATAAGACCTAAATGCAAGATGGAGCGTGACACTACTCAACAATAACACACCGGTACTTATATAAAAGATATCCGGTAAGGAATATTCATGCCAGTTGCCAACTGCTTGTCTTACAATGTATGCACTTGTTAATGCCGCAAACATCATCATAATACTACCCATCGCCGCATACAAGGCAAACTGATGAGGATGTATCCGGTTCCTGTAATATTTGATTTCCTGCGCCATTGATATAACTTATAGCAAACCTCCTAAAAGAATTATCAATAATACTAATGGGAGATAAGCAAATGACGTAAACATCAAACTACGGGCTGCTTCCTGATTAAATTTCCTCCAGAAGAGATATGCACTCTGTACGTACCAGAGTGAGATCAGAATCATCAACATAGTTGTCCACAAACCAGAAACTCCTATCCACAATGACACCCCACACACCGGCAACAACAACAGTGTATACCATAGCGCATGCCATCCGAGACTTGTATGGATACTACCATCCGCTGAAGCAGGCACCAGTTTAAACCCCGCCCTTTGGTATTGATCAAATGACAGATACCCAATAGCCCAAAAATGCGGGAACTGCCAGAGAAACTGTATCGCAAATAAAATGAGGGCAAGCCATGTGATTGTCCCTTCATAGGCCACACAACCGATCACAACCGGCAATGCACCAGGAATTGCGCCAACTGCAACGGACAATGTTCCATAGCGCTTCATCGGCGTGTACAAAAAGGCATACACAATGAAGGAGAGCATCCCTAAAAATGCTGCAAGTGGATTAAACAATGCCAGTAAGATGATTCCGATGAAGACGAGAATACCGGCAATCACCACAGCTTCAGACACCTGCATTCTGCCAGCCGCAACTGGCCTTCCTGCCGTCCGTGTCATCAATGCATCATACTCTTTCTCGAGAATCTGATTGATCGCATTTGCTGCACCCGCTACGCAGAATCCACCAACACCTAGAATTAATACAGGGACAAAGTGAATTGCCCCTCCTGCGGCAATCGCATAACCTACAACAGCACTGAATACTACCATCAAGGTGAGACGCATCTTCGTCAACTCCAGGACATCCCTTACCCAACTGGTAGAGGAGCTCCCGGATATAACCTGCACGCTCGTTTTATTTGAAGGTAACTTCTTCATGGTTTCGTTTAATGCTCACCGCTTACCTCTCCTTCGCGAAGAGGTATGTGCTGTTGAATAAAATCTTTATCCGCGTCGCCGCCGTTTGTGCTATAATCATACGCCCAACGATGGACAACAGGTAATTTGCCCGGCCAATTTCCGTGACCGGCGACGACAGGAGTTGTCCATTCCAATGTTGTAGCACCCCAGGGATTTTTACGTGTCAATTTCTTGCCGCGATAAATACTATAGAAGAAATTGATCACGAAAAGTACCTGTGCAGAAAACACAATAATCGACGCGATGGTGATAGCCTGGCTAATGCCCGCAAAATGCGAAAACGTGTCGAACATATCATATCTGTAATATCGCCTCGGTACACCTGCCATCCCCAGGTAATGCATCGGCCAGAATATCGCATAGGCGCCCGCAAAAGTGATCCAGAAATGGATCTTACCCATCGTCTCGTTCATAAACCTGCCAAACATCTTCGGAAACCAATGGTACACCCCTGCAAACATGCCAAAGAATGCCGCGATACCCATCACAATATGAAAGTGCGCAACGACGAAGTAAGTATCGTGCTGTTGAATATCAATTGCCGAGTTACCCAGGAAAATACCGGTCAAGCCTCCTGAGATGAACATGGACACAAATCCAATGGCAAAAAGCATCGGGGTGACAAGCCGGAGATTGCCTTTGTAGAGTGTTGAAATCCAATTGAATACTTTCACTGCAGACGGTACCGCAATGATGAGCGTGAAAATCACAAAGAAGTTAGAGATGAAAGGATTGACACCAGCCATAAACATGTGATGAGCCCACACAATAAACGACAGGAATCCTATCGCAAGGATCGAATAGACCATCGCCTTATATCCAAAGATCGGTTTGCGTGAATGGACCGCAAGCACCTCTGAGACAATCCCCATTGCCGGCAGTATGATAATATATACCTCCGGATGTCCGAGGAACCAGAACAGATGCTGATATAGAATCGGACTACCTCCCACAACATCCATCGCCTTACCGTTGATAAATATCTCGCTGAGATAAAAACTCGTACCCATGCTTCTATCAAACATCAGAAGGAGAAATCCTGAAACAAGCACAGGGAAAGACAACAACCCTAACACGGCAGTTAACAAGAATGCCCAGATTGTAAGGGGCATCCGCCACATGCTCATGCCTTTTGTCCGCAGATTCAGGACGGTGGTGATATAGTTGATTCCACCCAAGAGTACTGATCCTACAAACAAGGTGAGGCTCACAAGCCATAAGGTCATCCCAGCGCCAGATCCTGAAGATGCCTCAGGCAGTGCACTCAGTGGAGGATAGCCTGTCCAACCTCCTGCAAATGGCCCAGTGTTCAGGAACAAGGAGATGAACATGACGATACTCGCCATAAAGAAAAACCAGTACGAGAGCATGTTGAGAAATGGAGATGCCATGTCGCGCGCACCTACCTGGAGTGGGATCAAGAGATTACTGAACGTGCCACTCAATCCGGCAGTAAGCACAAAGAATACGATGATAGTCCCGTGCATGGTCACGAGGGCATAATAGAACTCAGGACTCAATGATCCTATACCAGTGGCTTCATTCAAAACAATCCATTTCCCGAGCAATGGTTTGACCCAGGAGAGATCCTGATCCGGAAAGCCCAATTGTAAACGGAAAATGATAGACATGGCTGCTCCGACGAGCGCCCAGAAAATGCCAGTGATGAGGAATTGTCTTGCAATGATCTTGTGATCCTGACTGAAGACATAGGTCGTGAGAAAGTTTGATCTGTACTTATCACCTTCATAATGTTCGTGAAAATGATCCTCATACCCGTGATCGCGGATCAGGACATCTTCTTCTGGTATGTGCGCGTGTGCCATGGTATGATTGTTTTTTTTTACCGGGCCAGGATTTTAAATTCCGTACGTCTGTTTTGATGTCTGCCTTCCTCAGTGTCGTTTGTGGCCACGGGTTTGGAAGAACCGTAGCCTGTTGCTGTCAGTCGTGAAGCATCGATGCCATTTTTTACCAGTTCCTGGTATACCACGTTCGCGCGGTCTTTGGATAATTGCAGGTTCGCAGCCGGGTCTCCGGTATTATCAGTATGTCCACTCACTTCGATCCGCATTGTCGGGTATTTCTTCAGGATATCCACAAGGTTTATCAACTCAAACTGTGAGTTCGGTGTCAATTGTGCTCCTCCGGTTTCGAATTGAAGATAGTTCAGAACGATGATCTTTTCCTTGCCAGATGTATCCGAAAGCGCGCTCTCAACTGCCGTATTCAAATCTTCACGCCGCTGTTTGAGTTCCACATCCAGAACACTTCCTATAAACGGATCATCTTCCTTATTCCGGATATTATCAATATAGTATGATCGCTGTTGTGACAACCACACATCATATTCTTCCAGTGAGACAATCTTCACCAATTTGCGCATAGAGAAATGACTTGCACCGCACAGCTCTGCACATGCCAGTTCATAGTTGAATTCTTCCCAGAGCATTTTACTTTCAGGGTCGGCAGGATCCTTTGGCAAATTATACTCGGGATACTTACTGAGCTCCTCGCGATACTGTTCTGTTGTTTTCGTTGGGGTAAAGACGAAATATGTCGGCAGCCCGGGGATAGCATCCATTTTTACCCGGAATTGAGGGAGATAGAAATTGTGCAATACATCCCGTGACGTGATACGTACGCGGACTTTCTTCCCTACAGGAAGTACAATCTCTGACGGGTGGATATCGTCCAGGTTTTTGGTATCGTTCCAATCCTGACCTAATGGGTTAGTCCCTGAAATCATTCTGAAGTTCCGTTCTCCGAGAGCTCCATCCGGACCGGGATATCGCAGATGCCAGGCAAACTGATATCCGGTTGCTTCGATTTCGATGAATTCTTCATCGGCAGGTATATCTGCCATGATTTCATTCCACGCGACGAGGCCTTTGACAACCAGGAAGGTCATTACAAAAGCTGGGATCGCAGACCAGACAATCTCCAGGGTATTGTTGTGTGCAATAAACGATGCCTTGGCATTTTTCTGTCCGTAATATTTCCAACTGAAATAGAACAACGCAACATGCGTAATCACGAATACGATCCCCGTGAAGAGGAGCGTTACATTAAACAGGTCGTCGATGAGTTTTCCATGCGCAGATGCTGATTCGTGTGGTCCATATCCAAGCATCCAGTTTTTAAAATACAAGGCTGAAACAACGCAGAACGCGAGAAACACAACCATAAAACCCAACATCCATCTGCCCTGGGTTTTGTTGTTCTTGTACTCCAGTTCTTCCTCACCCCTGATACGTGCCGACAGTTCTGAAACTTTGCCGATCTGTACAATGACGACCGCAAGTAAGATGAGAATTCCTATGATGATCAATCCAGTCATTTCGTCACCAATTGATTAAACATGATGATGTACACTCTCCGCCAGGTAAGGATCATTGCCCGGTATCAATTGTGCCCTACTCAGTACGGTAAAAAAGAAGAACAGGAACAAACCTAAAAATCCAAGCATCGTCCCAAATTCCAGAAATCCAGGAAGAGTAAATCCAGGAATAAATGTAACTACATGCTCATCTGTATGGGCTCCATGACTTACGGCATTCCAGATACCCGGTTTCAGCATCAGGAAGAAATCCATCCAGTGTCCCAGAAATACCACAAGGGAGACAAATGCAAGACTGCCCAACTTACGCTTTGTATCATTGCGCATCAGGATGAGGAATGGAAGGCCAAAGTTCACGATCAGGTTTCCATAAAACCATACCGGATATTCGTCAATTCTTTGTTTGAAATAGATTGTTTCCTCGCCGACGTTGCTATACCAGATGAGCATATATTGTGAAAACCACAGGTACGTCCAGAAGATCGAAATCGCAAAGAGATATTTTCCAAGATCATGAATGTGTTCAACTGTGACCTGCCTGTAGTATCCACGTCCTTTCAGAAAGTAGAGTGAGAGAATGGTCAGTGCTATCATCGCGATAAAGAGACTTGCACCATTGTACCATGCGAAGAGCGTACTATACCAGTGAGGATCTACAGACATCACCCAGAGCCAGATCAATGCAGCGGAACCGAAGCCTATTAAAGGCAGTCCTGCAGCAGCCCAGATCCGCATTTTGTGATGTTGCGTGAATGACACATCGCCTATCCGATCTTCTGTCAATGAAAGGCTGCGAAGGCGCGTAGCAATCAGCAGCCATAATCCACCTATGATGACTGTCCCATAGATATACCAACGTGGATTCAGAAAACCACTCTTACCCTTTAATACTTCATCGTTTTCAACAATTTCTGTATTCGTCCATTCATATAAGTGATGCCAGCCTCCCCATGCTCCGATTCCAATGCACAGCATCAACACAAGTCCAGGGATCAGGAACAAGGAGTATGCTTCCCACACACGTTTGAAAAGTGTATGCCATCCAGCCCAAGAGGTGATACATGCACACATGAAGAACAGAGATAGAATTGCAATACCGGTAAAGAAAACAGAGTTGTGCAGGATGTTCGACCAAAAGCGCGGATACTGCATATCCGGATTGTCACCCATATATGTAATCACCAGGCTGATCACGCCGATTGCTATCAGGATCAGCAGTGTCGTTTTCAACCCACCTTCAAATCTGAAATGATTCATCCTATTTGCGTGCTTTTCTGAAATTCAATGATATTCTGATCAATGTTCACCCTGTACACCGCTCTCTTCAGTCTTCAGGCTATCAGCTGGAGGTATTGTCTCCACTGTCTTCGCCTTAGTCTCCTGTTCTTTTATTTTCTTCAAAATCGGACCACCCGGCACATCGTTCGTGTAGGTATTTTCATTTTCATTGTATACCAGTTCTTTTGTCTTCGCCTGCAATGATCTGATATAATGGATCACCTTCCAGCGCTCCTCAAAGGATAACTTATCTGCATAAGAGCCCATCATATTTTTTCCATACATGATGGAGTGATAGAAAAAGCCATTCGTAGTGTCGAGAAACGCCTCTTTCATGAAATTGGCCGGTGCCGCCGGATACACTCCTGCTCTAATCCCTTTCGCAGGATCTTCTTCACGTACCAGGTATCCCAGACCATCGCCTTTCTCACCATGACAAATTCCGCAATAAATCGTGTATAATGCTTTGCCATATTCCAGACCAACCGCTGTGATCGGATAAGGATTCTGGAGGATTTCCTTTGAAGCACGGATCCGATCTGCCTCAGTATCCTGATATGGATAGGGTACGGAGCCATTTGCAGCCATCGTAATTCCGGTCAAGGATCTTTCACCCGCAAACGCATGATAAGCCATCAATCTCTCTTCAGGCGTCGCGCTGAGCGCTGCACCGACATTTCCACGAGCGATCGTTCCCGGAACTGAAGTTCTCGGCATGGTAAAATTCTTATACTCTTCTTCAGTACCCCACGTATTGTAGTAATAATATTCGTAGATGTTGGCCTCATAGGCTGTGGAATGCACCATGTCCGGCATGAACTCATGTCCACGCTTTTCGCTTCCGGCAGGACTACAAGCGATGATTCCTGCGATTGCGATACACACCGGGATAGAGAAAACATTGCGCTTCATCCGGATCAGATTGTTTTTTCATTTACTTCACTGGCTCCTGTCTTTACAAAGAACGAGCGGTATTTATCCTGGCCGCCATGCGAAGTGTCAAATGCGATACAGAACTTGTCATCCGTGATCCTGTTGTCCAAAATCGGATTCACAACACCCGGATACTGTCCATTGATGATGTAAAATGTTACAGTCATTCCAATCGCAGCGAACAGTACTGTTAGCTCGAAGGTGATTGGAATGAATGCCGGAACGGACCAGTATGGCTTACCACCAAACACAATCGGCCAGTCACGCGTAAAAATCCAGGTCATCCCCAGGAAGGCCGTCAACGTACCCAGCATCCCATAGACGAAACCACCGATGTGCAGACGCGACTCGGATAAACCTAATAAGGGATCAAGTCCGTGCACAGGAAAAGGCGTAAACACATTCCAGATCTCCATATGATGCGTATTCGCTTCCTTTACCGCACTCAGGAGTTCTGTTTCATCATTATACAGACCGTAGAGGATATTTTTATTGTATATATGCATGACTACTGTTCTATTTTTTCCAATGCTTCTTTGACGGCTTCTTGATGATGATGCATTGCATGTTCATCGGCATATTGATCACCAGTTAGCTTCAGGTTGTGTTTGATCTCCGCGATTGCTACCACTGGTGCCACTCTCACGAAGACGAGGTATGCTGTAAAGAAAAATCCCAGGGTACCTGTGAAAATGAAGATTTCGACGATCGTTGGTGAGTACAAACTCCAGCTTGAAGGCAAATAATCACGTGCAAGCGTGGTCGCAATAATCACAAAACGCTCAAACCACATTCCGATGTTGACAAAGATGGACATGAAAAACGTCCACACGATGTTCCTGCGAATTTTCTTTGACCAGAATACCTGCGGTGACACCACGTTACATGCCATCATCGCGAAATACGCCCACCAGTACGGACCAAGAGCGCGATTGAAAAACGCAAACTGCTCATAGATATAGCCGGAGTACCATGCGATGAATAATTCGGTGAGATAAGCGACCCCTACGATCGTCCCTGTGACGAGGATGATTTTGTTCATCGACTCGATATGTGCAAGGGTGATGTATTCCTGAAGGTTTAGAACCTTTCGTGTGATGACCATCAGAGTCTGAACCATCGCGAAGCCGGAGAAGATCGCTCCTGCCACAAAGTATGGCGGGAAGATCGTTGTATGCCAGCCTGGAACCACTGAGGTAGCGAAGTCAAAGCTCACGATCGTATGTACAGAGAGTACGAGAGGCGTTGCAATTCCTGCGAGTACTAAAGAAAGCGACTCATGCCGTTGCCAGTGTTTTGCAGCCCCAGTCCATCCGAATGCGAGGAAATTGTACACTTTCTTCCTGAACCCGCGCGCTCTGTCTCTAACTGTAGCAAAATCAGGGACGAGGCCTGTGTACCAGAAAAGTAATGATACTGTGAAGTACGTACTTATTGCGAAAAGATCCCATAGTAGTGGTGAGTTGAAATTCGGCCAAACCGGACCTCGTGTATTCGGATAAGGAAAGAAGAAGAACTCGACCCACATCCTTCCAACGTGAATCCCGGGAAAGATCGCAGCGCAAATCACAGCAAAAATCGTCATCGCCTCTGCTGCCCGGTTTACACCTGTCCGCCACCTTTGACGAAAGAGCAGAAGGATTGCAGAAATCAGTGTGCCAGCGTGACCAATCCCGATCCACCAAACGAAATTCGTGATGTCCCATCCCCATCCTATAGTCCTGTTGAGATTCCATGTTCCAACTCCTATCCAAATTGTAATCAGGATACATGTAAGCCCAATCGTCAGAGCTGTCACGGCTACGATGAATGCAAGAACCCATGCCGCACTCGGGGCACGCTCGGTAGGTGCACAAAGATCCTCGGTGATCTGATGATAAGTTTTACGCCCCCTGATGAGCGGCTCTCGTATCGGTGATAGAATGGCTCCCATTTCTTGTTTGCTATTTGCTGCTCGCTGTTTGCTGTTTGCTGTTCGCTTTTTGCCCTCTGCTCTTTGCCCTCTGCCCTCTGCTCTTTGCCCTCTGCTCTTTGCCCTCTGCCCTCTGCTCTCTGCCCTCTGCCCTATGCCCTCTTCTCTCTGCCCTCTGCTCTATGCCCTCTGCTCTTTGCCCTCTGCTCTCTGCTCTATGCCCTCTGCTCTATGCTCTCTGCCCTCTGCTCTTTGCCCTCTGCTCTTTACCCTATGCTCTCTGCTCTCTGCCCTCTGCTCTTTGCCCTCTGCTCT